>DASUCK010000025.1:0-7774 GCA_036276095.1 Nonomuraea sp. | reverse complement strand
GACACCGACCAGTGGCCGATGCCGGGCCGGGCCGACTGGCTGGCGTACGCCGAGGCGCAGCCCGCGCTCGGCGTGCCCGCGCTGTACTACGTCGAGTCCGTGGCCGGCGAGCCGATCAGTGGCGACGACCTGCGCCAGGTGGCCGCCTGGTGGCGCCGGTGAGACCGGCGGCCCCGGGGCGGCCCCGGGGCGGCCACCGCCCGGCGCGCTGCGGGAACCCGACGTGTGACCTCCCGGTCGCCGCCCGTTCGGAGAGGAACGATCTTCTCCAGGGCATCCCTTGTGGGAACGATACCGGATAGAATCGCGCCTTGTGAGTAGGGATGTGACCGAAGTTGTGCCCGGGGTGTTCCGTGTCGCGGACACCAGTCACGTCTATGTCGTGGCGGCCCCCGACCAGGAGGGGGAGGAACGCACCGGGATCGCGATCGACTTCGGCTCCGGGCGCGTGCTCGACCTTCTCGGCGAGATGGGGATCGACCGCATCACCCACGTCCTGATGACCCACCACCACCGCGACCAGGCCCAGGGCCTGGCCAGAGCGGTCGCGGCCGGGATCCCCGTCCACGTGCCGCCGGTCGAGCGCGACCTGTTCGAGAAGGTCGACGAGATGTGGGCGGGGCGCCAGATCAGCAACGACTACGACCTGCGCGACGACCGGTTCTCGCTGCTGGAGCCGGTGCCGGTGGCCGACGTGGTGCCCGAGTACCGGACGGCGACGTACGGCGGCGTGGACGTGCGCGTGCTCCCCACGCCCGGCCACACGCCGGGCTCGGTGTCGTACGTGGTGACCATGCCCCCCGACGACGGTGGCGCGGTGGGGAGCAGGGTCGCGTTCACCGGTGACCTGATCTACGCGCCCGGCAAGGTGTGGTCGCTGGCCGCCACCCAGTGGTCCTACACCGAGAACGAGGGCCCGGCCATGGTGGTGCTGAGCTGCGAGCTCCTCCAGCGGGAGGAGCTGGAGACGTTACTGCCGTCGCACGGCGAGCCGATGTCCGACCCGGCCGGCGCGCTGAGCCGCCTGTCCGCCGCCATGCAGCGCTACGTCAACTTCCGCCGCCCCCACCCCTGGGACGTGAAGGGCCTGCTGGCCAACCCGTTCATCGAGGTGACCTCCCACCTGCTCATGAACAGGAGCGCCAACTCCCACAGTTACGTCCTGCTGTCGGAGTCGGGCGCGGCCATGGTCTTCGACTTCGGCTACGACATGTCCACCGGCCTCGTGCACAACACCTCGCGCGCCGCCCGCCGTCCCTGGCTGGCCTCGCTCCCCGCGCTGCGCGAGCACTACGGCGTGACCCGCGTCGAGGTCGCCCTCCCCACCCACTACCACGACGACCACGTGGCCGGCATGCCGCTGCTGCGCGACGTCGAGGGCACCGCGATCTGGGCGCCTTCCCACATCGCCCCCGTCCTGGCCGCCCCGCTCCACCACGACCTGCCGTGCCAGTGGTTCGACCCCATCCCCGCCGACCGCGTGCTGGAGCTGGGGGAGACGGTGCGGTGGCGCGAGTACGACATCACGGTGCACGACCTGCCGGGTCACACGCTGTTCGCGGCGGCGTACGAGGTCGAGGTGGACGGCTACCGGGTGCTGGTCACCGGCGACCAGCAGGACGGGATGGGCATACCGAACGAACGCCAGGAGATCCTGAATTTTCAGTACAAGAATCGGTTCCAGGTCGAGGACTACCGCAAGAGCGCCGCGCTCTACCGGCGGCTGCGTCCCGACCTCATGGTCAGCGGCCACTGGCGGCCGCGCTGGGTCGACGACGACCACCTCCGCATGCTGACCGAGCGCGGCGAGGAACTCGTCGCGCTCCACCACGACCTGCTCCCGCTCGACCGGCTCGACCTCGGGGCCGACGGCGTGCTGTGCCGCCTGACGCCGTACTGTTCGAGCGTTCCGGCGGGAGGCGAGTTCGTGCTCACGGCCACCGTGCGCAACCCGTTCCCCGAGAAGGTCGTCGCCACCGTCGAGCCCGTCGTCCCCCCGGGTTGGGAGCGCGAGCCCGGGGCACTGACGCTCAGGCTGCCGGCAGGAGGGATGGAGCAGGTGCGTCTCCGACTCGGCGCCGGCGCCGTGCCGCGGCGCCGCGTTCGCCTCGCGGTCGACCTGACCATCGGCGAGCTTCGGCTCGGGCAGCACGCCGAGGCCCTGGTCGACGTGGTCGGGGACGGTGTCCGATGGCCGTAGAGCGGCGTACCACTGCCCGGCGGCCCACGATCAAGGACGTAGCGGAGGCCGCCGGAGTGTCGCGCTCCACCGTCTCCCGCGCGCTCACCGGCCGCGGGTACGCCGCGAGCGACGTGCGCGAGCGCGTCCTGCGCGCGGCGGCCGAGCTCAGCTACGTGCCCGACGTCATGGCCCGCACGCTCAAGCAGCAGGTCAGCCGGTCGGTCGGGGTGCTGGTGAGCGACCTGCGCAACCCGTTCTACGCCGAGCTGGCGGCCGGGGTGAGCAGGGAGGCCCGCGAGCGCGGCTACACGATGGTGCTGGCCGACACCAGCCTGTCGGCCGACGCCGAGCACGAGGCGGCCGAGGCGCTGGTCGCGCTCAGGGTGGCCGGCGTGATCGTGACACCCAACTCCCCGGCGGTCTCGACGTACCTGGCGGCCCACGGCGTGCCGGTGGTCGAGGTCGACCGGCAGTTCGCGGCCGGCTCGACCGACGGGGTCGTGGTGGGCAACCGGGTGGGGGCCCGCACGGCGGCGGCGCACCTGGTGGAGCTGGGGCACCGCAGGATCGCGCTGTTCATCGACGAGACCGACTGGACCACCGGTTACGAGCGCTACCAGGGCTATCTGGAGGCGCTCGCGGCCGGTGACCTCCAGGTCGATCCCGGCCTGGTCGTCTCCTCCGGTTGGGACGTCGCCGACTCGCGGCGTCGGGCGCTCGACATGCTGCGCGGGCCCGACCGGCCGACGGCCGTGTTCGCCGCGAACAACGTGCTGGCCGAGGGCGTCTGGCGGGCCATCCACGAGCTGGGGCTGCGGGTGCCCGCGGACGTCAGCCTGGTGGCCTTCGACGACGCGCCGTGGATGAGCATGGTCGCGCCCACGGTCACCACGGTGTCGCAGGACGCCTTCAACCTGGGCGCGACCGCCGTGCGGCGGCTGGACGAGCGGATCGGGATGCCCGACGCCGACTCGGTCACCACCGTGCTCAACGTGCATCTCGTCCGCCGCGACTCCACCGCTGGTCCACCCGGCCACCGGCGATAACCTGACATTTCCCCCATCTCATACGTTGACCGCCGGGAAGGGTCACCCTAGGATCCGTGTGGGAACGATGTCACAGCCCTTGACCGCGGCACGCGTTCCCGGTCGGAGGCCCCATGCAGCACGTCGTCCCCCCGCTTCCCCCGGTTCTGGCTCTGGACATCGGCGGCACCAAGCTCGCCGCCGGCGTGGTCACCGGAGACGGCCGGATCCACGGCTGGCAGGTCGTGCCCACCCGGCGGGAGGAAGGGCCGCAGCGGGTCCTGAGCAGGCTCTTCGACCTGGGCAGGAAGGCGATCGCGGAGGCCGGGCGGCCCGAGGAGGTCGCCGCCGTCGGCATCTCCTGCGGCGGCCCGCTGGACGCCCGCGCCGGGATCCTGGAATGCCCGCCGCACCTGCCGGGCTGGATCGGCGTCCCGGTGGGCGCGATGGCCGCGGAGGCGTTCGGGGCGCCGTCCGCGCTGGAGAACGACGCCACGGCCGCCGCCCTGGGCGAGTTCCGCCACGGGGCCGGCCGCGGCACCAGCACGATGCTCTACCTGACCATCTCGACCGGTGTCGGCGGCGGCTCGGTCATCGGCGGCCGCCTGCACAGGGGCGCGGCCGGCAACGGCGGCGAGCTGGGCCACGTCCTGGTCCGGCCCGGCGGGCGCACCTGCTCGTGCGGGCGGCGCGGCTGCCTGGAGGCGTACGCGTCCGGCACCGCCATCGCCGAACGCGCCCGCGAGGCGCTGGCCGCCGGCCGCTCCTCGGCCCTGTCGGCCGTCGAGCGCCCCACCGCCGAGGACGTCTCCCGCGCCGCCGCGTCCGGCGACCCGCTCGCCACCGAGATCTGGGACGAGACCACCCGGGCCCTGGGCAGCGCGCTCACCGACCTGGTGAACGCCTTCGAGCCCGAGCTGGTGGTCCTGGGCGGCGGTGTCACCCGCGCCGGCGCCCGGCTCCTCGACCCCGTCGCCGCGGCCGTCGCCCGCGACGCCATGCCGCCCGCCGCCCGCAGCGCGCGCATCGAGCTCTCCCAGCTCGGCGCCGGCGTGTGCGTGGTCGGCGCGGGCGCGGTCGCCCACGACCTTCTCTCCGCAGGAAAGTCCCCTCATGCCTGATCACGCCGCTCCCACGACCTCTCCGGCGCCCCGGAACCCGCCGGCGCCGGGAGAGGAGGCCCGCCCGACCCCACCGGTATCCCCGATGGCCGGGCCGGCGGCCGTCGCCGATCCCGGAGGCGGTTCGGCGACGGTGCTGGCCGAGCACGTCGAGGGGCACCTCGCGGCCGCCCGCGGCATGGCGGCGCTGCTCCCGGCCGTCGAGGGCGTCGCCGACCTGCTCATCGGGACCTTCGCCCGCGGCGGCACGCTGTACACCCTCGGAAACGGCGGGAGCGCGGCCGACGCCCAGCACCTCACCGGCGAGCTGATCGGCCACTACAGGCGCGACCGCCGCCCCCTGCCCGCGGTGACGCTCACGACCGACGCCACCGTCATGACGTGCGTCGCCAACGACTACTCCTACGAGGCCGTCTTCGCCCGGCAGGTGCGGGCGCTGGCCCGCCCCGGCGACGTCGTGGCCGCGTTCACCACCAGCGGGAACTCGCCCAACGTGGTGGCCGCGCTGGCGGTCGCGCGGAGCAAGGGCGCGGTGACGGTACTGTTCGGCGGAGGCGACGGCGGAGCCGCCGCCTCCCACGCCGACCGCCTCCTCCTCGCCCCCGCCACGGAAACGCCGCGCATCCAGGAAATGCACACACTGATGCTTCACATGATCAGCGAGAAGATCGACGCCTGGGCCGCCTCATGACCGCCCCCATGGCCAACGCCCCCTCGGGCGCCCAGCCCGAGGATCTCCCGCGCGCCCCCCGCCCCGCCGCCGCCCCCGACCGCACCCTCCACATGATCGGGAACGCGCACCTCGACCCGGTGTGGCTCTGGCCCTGGCAGGAGGGCTACCAGGAGGCCCGCGCCACGTTCTGGTCGGCCATCCACCGCATGGACGAGTACCCGGACTTCGTCTTCACCTGCGACCAGGTCGTGCTGCTGTCCTGGGTGGAGGAGTCCGACCCCGAGCTGTTCGCCCGGATCGCGGAGCGGGTGGCCGAGGGCCGCTGGGTCAACGTCGGCGGCTGGTGGGTGGAGCCCGACTGCAACATGCCCTCGGGCGAGTCGTTCGTCCGCCAGGGCCTGTACGGCCAGCGCTACCTCAAGGACAGGTTCGGCCGCACCGCCACGGTCGGCATGAACGTCGACCCGTTCGGCCACAACGCCATGCTCCCGCAGATCCTCCGCGGCCAGGGCATGGACTCCTACTGCTTCCTGCGCCCCGGCCCGCACGAGAGCGACCTGCCCGGCACGCTGTTCTGGTGGGAGAGCGCGGACGGCAGCCGCGTGCTGGCGTACCGCATCCCGTTCGAGTACTGCAGCCCGCCCGGCGAGGTCGCCGGCCAGACCGAGAAGGCGCTCGGCCAGCTCGACCGCTCGCTCGGCGACCTGATGGTCTTCTACGGCGTCGGCAACCACGGCGGCGGCCCCACCAGGGCCAACATCGAGTCCATCCACCGCTACGACCGGATGGGCACGTTCGGCGAGCTGACGATGTCCTCGCCGCGCCGCTACTTCGACGAGACGGTCAAGCGGCTCGGCGAGCAGGGCCTGGCCGAGCTGCCGGTGTGGCGCGACGACCTGCAGCATCACGCGGCCGGCTGCTACTCCTCCCACTCCGGCGTCAAGCGGTGGCAGCGCCGGGCGCAGGCGGCGGTGCTGTCGGCCGAGCGCTGGGCCGCCGTCGCCGGCCACGACGCCCGCGCCGACCTGGAACGGGCCTGGAAGCAGGTGCTGTTCAACCAGTTCCACGACGTGCTGCCGGGCTCGGCCATCGAACCGGCCTACGACGACGCCCGCGACCAGCTCGGCGAGGCCGTCGCGATCGCCAAGCGGATCATCGCCCGCGCGCACAACGTGATCGCCCGCGACGTCCGCGTCCCGCGGGAGGACGGCACCCAGCCGGTACTCGTCTTCAACCCGCATCCGTGGCCGGTCACCACCCGCGTCGAGATGCAGTACGGACTCGCCCCGGCCGGCGTGCACGTCGTGGACGCCGACGGCGCGGACGTGCCCTGCCAGCGCATCCAGCCGGTCGCCACCACCGACGACAAGGGCCGCGGCGCCACCGTGTTCCGCGCCGACCTGCCGCCGCTCGGCTACCGCCTCTACCGCCTGCGCCAGGGCGGCGGCTCCGCCGGGGGCGCGCTGTCCTGCGGCCCGACACACCTCGAGAACGACGTGCTCCGCCTGGAGCTCGACCCCGCCACCGGCTGGCTGTCGAGCCTGCTCGACAAGCGCACCGGCGCCGACCTGGTGGCCGGCGCGACCGGTGAGCACACGGTGATCTGCGCGGACCCGACCGACACGTGGGGCCACCGCGTGGTGTCCTACGACTGGCCGGGCGCGGCCATGACGACCACGGGCGTCGTGCTGCGTGAGTCGGGCCCGCTGCGGGCCCGCGTCCGGGTGGAGCGGGCGTGGGGCCGTTCGACGATGGTGGAGGAGTTCATCCTCGGCGCGGGCGACGACGACCAGGTCGAGGTACGCGTCACGCTCGACTGGCGGGAGCGGGCGCACCTGATGAAGCTGCGGTTCCCGGTCGCGCTCGAGTCGCCGGCGGCCACGTACGAGATCCCGTTCGGCCATCTGGGCCGGCCGGTCGACGGGGCCGAGGAGCCGGCGCAGTCGTGGGTGGACCTGTCGGGCGCCGGCGCCGGGCTGCTGGTCGTGAACGACGCCAAGCACGGCTACGACGTGTCGCCGCGGTCGCCGGGCCGCAGCCCCAGCATCGGCATCACCGCCGTGCGCAGCCCGGTCTACGCCTGGCACGACCCCCGACTCCTCGACCCCGACGGCCACTACTCCTACCAGGACCAGGGGGTGCAGCGGTTCACGTACCTGCTGGTGCCGCACGCCGGCGACTGGCGGGCGACGCGGCCCGCGCGGCGGGCGGCGCTGCTCGGCTCGCCGGTGCGGGCGATGCTGGAGAGCTTCCACGACGGCCCGCTGCCGGGCGCGCGGGGTTTCGTGGACGACGGCGGCGGCCAGGTGATGGTGACCGCCGTCAAGCTGCACGAGGACGCGCCGCGCGACCTCGTCGTCCGAGCCGTGGAGACCACCGGCGCGGCGGCGGTCGCCACGCTGGACGTCCCGCTGGCGGGGGTCAGGCTGACGGCCGACTTCGGGCCGAGCCAGATCCGGACGTTCCGGATCCCGCTCGACGATCCGTTCGCCGCCGTGGAGACCGACCTCGTCGAGCTGAACACCCGCAAGGGCGCCTTCACCGTGGCGGCAATCGCCGGGGAGACTGCGTGAACGACCTGGTCGTCGACGTGCCGGAGGCGTTCACGGCGGAGGCGGAGTGGGGGAGCGGCTGCCCAGCGGGCGCCGCGAGCTGCGCCTGACCGTCCGCCACGACGGCGCGGAGCCGGCCGCGGGGAGCGTGCGGTCAGCAGGTCGGTCCGGCCGCCGACCCCTGGTGGCTGATCCCCGCCCGGCGAGACGCGCGTGATCAC
>DASUCK010000024.1:0-12170 GCA_036276095.1 Nonomuraea sp. | reverse complement strand
GGACGGTTTCGTGGCAGGTCGAAATCACAGCATGGACTGGATGTGGACGGGCGGGTACCGCGCGGAGCCAGGCGTGATCGAGGGGTATATCGAACGCACGGGCGCGATCATCGCAGGGCGAGATGGCTGGGACTCACCGGTGGGACACAGTCCGTGGGGCGGCGCCTGGCACGGCCCGATCTTCGTTCTGACTCACCATCCCGAAGACGCGGAACCCGCCGAGGACGTGACGTTCCTACATCGCGACCCAGCTGACGTCGTGCAATTGGCGCTGGCAGCCGCAGGAGGCAGGGACGTCATGGTGTTCTCCCCGAACATCGGCGCCCAGCTTCTCGAACTCGGCTTGATCGACGAGATCGACCTGCACATCGCGCCGGTCCTCCTCGGCGACGGTATACGGCTCTACAGCAAGCCCGGCGGCGCCCCGATCCGTCTCGACCCACTCTCCGAGGGAGACGCAACCTCCACGGTTCGGGTTCGCTATCGACCCGCCTCCTGAGCGGGGGCTGTAAGAGCGTCCCGCGTACAGTTCGCCTTCTCGCCGATCGCCCTCATGCGGAAAGGCCGTGCTCTGGAGGGCGAAGGCAGAGGCCCCCTGCTTGCGTGCTGCACTGCCGATCTCGGGACACACCCGATCAGCAAGAAGCTCGGTCACGCCGACAGAGCTTCATGAAGAGTGAAGTTACTTCATCTAACCGTGATCGAACTGGGGAAGGCGGAAAATCCCAGTTTCCAGGCCACAAGGCCTCGCTCGGGTCCGCGCGACCGGCCCCAAAGTAGCTCTCTGTGATAACCGCTACGGCTAGTCACGTTAAGTAGCACGGCGGGCTCATCATGTCGGGACTGGCCGTTCTGAGAGGGCATTTGATTTGAGTAGATTGCGTCTTATGTCCTAGTAGGTACCTCGCCAGATTGGAGTGGTTTCGTCTGTTATGCGCTTGGTGAGGTTGCTGATCGAGGCGATGTGGATCACGGCTCGGGAGCTGGCGGGCAGGGTTTTCATAATCGCGGGTTAAGCGGCGGTAGGGCATGAGCCTGCCCAGGCTGCGTTCGACGACCCAGCGGCGTTTGACGACGTGGAATCTGCGGGTTTCAGTTTTTCTGGCCATGACCTCGACGTCGATGCCCAATTTGGCGCCGTGCTCGATTAGGGTTCGGAATACACGGCCGCCCGCTACCAGGAGCTGTGCCGGCGCCTGGGCGTGGTCCAGTCGATGGGCCATGTGGGTTGCGTGCTCGACAACGCGGCCGCTGAGGCGTTCAACAGCACGCTCAAGGTCGAGTACGTGCACGGTCACCGCTTCCGTACCCGGGCCGATGCCCGCCTGAAGATCGCGACCTGGATCGCCGACTTCTAGAACACCACCCGGCGGCACAGCGCCAATGACGGCCTGCAGCCCATAACATTCGAACGTCACATGATCGAGAAGAGACAAGCCTCATCGGCCCTGCTGAGGACCGCTGTGGCATAGAGCGTCTCCACGCTTTCAGGGAATTGACACGTCGGCCTCGAAGAGCGTCTGCAGTCTTCGCCGAAGTTGACCCCGAAGTGTGCCTTTGACCTGATCCTTGAGGAAGTTATCGATGGCGGTCAGCAGCAGCCGCTCCAGGGACGACCGTGGGGGACCGGCTGATCGTGGAGGGTACGTACGGCGGCAACACCCGCCGGGAGGGCTTCGTCGTGGGTGTGGAGCACGCCGACGATTCGCCTCCCTACCAGGTGCGCTGGCTGGACAGCGGCCGCGATTCCCTTGTCTTCCCCGGGCCGGACGCGCGCGTCGTCCCCGGCCACCGATGAGCGTGATGGGGCTCATCGATCGTGCCAGCCCCGCCGATGTCGCCATGCTGGCCATGGGAGCGGGGGGCGCGCTGTCACAGCGGGCCGGCGCCGTCCTGATGCTGGAGCCGGGGCCGGGATTCGAGGTGACGCGGGCGTCGGCGCTGCTGGCCGAGTGGATCCGCTCCGTGCCGAGGCTCCGGCGGCGGCTGGTACGGGTGCCGTTCGGCGGTGGCCGCCCGGTGTGGGTGGACGATCCGCGGTTCGACCTCCGGCTGCACGTGCGCGAGGTCACCTGCCCCGCGCCGGGGGACGAGCGGGCGCTGCTGGACGTGGCCGCCGGCGCGCTGACCGGCCCGCTGCCCCCGTCGCGGTGGACAGCGGTCTTCGTCACCGGGCTGAGCGACGGCGCGGTGGCGCTGATCGTCGTGCTCGACCACGTGCTGGCCGACGGGATCGGCGGGCTCGCCCTGCTCGCGGCGCTGACCGGCCCGCGCCGGACCTTCGCCGTCGTGCGGACCGGCCTCGCGCCCCTGCGGTCCGCGGCCCACCGCCACGGCGGCACCGTCAACGACGCCCTCCTGACGGCCGTCACGGGAGCGCTGAACAGGCTCCTGGAACGGCGGGGCGAGCACGTCGGCGCTCTGTCGGTCTCGGTGCCGGTCTCGGCACGGCGCAGCACCACCTCCGGCGAGCTCGGCAACCGCTTCGGCGTGATGATCGCCGCCCTGCCCGTCACCGGCGATCCCGCGCACCGCATGGAGCGCATCGCCGCGCTGCTCGCCTGGCGCAAGAAACGGGCCGCGACCGCCTCCGCCGCCGATCTGTTCGGCCCGCTGATCCGGCTGCTGGCCGCGCTCGGGCTCTACCGCCGCTACCTGCGCCGCCAGCGCCGCATCCACACCCTCGTCAGCAACGTACGCGGCCCCGACCGTCCCCTGGTCTTCGCCGGCGCCGACATCCGCGAGATCATCCCGGTGGCGGTATCCGAGAACGGCAACGTGACGGTGAGCTTCGAGATCCTCTCCTACGCCGGCACGGTCGCCATCACCGTCATCGCCGACCCCGCCAGCGTCCCCGATCTCGACGAGCTCATCGCGTACTTACGTGACGAGCTCGCCGGCATCACGTAGATCCTCAATCGGCCGGGGCCGGCGCGGTCCGCTGCAGGTTCTCGATGCTGCGCACCAGGGCCAGGTTCGCGGCTGTCAGCGTGCGCACCTGCTCCTCGAGATCGTCGACCCGCTTCTTCAGCGTCAGCAGCTCCGCGTCGACGAGCGGCGCTTCCATGATCACGCGTCCACCGATCATGATCGGTTCACCTCCTGATGAGCCCATGGTGACTTCTCGACCGGGCTCGGAACACCGGCGAACGCCCCTCATCCCGAGGGACCAATGGCACTGGGCGTCCGCGCCGCCCGCGCGGACGCTCGTGGTGAAAGGAGGTGGCACGATGAGGCTGACCTGGAAGGACGCTCTCGCGACAGTGGCCGCGGGCGTCAACGTCGCCGTCTACATCGCTTTCACCCAGGGCACGAACCTCCCGATCGTCGACAACGTACGCGGTGCTACCGGGACGATCCTGCTCCTGGGCCTGGTGGGCGGCTGCATGCTCAGCGCGGCACCCGAGGCGTACGAGCGCCAAGGCCCGTATGCGGTCGTCGCCAGCACGCTGGGCGGCATCGCGCTCCTGGCGGGCGTGATCGGGCTGATCACGGCGGCGGAGCTCGCGCTGGCGGTGCTGTTCTACGCCACGATCGCGCTGTGGCTGATGTCCACCGTGCGGCACGCGCTCGCCCCGGCGAAGACGGAGGCGCTCAAGTGAGAACGGGCCGGAGCTCTCGATCCCCTCGAGGACTTCGGCCTCCTCACGCCCCGCCTGGCGGACCGGCACCTTGGGCGGGTCGAACGCGGCGTCGTGCTGGTCCGATGCTGATCACCGAAAACAGCCCCGCCGGCGAACCGCGCGGCTCGCAGTTGCTGGCCTTGCGGCAAGTCTCCTACGCCATCGAGGCCGAGCTCATCAGGTACGTCAAGATCCCGCGCTTGTATGAGAGCCTGGACGACCTGCGCGCCCAGCCCCTCTCGTGGCTGGGCGCGATGGTCGAGGGTGACCGGCTGGCGGGGCGGTGGCGTGGGAGGAGACGCCCGCCGAGGCGGACATCAACCGCCTGATCGCCACCCTGCCATGCTGTGACGAGGGATCGCCGAAGCCTGGTCAAGGAGGTCATGGCCCGAGCGGGGGAGCGCCGGATCGTGGTGATCATCGGGCTGCACAACGGACCGGCCCGTGCGTTGTACGAACGGCTCCGGTTCGGTCTACGTGGTGAGCTTGAGGCGATCCCGTCGCGCGGTCAGAGGCCATGGATCCGGCGCCCGGTGATCTGGTGGGGCACGATGCGGATGTACAGGTGCCGCTGGCCGCCCGCCCACGGGGTGACGTCGGCGCCGCTCACCGTGGCCAGTTCATCATCGGGCACGTGATGGGCCGGACCCTGGACGAGTACGCTCCAGCCCTCGCGCCGCAGCTCGTCGATCCGGTCCACCTGGAAGCCGATCTTGATCTCCACACCCGCCACGCCTGTTCGCAGGTCCTCGTCCATGGGGCCGCCGTGGGTGGTGCGGAAGACGATTGCACCGTCGTGCAGCCTGTAGTTGACGGGCAGTACCGTCGGGCCATGTGAGCCGTTGAACGCCACCCGGCCGATGCCGCCCGGCGCGATCAGGCGCAGGCACTCCGCGGGCGCCAGCACTTCCAGCACGGGGCTCTCCGCAGCGGCTCCCGGGTCGGGCGGGCGCTCGTACCCTCCGCCCAGCAGATCTTCCACCGTGGTCTCCAGCGCCTTGGCCAGACGGGTCACCGTGCCCCTGTCGGGGGTGCCCAGATGGTCTTCCAGGTACTGCACGTATCCGGCCGACATGTCCGCGCGGTCGGCCACTTCTTCCAGCGTCAGGTTCAACCTCGTGCGGTGATGGGTGATGCGACGCCCGAAATCTCCCGGGTGGGGCATGATCGTCTCCTCCACGGTGAGTCATTGCCGGCAGCCAGGTGTGAGCCGCCTCGGGTGACGCTACCCAGCCGCCCGACATATGAGACAGGGCCTTTGTCCCTTCGCCATCGACGACACGCTCCCCTCAAGCGGGTGGCCCTTGGACCTGCGGTCGTGGGGACTTCCGGCCCTGTTCCCGGGGCCTCGGCTGAGGTCGGATGGTGTGGTGACAGAGGAGGCCATGATCCTTGCGGGCGTCGGCGGGTCCGGCCCCTCGCGTGCGGCCGCCGCCGATCCTCCGTGCGTCACCCCACCGCCCGCGGGGCTGGACTGAACAGCCGCACCTTTGGGCACTCCGGCAAACCACACTGAGAAGGGAACGTGCTCATGACCGCAGTTTCGGAGGAACAGGTCCGCAAGGCCGTCGATGAGGACATGCTGGAGAGACTGGCCTCCCCGGAGACCGAGGAGGTCGAACAACTGGACGCCTGGTGGCGGGCCAACAATTGCCTCACGATCGGGCAGATCTACCTGCAGGGCAATCCGCTCCTGCGCGAGCCGCTGGCACCGGAGCACATCAAGCCGCGGCTGCTGGGCCACTGGGGCACCAGCCCTGGACTGTCGCTGATCTACGTGCACGTTTCCCGGCTCATCCGCCACACCGGGCAGCAGGCGATCTACCTGGCCGGGCCCGGGCACGGCAGTCCGGCGCTGGTGGCCGCCGGATATCTGGAGGGAACCTACAGCGAGATCTACCCGGACGTCAGCCAGGACGAGGCCGGGATGTCGCGGCTGTTCCGGCAGTTCTCCAGCCCCGGCGGCATCCCCAGCCACGTCTCGGTGACCACCCCGGGCTCGATCCACGAGGGCGGCGAGCTCGGCTACGTGCTGGTGCACGCCTTCGGCGCCGTCATGGACAACCCCGACCTGCTGGCCGTGGCCGTGGTGGGCGACGGGGAGGCCGAGACGGGGCCGCTGGAGGGGTCGTGGAAGGGCGTGTCGTTCCTCAACCCGGAGCGTGACGGCGCCGTGCTGCCGATCCTCCACCTCAACGGCGCGAAGATCGCCGGCCCCACGGTCCTGTCCCGCAAGGATCCCGCCGAAGTCCGCCAGCTGCTGGAAGGCCACGGCTACGAGGTGCTGGAGGTGGAGGGCTCAGACCTGCCGGGCATGCACCACCGCTTCGCGGCGACGCTGGCCGAGGCGTGGGCGAAGATCCGCACCATCCAGCACCTCGCCCGCACCGGCGAATGGGACGGGACCCGCCCGCGGTGGCCGCTGATCGTCCTGCGCTCACCCAAGGGGTGGACCGGCCCGGAGCAGGTGGACGGCGTGCAGATGGCGGGCACGTGGCGCTCGCACCAGGTGCCGCTGTCCGGCGTGCGCGACAACCCGGAGCACCTGGCGATCCTGGAGAGCTGGCTGCGCTCGTACCGGCCGGAGGAGCTGTTCGACGCCGGCGGCGCGCCGACCGAGCTGGTGCGCGCGCTGGCGCCGCAGGGCGACCTGCGGATGAGCGCCAGCCCGCACGCCAACGGTGGCCTGCTGACGCGCGATCTCGCCCTGCCCGACTTCCGGGGCTACGCCGTCGAGGTGCCACGTCCGGCGCACACGCGCGCCGAGTCGACCCGCCGGCTCGGCGAGCTGCTGCGCGATGTCTACCGCGACAACCCCGACACCTTCCGGCTGGTCTGCCCGGACGAGACCAACAGCAACCGGCTCGGCGCCGTGTTCGAGGTCTCCGACCGCGCTTTCGCCGAACGCGTCACCGGCGACGACGTGGCGATCAGCCGGGACGGGCGGGTCATGGAGGTGGTGTCGGAGCACAACTGCCACGGCTGGCTGGAGGGCTACACGCTGACCGGGCGGCACGGCATGTTCGCGACCTACGAGGCGTTCGCGATGGTGAGCGCCTCCCAGACCGTGCAGCACGGCAAGTGGCTGCAGGAGGCGCGCCGGCTGCCGTGGCGGGCCAAGGTGCCGAGCCTCAACGTGCTGTGGACCTCGACCGCCTGGCGCAACGACCACAACGGCTTCTCCCACCAGGGCCCCGGCCTGATCCAGGTCGTGCTGACCCAGCGCGGCGACGTGGCCCGCGTCTACCTGCCGCCGGACGCCAACTGCCTGCTGTCAGTGGCCGACCACTGCCTGCGCTCGCGCTCGTACATCAACCTCATCGTCATCGACAAGCAGCGGCAGCTCCAGTGGCTGGGCATCGACGAGGCGATCGAGCACTGCGCCCGCGGGGCCGGCATCTGGGAGTGGGCGGGCACCGACGACGGCGCGAGCGACCCCGACATCGTGCTCGCCTGCGCCGGCGACGTGGTGACCATGGAGACGGTCGCGGCGGCGCAGATCCTCAAGGAGCGGCTGCCCGGCTTCAAGGCCCGCGTGGTCAACGTCGTCGACCTGATGACGCTCATACGGCCCAAGGACCACCCGCACGGCATGAGCGGCACCCTGTTCACCGAGCTGTTCACCGACACCGTCGATGTCGTGTTCGCCTTCCACGGCTATCCCGGCGCCATCCACCAGCTCGTGCACGGCCGCCCGGACGCCGACCGGTTCCGGGTGCGCGGCTTCATCGAGGAGGGCACCACCACCACACCCTTCGACATGACCGTACGCAACCGCGCCTCCCGCTACCACCTGGTCATGGACGCCCTCAACAACGCCAGGCGGCTGCCGCGCGGCGCCAGCGACCTGATGGCCTGGTGCGAGCGGAAACTCGCCGAGCACCAGACGTACGTTGTCGAACACCTCGAAGACATGCCCGAGGTGCGTGACTGGTCGCTGGGCGACTGGGCGAAGAAGGGCTGACCAGACCGAGCACCGCCGCTCCCGCTGGTGACCACCAGTGGGACCTGCGGCGTTGCCCGTAGCCCTACCTCATGACCTGGTCAGCGATCACCGTCACTCCGCGGCGGACCGCGCGCTGACCGGGACGTTCCCTCGGCGTGCCGCCGTTGGATGCGGATGTGCTGCCGGTCACCTCGTGGCAGGAGAGATCATGACCGTGGAGACGCTGACCGTAGGCCAGGTGATGAGCCGCGTCCTGGTGGCCGTGAAGCCCGGCGAGTCGCCGCTGATGGCCTGGGAGCTGATGCGCAGGGCCGGCGTGCACCATCTGCCGGTGGTGGACGGGCGGCACGTGCTCGGCATCCTGACCCGAGAGCGGATCGCCGCGTCCTGGTCGGGCGGGCCGCAGGAGCAGTCCAGCCGTCCCGTACGGGCGCTGCTCGGCTGCGAACAGGTGCCGCGGGTACGGCAGGACACGCCGCTGCCCAGGGCCGCCGCCCTGATGCTCGACGCCGGCTGCGACGCCGTGCCGGTGGTGTCCGGCGACGGGCTGGTCGGGTTGGTCACGGTCCGGGACGTGCTGTCGGCCGTCGCCGGGCGTGCCAGGCCCGCCACGGAGCCCGGCGAGATCGTGACCGGGATCTTCCACCTCGAACCTGTCCTGCCTCATGACAACCCGATGGGAGGCGCGTGATGGACGCGCTGGTCGTGTACGAATCCATGTTCGGCAATACCAAGCAGATCGCCGAGGCGGTCGCCGAAGGGCTGGCCACCCGCCTGCGTACGAAGGTGGTCGAGGTCGGCTCCGCGCCCGCGACAGCGGGGCCGGAGGTCGGGTTGCTCGTGGTCGGCGGGCCGACGCACGCCTTCTCCATGAGCCGGACCTCCACCCGCCGCTCCGCCGCCCAGCAGACCACGCAGCCGCTGGTCTCCCGGGGTGATGGCGTGCGCGAGTGGCTGTCGGCGCTCGCCACGGCCTCGGCCGAGGTCCGCTCGGCCGCCTTCGACACACGCGTCGCCAAGCCGCGCGTGCCCGGCTCCGCCGCCCGTGGTATCGCCAGGCGCCTGCGCCGCCTCGGCGTCAGGGTCGTGGCGCCGGCGCAGAGCTTCTACGTCACCGGCACGGAAGGACCGCTGGCGGCGGGGGAGCTGGAGCGGGCCAGGCAGTGGGGTGAGAGCCTGGCGGCGTCGTTCCCCGTCACGACAGCCTGACACGGCGCGCAGGCCCGATGGACGGGGACCCGCGGCTCTGCCGCCTCTCCGTCCGGCGGGCGCCTTCGCGTGCCGGACCCCGGCAAGGGGCCGAAGGTCCCACGCTCGCGGGACCGTGGCCTCTGACCCGCGAGCCCCGAGCGCCGGACGATGAAGGCATGAGAATCGGAATCAACGGATTCGGCAGGATCGGCAGGGCCGTCCTGCGCCGTGTGCTCCGCACCGACCTGGAGATCGTCGCCGTCAACGACATCGCCGACCCGGCCACGCTGGCCCACCTGCTCAGGCACGACTCCACGTACGGGGTGCTGGACCTGCCCGTCACCGCCGCCCCCGGCCTGCTCGAGGTCTCGACGGCCGGAAGATCGCCGTGAGCGGCTGCGCCGACCCCGGTGTCAACGACGCCGCCTACGACCCGGCCCGTCACGAGATCGTCTCGCTCGCCTCCTGCACCACCAACTGCGTCGCCACCATGGTCAAGGTGCTGCACGAGCGCTTCGGCCTGGTACGCGGCTTCATGACCACCATCCACGCCTACACCGGCGACCAGATGCTGCTCGACGCCCCGCACAAGGACCCGCGCCGGGCCCGCTCGGCCGCCGTCAACATCGTGCCCACCACCACCGGCGCCGCCCGAATGGTCGGCCAGGTCCTGCCCGAGCTGGAGGGCCGCCTGGACGGCGTCGCCATCCGCGTCCCCGTCGAGGACGGCTCCATCACCGACCTGTCCGCCCAGCTCACCCGCCCTGTCACCGCCCAGGAGATCAACGACGCCTTCGCTGCAGCCGTCCGGGACGAACTGCACGGCATTCTGCGCTACAGCACCGACCCGCTCGTCTCCCGCGACATCATCGGCGAGGCCGCTTCCTGCGTGTTCGACTCCGCCCTCACCCAGGCGAGCGGCGACCTGGTCAAGGCCTTCGGCTGGTACGACAACGAATGGGGCTACGCGCGAACGGGGGCTGGACGGGGCCCGCCTCGACGACTTCCTCCTGGCGGTCGACGACGGCGTGGTCAACGCCGTGGCGCACGGCGGCGGCGGAGGCAGGCTGAGCCTGTGGTGCGGGGACGGCGTTCTTCGCTGCGAGATCAGCGACCGAGGGCCCGGTATTCCCGCGCGGATTCTCGCCGGCGCCTCCCTTCCGCCGCCCGCCGCGCCCGGCGGGCGGGGGATCTGGTTGATGCGCCGCCTGGCCGACGAGGTCGCCTTCACCACCGGTCCCGAGGGCACCGCCGTGCGGCTGAGCATGCGGCTGCCCCCGCCGGCGGAAGCGGATCGGCGAGGTCCCCAGGCCCTGCCCGATCCGTCGCCGGGACCGCCGCAGGCAGAGGCCCTTCGTCCCTTGCACTGGCGACCTCCGGCCCTGCGCCACGCGGACACGTACGAGGTCCGATGAGGGGTGACGAAGGAGGAAATCATGATCATCGTAGGAGTGGACGGATCCGTGGCCGCACGGGCCGCCGTGGAGTGGGCGGCCGGCGACGCCGCCCGCAGGCACGTGCCGCTGCACATCGTGCACGTGACCGATACGTCGTGGTACCTGGTCGGCAGGCGCCCGGACGCGGTGCTGCCGGACTCCGTTCACCAGGAGGGGCGGCGGGTGCTGCGCGAGGCGGAAGCTCTCGTTCGCGAGCGGCAGCCGTCCGCCGAGATCACCACGCGTGAGATGGAGGGCACGCCCGCCGAAGTGCTGCGCGAGCTGGCCGGGGACGCGACAGAGCTGGTGGTCGGCAGCCGCGGTCTCGCCGGGCTCTCCGGCGCGCTGCTGGGTTCGGTGAGCGCTCACGTGGCCGGGCACGTGAGCTGTCCCGTCGTGGTGGTGCGGGCCGAGCACCGGCCCGTGCACGGCGAGGTCGTCGTGGGGCTGGACGACTCGCCGGAGTGCGAGCCGGCCCTGGCCTACGCCTTCGAACAGGCGGGGCTGCGCGGCGCGACGCTCAGGGTCGTGCACGCCTGGCAGCTCCCGGTGCACGCCTACGCTCCCGAGGCACCCTACGACCTGGACGAAGTCCGCGCCACACAGCACCAGGCCGTCCGCGACCGGGTCAAGGCCGCAGGTCAGAACCACCCGCGGGTGACGGTCGTCGAGGACGTGCCGTGCGCGCAACCGGCGGACGCCCTCACCGCGGCGGCCGAACAGGCCGACCTGCTCGTCGTCGGCTCGCACGGGCGCGGAGCCCTGGGAACGGCGCTGCTCGGCTCGGTCAGCTGGGGCGTGCTGCACCACGCCCGCTGCCCGGTCGCCGTGGTCCGCGCCTGACGGCGCGGGACCTTCGTCCTGGTCATCGGGGACGTTCGCCGCTGACCGCGCGAGCCGCCGTGCGGAAGCCTGAAGGTGAAGGAGAGGTGGACATCATGTCGATCGAAGTCAAGGACGTCATGGGACGCGTGGCCATCGCCGTGCTGGCGGACGCGTCGTTCGTCGACATCGTGGCCGCGATGAAGCGGTACGCGGTCGGCGCGGTCACCGTCGTCGACGCCGACCGCCGTCCGATAGGCGTCGTCTCCGAGGACGACCTGCTACTCAAGGAGATCGACACGGTACGCCACAGCGTGTCGCTGTTCGAGTCCCGCAAGCAGCGGCGCGAGCACGAGAAGGCCGCCGCGGTCACGGCGTCCCAGCTGATGACCTCCCCGGCGATCACCGTCACCCCGGGCACCAGCGTGCGCGACGCGGCCCGCCTGATGCACACCCAGCGCATCAAGCAGCTGCCCGTGATCGACGTCGTCACCGGGAGGGTCATCGGCACCCTGCACCAGCGGGACGTCCTGCGCGTCTTCACCCGCCCCGCCGGCGAGCTCGAGGCCGATATCCGCGCCCTGCTGCCGGAGCCCGGCCCGTTCACGGTCGAGATCGACGCCGGCATGGTGAGGATCGGCGGGCAGGTGCGGTGGAGGTCGCAGGCCATCGCCCTCGTCGAAGCCGTCCGCAACGTCGAGGGCGTGGTGGACGTCGTGGGCGAGCTGGCCGCCGAGGACGACGACCTCGTCGTCGTCCCGCCGCTGATGTAGGAACGCCGTCGTGGACGCGGCATGGCACATCGAGGTGCACGGCATCGTGCAGGGCGTCGGCTTCCGGCCGTTCGTGCACCGGCTGGCGACCGCCATCGGGATCCGGGGACAGGTCAGGAACGCCGGCGGGCACGTGGTCATCTCCGCCACCGGCCCGCCGGCGTCGCTGGAGGCGTTCGTCTCCGGCCTGCGCACCCGGCCGCCCGGTGCCGCGCGCGTCCGGGACGTGCGCGTCACCCCAGGGGCGCCGGAGCAGCACGGTCCGGGCTTCGAGATCATGGAGAGCGACCTCACACCCGGGACCCACGCCGAGATCCCGCCCGACCTGGCCACCTGCGCCGACTGCCTGCGCGAGCTGTTCGACCCGGCCAACCGGCGC
>DASUCK010000023.1:0-25988 GCA_036276095.1 Nonomuraea sp. | reverse complement strand
CTGTGGAGTGTGGCATCAACCTGCTCAAAGGCAACCGCGGCCTGGCAACACGTTACGACAAGCTCGCCGTACGCTACGAAGCCGTCGTCATCATCGCTGCGATCAATCAGTGGCTCAACACCTTATGAAACACGGCCTAGGCGGCGGCGAGAACGCGTAGAACGTTCCCCGCTGCCGAGCGGGACAGCCCCGCCGGAACCCTCGAACGTGATCGACAGGCTACCCGGCCATCCCGCAGCTTCACCCACCGCGCCGCGCCTTCAGCCCGCGGACCGGACGGCCTGCCAGGCCAGGTAGGCCGCGCCCGCCAAGGCCGCCCGTACACCGAGGGTGCTCCGCTTCACCTGAACCGCCCGGACGAACCCCAACCCGGCCACATCGTCCAGCGCACGCTCCAGCGGATCGAACAGGACCCGCCCGGCCCCGGACACCCCACCGCCGATGACGACGGTGCTGACCTCGACCGCCGCCGCCGTAGACGCGATCATCCCAGCCAACGCCCTGGCCCCCCGCTCGAACGCCGCCACCGCGACCGGATGCCCCGCCGCCGCATCCCGCGCAAGCACCCGCGCATCCACCCCGGCCTCCGTGTCACCCACCCCAGCCTTCGTGTCACCCATCCCGGCCTCCGTGTCACCCATCCCAGCCGTCATGCCGCTTGCGCCGGTGCCGGCTGCGCCGGCTTCCACGTCGGGTACGCCGGAGCTCGCGACGGCTCCGTGTGCCCGTGCTGCCACGTCCGCAGAACTCTCGGCCCCGCCGACGGAAGCCTCACGTCCGGACGCCGAAAGGCGGGTAGCCCGCGCGCTGGCCTCGCTGCCGAGCCGTTCGGGATGCCGGGTGGCGGGTGGGGTGGCGCTTAGGGGGGTTGTTCCGACCGGGCTGGTGGGGATCCAGCCGTTTTCCAGTGCCCAACGGGTCATGCTGGGGCCGCTGGAGTAGCGTTCGACGCAGCCGCGGCCGCCGCATTCGCAGCGTTCGCCGTACAGGTCGATGCTCATGTGGCCGACATGTCCGGCGTTGCCGGAGGGGCCGAGCAGAGGTGCACCGTCGATCACCAGGCCGCCGCCGATCCCGGTCGATACGACGATGCCGAGTAAGGACGGGCACCCGCGTCCCGCCCCCAGCCAATGTTCACCGAGTGCGAAGCACTGCGCGTCGCCGGCGAGCATGGTGGGCAGGCCCGTCAGCCGTCGCACCTCGGCACGCAGCGGGAAACCGCGCCACCTGGGGATGTTCACCGGGCTGACGGTGCCGGCGGCGAGGTCGATGGGACCGGCGCAGCCGATGCCGACCGCGATCGGCGCCGGGGCCTCCTCGGTCACCTCGGCGATGAGGGCTGTCAGGGCGGGCATGATCTCCGTACGGGGTGTGGGCCGCGTGGCGGAGCGCAGGATGGCGCCGGCCTCGTCCACCAGCGCGGCGGCGAGCTTGGTTCCTCCGATGTCAATGGCGAGTACGCAGGTCGTCATCAGTGTTTGTGGTGGTTGTCGGGCTGGCGGGGGTCGCCAGGGTGTTCCAGTCCGGGAACGAGTTGGACCTTCTCGGCGCGGGTCTCGTCGAGCCATCGGGCGAACGCCCGCCGTCGTGCGGCCTCCAGCAGCGGTGACTGGTGGTGGTCTGCGGAGGCAAAGCCGCGTTCCGGTGATGCGGCGGGACGGCCCGCCGTTCCCGCGTCGCCTTGGGGCGCGGGGGCGGGCTGGTTTGGCGTGGCGGCCGCTGGGTTGGAGGGTGCGGTGATGGACGGCGGGATCTCTGGTGGCGCGGCTCCCGGAGTGGGGGTTCGCGAAGGTTCCGGCGACGGTGGGCTGGGGTCGGCGGTGGGGAAGGCGATGGCGACGTGCCAGCCCAAGGGCCCGGGCACGGGGGTGGTGGGTGTGCCGGGTGGGTGGCGGCGGAGTTCGTCGGCTATGGCGGACGGCAGCGAAGTGAGGTCTACCGCGCCGAGGGATTCAAGATCATCGGGGATGGCTTGTTCCGCGGTTGCCTTGTCTGGGAACAGGCGGTGGCGGACGAGGTGTGCAGGAGCAGGGCTGGGTGGCTCGCGGGGGCGCCACTCGGGTGGGATCTCGACCTCGGCGGTGACGTGGTCGAAGATGGCTCGAACCCAGGGGCTGCCGTTGTAGGCGGCGGCGTTGATCGAGCCCAGCTCGACGGCGGCCAGGCGGTCGAGCGGCGGGCCTTCGACCGGAGCCAGGCGGAGAGCGCTCGCGGTGGTCTCGCAGAGGGCTTCGGTGAGGATGACCTGGGTCAGCCATCTGGCGAGCTGGCGATCTTCCGAGCTTCCCGGAACGGGCAGGGCGGCGCTGAACGGGCCGCTACGGAGGTCGGCGAGGCGCTGGTCGAGGCGGTCACGCATGATCGGGCGGTCGTCGACCCAGCCGATCACCTCATCGGGCACCTCGCTGATCATGTCACCGGGCACCCCGTTGTCTACCTCGCCGCGCATCTCGCTGATCATGTCGCCGGGCGGCGGCGTCGCGGGTGTGCCTGTCGTGAGCTGGTCGACCGAGGCGGGCGGTCGGGAAGGGGCGGTGGTCGGCGCCTGGGGAAGAGGGTGGCCGCTCAAGAGGTCACCTCCAGGCGGATCGCCGGGGTGTACTGGCAGCGGCCGTACCACATCACCTTGGTGAGGGCCCAGGCGTGGCCGGGCGGTATGCCTTCCGGTGCCTCCACCGGGAACGACACCTCGGCCGTCTCGCCCGCCGCCACCGTGAAGCCCTGGATGACCTGCGGAAGCAGGGGCCAGGTGCCCCAGGGGGAAGCGAGCTGGGCCTCGCCGCGGATCTCGTCGGCGGTGGTGTTGGTGAGGCGGAGGACGAGGGTGGCGTGGTCGCCGGGGCGGAGCGTGAGGGTGTCGGTGACGGGGGTGATCGACAGGCCCGTGGGGCGGGCGTCGGCGGACGCGGTGCCCTTGACGGCGGTGCCGGAGGCCGGGGGCGGGCCGGGGACGGGAAGCTCGGCGAGGTCGTCGCCGATCGCCACCGTGACGACGTCTTCGATGAGCTGCTCGCCGACGCGGGTGCGCGCGGAGACGAAGGACAACCCGGTGGGCGCGTCGGGGGACGGGGTGACGGTGACCGGGAAACGCACGTGGCCGCCCGGCGGCAGGCGGAAGGGGCGCTGGGCCGGGGTGACGGACCACCCCTCCGGTACGCGAAGGTCGACCACGCCCTCATGGGCCTCCTCGGTCAGATGGGACGAGACCACGACGTCCACCTCGAACGGGCCATCCGGCGACGTCACGAGCCCAGGGGTGACGGCGATGGAGACCGGCAGGTAGCCCAGCGGCGCCGGGCCCTTGTTGTGGAGCCAGTAGCGGCTGTAGACCGGCTGGGCGGGCTCGGCCGTGGGGCCGAGCTCGGGGCCGGTGGGGGGTGGGGCGGGGGCCACGTAGGTGGCGACCTCGAAGCCGCTCAGCGCGAGCTCGGTGACCGGGGCGCCGGGGCGTTCGAGCAGGTCGGCGTGGGTGAGGTCGTCGAGCGGGAGCACCGGCGAGTCAAGCGCGACAGCCGGGGCGCCCAGCCCGGTGGACTCGATCAGGCGGATCGTCACGCCGTGCCCGGGCGTGGAGGTCAGGCCGTGGGCGTGGGGGTTGCCGGTGGCCTTGATCGTGCTCACGAGGACGTCGCGGGCCGGGGCGACCGTGAGGAACGAGCAGGTCGGGGGCAGGGGGCCGCGCTGCGGGTCGAGCGTGCGGGAGAGGAGAGGGGTGATGTGTTCCTGGCCCGCGGCGGGCACCTGCAGGTCGCGCCAGTCGCCCTCACCGGCCACCAGCGAGTACGAGAACTCGTGTGTCCAGCGCTGCAGCTGGAACCCGGACCCGTCCGGTGTCGTACGGCGGGGCGGGTCGAGCCAGATGCCCGACGGCCAGCCCGTGCACGAACGCATCAGCGACAGGTGGAGCGTGCCCGACGGGTCGACGGCGAAGCCCGGCAGCCCGTACGCCAGCAGCGCGACCGTGCGGCGGTCGAGCCGCTCGGAGCCCAGCGGGCACGTGGCCTCGATGCGGGCGTCGGCCAGGTCGGCCACCAGCTCGGCGACCGGGCCGGCCACGATCATGGCGGGCAGCGCGCGCAGGTCGCGCAGGTCGGCGCTGGGCCGCCACACCTCCGCGAGCGGCCGCTCGGCCGGGACCCAGACGCGAGGCTCGCCGGACTTGAGCGCGTCGAGGTAGGCGGGGTCGGCCTGGGCGAGGAGGTCGGCGGCCACCGGATTGACGTCGGGGCCGCCCAGGACGATGCGGACGTCGGGGAGGTTGGAGTCGACGTCGAGCCAGCCGTAGCGGGTGCCCGCGGCGGTGGACGTGGTGGCGGTCACTCCCGCGCGGGCCAGCGCCACCACGAGATCGCGGGCGTCGGCGGCGTCGGCCGGGGACGCCACCACCACCTCGGCCACACCCAGCGCCCGCGCGCCCGCCGCGCCGAGGTCGACCGTGGCCGTGGCGGACAGGCCGAACCAGGTGTTGGCCGGATTGTCGAGGGTCCACGGGTGTTGGGCGGTGTCGATGTCGGGCAGTGCGAAGCCGCGGCCCACCACGGCGCCCGACACGTCGGACACCGGCAGCGCGCCCTCGACGCGGGCCGGGAACCGGACACGCAGCAGCCGGTCGGCACCGGTGTGGTCGAGCACGCGGGTGGTGAAGTCGATGCGGTCGGAGCCGGTCAGCAGGGTCACGGTCTGCTCGTAGGAGACCTCGCCGACCTGGCCCGTCACGATGAGCCGCTGGCCGAGCGGGCTCGTCTCCGCGCGGGTGGCGAGCGCCGGCGACTCGGCGGAGCCCACGGCGTGGCCGGTGGGGATGAGGTGCCACGGGCCCTCACCCATGTCGGGGTGTGTGGGGTATTCGTGATAGAGGCGTAGTTCGTTCGCCACGCCGGTGAGGATCTCGCGACCGGAGGACACGTCGACGATCGAGGTCAGGCCGCCGCCCTGGGCGGGGTCGGCGGTGACCCGCCAGCGGTCGTTCGCGATCGTGACGGCGCCGTCGGCGACCTGCCAGGTGGCGGGGGAGCCGTCGACCAGCGGGTACGCGCGCCAACCCAGCGACGGCACGTCGCGGGCCAGGAAGGTCAGCGTGCCGCCCGCCACGACGGCGGGCACGCCGGCGATCGTGCGGCCGGCGGGGACCCGCACGCTGACCAGCCCGTCGCGGGCGAACGGCAGGGTGTTGGTCACCACGACGCTCGCCGTGTCGACCGAGATGCGGGCGGTCAGGGCGTCGAGCGCGGTGTCTCTGGCGGAGGCGGCCAGGTCGTGGGCCTCGCGCCAGCCGGTCAGCAGGTCGATGTAGACCTGGTCGGACTCCGAGCCGGTGATCGCGTCGTGGTGGGCGCCGTAGGCGAGCTGCCGCCACACCTTGTCGAGCGCGGTGTGCGGGTAGGTGCCGAGGCCGAGGACCTGCGCGAACGCCGACAGCCGCTCGGCGTCGAGCGCGGCCACCTCGGCGGCGCGCTGGGCCTGCTTGGTGTCGATGTAGGAGACGTCTTTGCCGGTGTAGATCGGATTCATGTCGCGGGTCTGGGGGCTGAACCGCGACCGGTCGGCGCGGACGGCGTCGAGGAAGTCTCGGGGCGTGGCGCAGACGAACCTCGGCCACACGTAACGCGCGGCCCACGCGCGCTGCACATCGGTGATCCACTTGTTGGGCGGGGTGTAGTCGGTGCCGACCGGCAGCAGGACGTTCTTCGTCGCGGCCACCGGCTTGAGCGAGCGGTAGAGGTCGTGGACCGCCTGGCAGGCGTCGTCGAGCGTGGGGGCGGAGTCCATCCACCAGCCCGCGGAGTAGTGGGCCGGCATGTAGTGGGTGAGCACGCCCTGCCCGGACGGCGCGATCCACTCGAACTCGCTGGGGAACTGCATCAGCGCCGCGTCGTTCCTGGCCCGCTCGAAGTTCTTGTGGATCGGGCCCCACTGGTGGAACGGCCCGCGCGCCCAGGCGCTGCCGGTCAGCCCGGCGGCCGCGAGGTAGCCGGGGAACTGCGGGTCGTGGCCGAACACGTCGAGCTGCCACGCGGTGCGCGGATCGCCGCCCAGGATGTCGCGTTGGTAGCCGATGCCGTAGACGAGGTTGCGGATCGTGGTCTCGGCGCCGGTGAGGTTGGTGTTGGGCTCGTTGTAGGTGCCGCCGATCAGCTCCACGCGGCCCTCGGCCAGCAGCGCGCGCAGGTCGGCCCGCCGCTCGGGACGGGTGTCGAAGAACGGCTTGAGATAGTCGACCTCGGCCAGCACGAACCGGTAGTCGGGGTCGCGCAGCGCCAGGTCGAGGTGGGCCTCGACCAGCGCGAACGCGTTGCGCTCCCAGAGCGGCCTGGTCGTGGCGTCACCGGAGAGCAGCTCCCACGGGCTGGTGTAGGCGGCCTGCGTGTTCCACCACACGGGGTCGTAGTGGAAGTGGGACACCATGTGGACTGTCCACCCCGGCTCCTCCGCCGTGACCGGGACCTCCAGCGCCTCGCCGCCCAGCGTGAGCAGGCAGGGGACGGTCGAGCCCGGCGGCGCGGACACGGCGAGGGCGACCTCCAGCACGCCGGAGGCGCCGGCCGGCACGGTGACCGGCTCGGCCAGCCGCACGCCCTCGCCCCGCAGTTCCAAGGGAGTGTCGTGCTCGCCTTGCGCGACGGTGACGCGGAGGAGCTGGCGCGGGTCATCCGGCGAGCCCGTGAACAGATCGGTCGACTCGGCGGACAGCAGGCGGAGAGACAAGGGGGAACCTCCGGTCAGCGGCATCATCCCGGCGCCCGTAACACTAGGCCCTCGGCGGATTGATGACAACGATGTCAGCGAGCGTCTGTGGATAACGCACGCCGCCTGCCTGCTGTGTGTGGATAACCGCCCTCGCGGGTTCGCCTGCCGCGCGGGCATGGAAGGATTGCGGCATGAGCGCAGTGAAACTCGACGGCAAGGCGACCGCCGCCAAGATCAAGGCAGACCTCACCACCCGGGTGGCCGCGCTCAAGGACCGCGGCATCACGCCCGGCCTGGGCACGGTCCTCGTGGGCGACGACCCCGGCAGCCAGATCTACGTGGCCGGCAAGCACCGCGACTGCGCCGAGGTGGGCATCGCCTCCATCCGCGTCGACCTCCCGGCCACCGCCTCGCAGGCCGACGTCGAGGCGGCCATCGACGAGCTCAACGCCTCGCCCGCCTGCACCGGATACATCGTCCAGCTGCCCCTGCCCAAACACCTCGACACGATGGCCCTGCTGGAGCGGATGGACCCGGCCAAGGACGCCGACGGTCTCCACCCGGTCAACCTCGGCCGCCTCGTCCACATGGTCGACGCGCCGCTTCCGTGCACGCCGCACGGGATCGTGCTGCTCCTGCAGGAGTACGGCGTCCCGATCAAGGGCGCGGAGGTCACGGTGGTCGGGCGCGGCATCACCGTGGGCCGCTCGCTCGGCCTCCTGCTGACGCGTCGCAGCGAGAACGCCACCGTGACGCTCTGCCACACCGGCACCCAAGACCTCTCCGCACACGTGCGCAGGGCCGACATCGTGGTGGCCGCCGCGGGCGTGCCCGACCTGATCAAGCGCGACATGGTCAAGCCGGGGGCGGCCGTGCTCGACGTCGGCGTCTCGCGGGTCGACGGCAAGATCGCCGGTGACGTGGCGCTCGACGTCGAGGAGGTCGCCGGCTTCCTCACCCCCAACCCGGGCGGCGTCGGCCCCATGACCAGGGCGCTCCTGCTCTCCAACGTCGTGGAGGCCGCCGAACGCCAGGCGTCCGCCGGCTGAGCGCGGCCGCGCGTCCGCCGGCCGACCGAACGCCCCGCGAACACCCCGCGAACACCCCGCGGGGTTCCGAGGGCAGCCTGTACCAGGACTGGAACGGACCTAGAACGGGTACGCCGCCACGTCCCCCTGCATGGTGACCCACTGCGTCTCGGTGAAGGCGTCGATGTTGGCGCCCGTCCCGCCGAACCTGGTCCCGGTCCCCGACGCGCCCCGGCCGCCGAACGGGGCGACGGCCTCGTCGTCCACCGTCTGGTCGTTGATGTGCACGATCCCGGTCGGCACCAGGTCGGCGAGCGCCAGCCCCTTCATGACGTCGCGGGTGAGCACGCCGAGCGACAGGCCGTACTCGGAGTCGGCGGCCAGCGCCGCCGCCTGTTCCAGCGAGGAGAACGTCGTCACCGGCGCCACCGGCCCGAACACCTCCTCCGCGTACGCGGGCGCGTGCGCCGGCACCTCGGCCAGCACCGTCGGCCGGTAGAACAACCGGTCGTACGTGCCGCCGGCGGCCAGCCGGGCCCCGGCCGACACGCTGTCGGTGACCAGCCGGTGCACCCGGTCGCGCTGCCGGGCGTCGATGAGCGGCCCGAGCGCGACCTGGCCCGTGGCCGGGTCGCCGACCGGCAGGGCGTCGGCCTTGGCGGCCAGGCGGGCGACGTACTCCCCGGCCACCGACTCGTGCACGAGGTGACGTCCGGACGTCATGCAGATCTGCCCCTGGTGGAAGAACGACGACCAGGCGCCGGCAGACACGGCGGGTTCGAGGTCGGCGTCGTCGAAGACGACCAGCGCCGAGTTGCCGCCGAGCTCCAGGTGCACCCGCTTGAGCAGGCGCGCCCCCGCCTCGCCGACCTTGCGCCCGGCCGCGGTGGAGCCGGTGAAGGAGATCACGGGGATGTTCGGGTCGGTCACCAGCGCCTGCCCGGCCTCCGGGCCGCCGGGCAGCACGTGCAGCAGGCCGCCCGGCAGCCCGGCCTCCTCGAAGACGCGGGCGACCGAGAACCCGCCGCAGACGGCGGTGCGCTGGTCGGGCTTGAACACGACGGCGTTCCCGAGCGCGAGCGCCGGCGCCACCGACCTGATGCCGAGGATCAGCGGGAAGTTGAACGGCGCGATCACCCCGACGACGCCCACCGGCACCCGCCGGGCGAAGCTGAACCGCGGGCGCGCGGTCGGCAGCACCTCGCCGAGCGGCTGCGAGGCCAGCGCTGCCGCCTCGTAGCACTCCTGCGCCGCCACGTGCGTCTCGAACCCCGCCTTTCCCGGCACGCCGCCGGACTCGCGGACGATCCAGTCCTGGATCTCCTGCGCGTGCTCCTCGAAGAGCCGGCCGGCGCGGCGGAGCACGGCGGCGCGCTCCTCGTACGGGGTGGCCGCCCACGCCCGCTGCTCCTGGCGGGCGCGCTGGGCGGCGGCGGCCACGTCGTCGGCGCCCGCGGTGCCGGCGCGGCCGAGCTCGGCGCCCGTGGCGGGCTCGATCACGGGCGCGTCGCCGGCTCGCGCGGCCGTCCAGCCGCCGTCGAAGACCAGGCCGGTCCAGATCTTGGGGTCCAGGAACGTCATGGTGCGCCTCCTCAGCGCTGGGGGTCGGGGTCGACGGCCACGTCGAGAAGCAGGGGCTCGTCGCGGGTCGCCAGCGTGGGCAGGACCTCGTCGAGCGCCGCGGTCAGC
Source organism: Nonomuraea sp. (assembly GCA_036276095.1). Lineage (GTDB taxonomy): Bacteria > Actinomycetota > Actinomycetes > Streptosporangiales > Streptosporangiaceae > Nonomuraea. The sequence goes on along the minus strand of DASUCK010000023.1, from coordinate 16,584 downwards.
GCGTCGTGGCCGGTCACGCGGCGGGCGGGGCAGCCGAGCGCCCGCGCCAGCATGCTCATGTCCACCTCGGTGAACGGCGGCCACGGCGCCTTGCCGCCCTGCTGCCCGGCCAGCCGGTCCATGATCGCGTACCGGCCGTTGGCGAGCACGACGAACAGCGCGCCCACCCGGTAGTGGGCGGCGCTCCAGAGGGCGTGCAGGCCGTACAGGGTGGATCCGTCGCCGACGACCGCGATCACGGGACGGCGCGGCAACGCCATCCGCAGCCCGACCGCCGCCGGCACGGCGAACCCCAGCCCGCCCATGGCCGCCGACAGGAACCCGAGCGGGTTCCTGGCCGGCACGAGCCGATGCAGGTCCGGCCGGGCGGACGGCGCCTCCTCCAGGAGTACGGCGTCGGCCGGCAACCGCGCCGCCAGCTCCCGCAGCACGTGCTCGGCCGGCAACCCCCGCCCGGGCGCGACCGGGGGCCGGGCCGCGGGCTCCCGCCGCTCGGGCCGCTGCCCCGGAGGCGGGGAGCCGTCCGCGGACCGGCCCGGGAGCAGAGCGGCCAGGCGGGCGCACACGGCTGACGGCGCGGCCAGGTACGCCAGGTCGGCCGGGCTGCGATGGGCCTCCGCCGGGTCGTCGGTGACCAGGGCGACCGTGGTCCCCGGTTCGACCAGCGGCCCCGGCACGTACGGGTACAACCGGAACACCGGAGCCCCCACCGACAGCACCACGTCATGCCCCGCCAACGCCTCCCGCAGCGACCCCCGATCGGCCGGAAGCACCCCGGCGTACTGCGGATGGTCCTGCGGGAACCCGGCCCGTGCCCCGAACGCCTCCTGGAAGACGGGACAGCGCAGCCGCTCCGCCAGCGCGACCAGCGGCTCCCACCCGGCTTCCACCCCGGCGCCCGCGACGATCGCCGGCGACCGCGCGGCCGCCAGCAGCGACACCAGCGGCCGGAGGTCGGCGTCGGCCACGGCGGCCGGCCGGACGACCCGTGCCGGCGCCGCCACGACCTCGCCGGCCCACGGCTCGGACCAGTCGCCCATCGGCACGACCACCAGCGCGGGCCCGCGCCGCGTGACCGCCTCGTGGTACGCCCGCGCCACCGCCCCCGGCACGTCCTGCGCCCGGACCGGCTGCTCCACCCGTACGGGGTAGTCCCCGGCGAGCCCGTCCAGCCGCCCCGCCAGGAACGGCTCCAGCGACAGATGCCTCCGGTCCTGCTGCCCGACCAGGATCACCAGCGGCACCCGGTTCACCCGCGCGGTGGCGATCGCGCCGACGGCGTTGCCGAGCCCGGCGGACGTGTGCAGCACGGCGACGCCGGGCCGCTCGTGCCCGATCGCCCACCCTGTGGCCATCGCGACGACGGATCCCTCGTGCAGGGCGAGCACGAACCGCAGGTCGTCGGGCAGCCCGGCCAGGAGCGGCACCTCCGTGGAGCCGGGGTTCCCGAAGAGGGTGGTCAGCCCGTACTGTCTCAGCACGCCGAACGCCGCGTCCCTCACGGTGTTCATTCGGGTATCTCGCTCGGTGTTCATCTCTGTGCTCATCGCGCCCCCCTGGCCCGCTGGATCTGCCGGTATACATGCCCGCGCAGCTCCCCGAACCGCGGCAGCGACCTCGTGGTGAGCTGATCGCGCTCGGGCGGCAGGTCGATCTTCAGGTCCTCCATGACGCCGGTGGGGGAGGACGACAGCACGATCACCCGCTGCCCGAGGTAGACGGCCTCGTCGATGTCATGGGTGACGAACAGGGTGGTCACCCTGAGGTCCCGCCACAGCCGCAGGATCAGGTCCTCCAGGTCGGCCCTGGTCTGCGCGTCCACGGCCGCGAACGGCTCGTCCATGAGCAGCACCTGCGGCTCGTACGCGACCGCCCGCGCGATCGCCACCCGCTGCTGCATCCCGCCCGACAGCTGCCACGGATGGGCGTCGGCGACGTCGCTCAGCCCGACCGCGCGCAGCGAGTCGCCGACCAGGTCCCGCCGCCGCCCCGCCGGGACCCGTTTCTCCTTCAGCGGCAGCTCGACGTTCTGCCGCACGGTCATCCACGGGAAGAGGCTGCGGGCGTACTCCTGGAACACCACGGCCATGCGCGGCGGCGGCCCGGTGACGGGCACGCCGGCCACCCGCACCTCCCCGGCCGTGACCGGCAGCAGCCCGGCCACGCACCGCAGCAGCGTGGTCTTGCCGCACCCGGAGGGGCCCACGACGCACACCAGCTCGCCGCTCTCGACGGTGAACGTGACCGAGCCGATCGCCTCGACCCGGCGGCCCGGACCCTCGTAGACCTTGTTCAGCGACAGGATCTCAAGCACGGGCGGCTCCGCTGCCGTGGTACCAGGACAGGACCCGCCGCTCCACGCGGCGGAACAGGCCGGACAGGCCGAGGCCGAGCAGCCCGAGCAGCAGGATGCCGCTCCACATCTCGGCGATCTGGAACTGCCGCTGGAACAGCACGATCGTGAACCCGAGCCCGCTGGAGCTGGCGAACATCTCGCTGATGACCATGAGGATGATCCCGATGGACAACGCCTGCCGCAGCCCGGTCATGATCTGCGGGCTGGCCCCGCGCAGCACGAACCGCCGCAGCCGGGAGCCGCCGCGGACGCCGTACATGCGGCAGGTGTCGGCGAGCACCTCGTCCAGCGCGCGCACGCCCTCGACGGTGTTGAGCAGGATCGGCCACACGCAGCCGGACACGATCACGAGCACCTTCATCGGCGTGTCGATCCCGGCCAGCAGCATGATCAGCGGCACCAGCACGGGCGGCGGTACGGCGCGGAAGAACTCCAGCACCGGTTCCAGCGTGGCCCGCAGCCGCGGCGACAGCCCGATCGGCACGCCGAGGCCCACGCCGAGCACGCCCGCCACCGCGTACCCCGCCAGCAGCCTCCCGACGCTCGGCAGCACGTCCGCGACCAGCCGCTCGGAGAACCACGTCGCCGCGAACGCCCGCCCCACCTCCGCCGGGCTCGTCAGGTAGAACGTGCTCCCGCTGACCGCCCACCAGACCAGCACCAGCAGCGCGGGCAGCGCCAACCGCCTGACCACCCCGGCCAGGGCCCTCACGCGGCGACCTCCGATCGCACGGCCGGGTGCCAGGCCAGCACCCTGCGCTCCAGCAGCCGCACCGCGGCGTTCACGCCGATGCCGACCAGCCCGGCCAGCACGATGAGCGCGTACACGGCCGGCACCGCGCCGCTGCTCTGCGCCACCTGGATCTCGGCACCGAGGCCGGGACTGCCGATCACCAGCTCCGCCGTCACCGCCAGGATGAACGCCACCGCCGCCGCCAGCCGGAGCCCGGTCATGACGTACGGGAGCGCGGTCGGCCACACCAGGTGCCGCACCCGCGACCAGGTGCGCAGCCCGTACGAGCGCGCCGTGTCGTACGCCACCGGGTCCACGGCCGCGACGCCGTACAGAACCTGGATGAGGACCTGCCAGAACGCCGCGTACGCGACCAGCAGGAGCGTCGAGCCGATGGACGGGCCGAACAGCAGCGTGGCCAGCGGCACCAGCGCGACCGACGGGATCGGGCGCAGGAACTCGACGGTCGAGTTCGTCATGGCGCGCAGGCCGGGCACGACCCCGATCACCACCCCGGCCGCCACCGCCGCGCAGAACGCGATCGCCAGGCCGAGCGCCCAGCCGCGCATGGTCTCGCCGAGCGCGATCCACAGCTCCGGCGTGGCGAGCTGCGCGGCCAGCGTGCCGAGCACGGCCGAGGCGGGCGGCAGGAAGCGCGCGTCGACCAGGCCGAGCCGCGGCACGGCCTCCGTCAGCGCGAGCAGCCCGCCGAGTCCGGCGAGCCCGTAGGCGAGGCGAGCGATCACGGCACCAGCGTCGACACGTCGACCTTCTCCGTCAGCACCCCGTCGGCCAGGGCGAGGTCGGCGACGGTCTGCACGGAGACCTTGTTCACCTGGACCGGCCACTTCGGCAGGTAGATCTTCGCGATCACCTCGGGCGCGATCTTCGTGTACGTCTTCAGGATCTCCCTGACCTCGTCGGGATGGGTGTCGGCGTACTCCAGGGACGTGTTCATGGCCGCGGCGAACCGCCTGGTCAGGTCGGCGTCGGTGCGGCCGGTGGTGAAGTACATCGCGACGGTCAGGTCGGGGGCGGCGTCGGCGAAGTTCCAGGCCACCGGCCGGGCGCCCTGGCTGATCGCCTGGCTCACGAACGGCTCGACCACCCAGATCGCGTCGACCTGGTCGTTCTGCAGCGCGGCGGGCGCGTCGGGGAAGGGCAGCTCGACGAACTCGATGCCGGTCGGGTCGCCGCCCGCGTTGCGCACCGAGGCGCGTACGGTCGTGTCGCCGATGTTCCTGAGCTGGTTGACCGAGATCTTCCTGCCCGCCAGGTCCTTGGCCGTCCTGATCGGGCTGTCGGGCTTGACCAGCACCGCGCTGAAGTCCTTGCCCTGCTCGCCGGTCGAGGAGACGCCGTTGGCGACCACCTTGACGTCGAGGCCCTGCTGCCTGGCGGTCAGCAGCGAGGTCGTGTTCGCGAAGGCGAACTGGAACTGCCCGCTCACCGTGCCCGAGATGCTGGCCGCGCCGCCCGCGACCGGGGTGATCGTGAGGTCGATGCCCTGCTCGGTGAAGAAGCCCTTGGCCTTGCCGAGGTGGATCGGCGCCGTGTCGACGATCGCGATCACGCCGGCGTTGACCTTGTCGGACCCGCCGGGGGACGGCTGCCCGGTGGCGGCCGGCTGACCGCCGCCGCAGGCGGCCACGAGCGCGGCGGCGAGGAGGATGACGAGAGCCCGATACACGGTATGCTCCAATTTGTTCGCGATGCGCACATGCATTCTCAAGCCGAACAGCCTCGCTATGCGGAACGTACGCCTCTGCTCGCTCCTGTCAAGAGGATCACCATGGCCGATCATGTGCAGTCACTGGCTCGCGGGCTCGCGGTGATCCGGGCGTTCAGCGCCGCGGCGCCCGCGCTCACGCTCAGCGAGGTGGCCCGGACGACCGGCCTCACCCGGGCGGCGGCCCGCCGCTTCCTCCTCACCCTCACCGACCTCGGGTACGTCCGCAGCGACGGGCGCCGGTTCTCGCTCACGCCGCGCGTGCTGGAACTCGGGTACGCGTACCTGTCGAGCCTGTCGTTGCCCGACGTGGCCGACCCCCATCTCGAACGCCTGGTCGCCGAGGTGCGCGAGTCGGCGTCGGTGGCGGTGCTCGACGGCGAGGACGTCGTCTACGTGGCCCGCGTGGCCACCTCCCGGATCATGCGGGTCACCATCAACATCGGCACCCGCTTCCCGGCCTACTGCACGTCGATGGGCCGCGTCCTGCTGGCCGCGCTGCCCGCGGGCGACCTGGAGGCGTACCTGGAAGGCACCGCGCTCCGCCGCCTCACCTCGCGCACGATCGTGCTCCCCTCGGCCCTCCGCGCAGAGCTGGAGCGCGTACGAGCCCGCGGCTGGGCCATGGTCGACCAGGAGTTGGAGGAGGGGCTGCGGTCCATCGCCGCCCCCGTCCGCGACCGGTCGGGCCGCACGGTCGCCGCCGTCAACGTGTCGACCCACGCCAGCCGGACGACCCCGCAGCACATGGAACGCGACCTCCTTCCACCCCTGCTCTCCACGGCCGCCGGAATCGAAGCCGACCTGACCGCCCTCACCGTCCCCCGCCCCTGACGCGGCCCCGGGCCGCCCGCCGGCATGTCCGCCGAAGGACGGCGCCCCTCCCCGCCGAAGGACGCGACCCCGTCCAGCCCCGCCGCCCGCAGAACCCCATCGCTGACCTCGGTCAGCGGTCGCGGTAGCGGTCGGTGGCCTCGCGGGTGGCCCGGATGGCCGCGTCCGCCGTGTCGTAGGTCCGCTGCGCCAGCCCCACGAAGATGCAGTCGACGATCAGCAGCTGGCTGATCCGGCTGGCCAGCGCCCCGGGCCGGAAGACGGTCTCGCGCCCCGCCGACACCAGCGTGTGATCGGCCATCCCGGCCAGCGACGATCGCGGGTTGTTGGTGATCGCCACGATCGCGGCCCCGGCCTCGGCGGCCGTCCGGGCGGGCACCAGCACGTCGGGCGTCTCCCCGCTGCAACTGATCGCGACCGCCACGTCCCCGCTCCGCAGCAGCGCCGCGCTGGTCAGCGCCAGGTGGGCGTCGCCGAAGGGATGGCTGGACAGCCCGATCCGCAGCAGCTTCTGCGACATGTCGGCGGCGACCAGCCCGGACGCCGCCACCCCGTACACGTCGACCCGACGCGCCTCCGCGATGGCCGACACCACCGCACCGAGCTGGTCGGGATCGAGCTGGGCCGCGGTGTCGGCCAGCGCGTCCGACTCGGCCCGCGCCACCTTGGCGATCACGTCGGTCAGCGGGTCGTCCGGCCCGAGGTCGCCGGGCACCAGCCGTTCGGGCTCCTTGGCCACGGCCGCCGCCAGCGCGAACCGCAGCTGCGAGTACCCGGTGAACCCGAGCGCCCGCGCCGTCCGCACGACGGTGGCCTCGCTGGTCCCGGACACGGCGCTGAACTCGGTGATCGTGCTGCGCACGACCAGGCCGGGGTCGTCCAGGATGAGGCGGGCGATGGACTGGGCCGCCGGGGTCAGCGACGGCAGCACCGCGCGTACGGTGGCGACGGGGTTGGCCGGCTCGGTGGCGGTCACCGGGTCAGCCATTCCGCCGCCGCCCGCGCCGACGCCCGCGATATCCCGTGCGTGGCCACGTGCGCGGCTCCGGCGGGTTCGTCCGGGATGCCGGTGTCGACCACGATCGCGTCCGGCCGCACCGCCACAGCCCTGGCCACCACGTCGCGAACCCATGCGTGCCGGGCCGCGTCGTGCACGACCAGGACCACCGGCCGGTCGTCGAAGGGCGGCAGCTGACCGTCCGGCCCGATGCGCAGCATGGCCGTGTCCGGCAGGCGGGCGGTGAGCGCGGCCGTGATGACGGTCGGGGTGAGCGGGTCCACGGCCTGGCTGAGCCGGGTGTTGACCTCCAGGACCAGCGGCCCGCGGTCGAGCCTGGCCGCGCCGGCCGTGGTGAGCGCGGCCCTGGCGACCTCCAGCCCGACGACCCGGTCGACGTCGCGGCGGGCCTGGCCGCGCAGGCCGGACCGGGCGGCGTACCAGGCGGCGAGAGCGCGCACCCGCCCGGCCGCCTCGGCCAGCCGCTCCTCGGGCAGGACCCCGCCGCGTACGGCCGCCACGACGGCCTCGCGCATCTCGCGCAACCCGTCCTCGGTGATGATCCCGACGCAGATCGCGTCGACCCCGGCGGCCAGCGCCCGCACCGCGAGCTCGCCGGGGTCGTGCAGGGCGGCCACCGCCCGCATGTCGATCGCGTCGGTGACGACCATGCCGCCGAATCCGAGCTCGCCCCTCAGGAGCTCGGTGACGGCGGCCCGGCTCAGCGTCGCCGGCGCGGCCGGATCGAGCGCGGGCACCAGCAGGTGGCCGGTCATCACGGCCCGCACCCCGGCGCCGATCGCGGCCCGGAACGGCGGCAGGTCGCGCTGGTCGAGCACGTCGCGGGTGGCGTGCACGGTGGGCAGCGCGAGGTGGGAGTCGCTGACGGTGTCGCCGTGGCCGGGGAAGTGCTTGGCGCACGCGGCCACGCCGGCGCCCTGCACCCCGGCCACGTACGCGACGGTGTGCCGGGCGACCAGCTCGGCGGTGGGCCCGAACGAGCGCACCCCGATCACCGGGTTGGCCGGGTCGGCGTTGACGTCGGCCGAGGGCGCGTAGTTCAGCGTGATGTCCAGGTCGGCCAGCATCCGCCCGATCTGCCGGCCCACCCGCTCGGTGAGCTTCACGTCGTCGACCACGCCGAGCGCCCGGTTGCCCGGGAAGGAACTGCCCGCCTCGACCTCGAGCCGCGTGACCGTGCCGCCCTCCTCGTCGATCGCGACGACGACGTCCGGGTTCTCGGCGCGCAGCTGCCGAATCAGAGGCGCGCCGATGGCGTTGCGGGCGAACAGGACGACCCCGCCCAGACCCTCGCCCAGCGCGCGGCGCAGCCAGTCGGGGGCGGAGGTTCCCTCGAACCCCGGATGCAGCACCGACATCGCCAGTCTGTACAGGTCACCGCTCATCGGCATTTTCCTTCACGATTGTTGATCTGAAGGTAATTTTCTGTCATCGTCGCCCTCGACACAACCTCATTCGAGAGGCCACCCCCCATGCCCAGCAGAAGGACTCTCCTCAAGGGTCTCGCCCTCGCGGTCGCCGCTCCGGCCGTGCCGCTGCCGGCCTTCGCCGAGGCCGAGTACGTCCCGCCGCTGCACCAGATGCGCGGAATGTGGATCGCGTCGGTGCTCAACATCAACTGGCCGTCGAAGCCGGGCCTGACCGCCGACCAGCAGAAGGCCGAGTTCACCGCCTGGCTGGACGTGGCCGTCCAGCGGAAGCTCAACTCGGTGTTCGTGCAGATCAGACCGACCGCCGACGCGTTCTGGCCCTCACCTTACGAGCCCTGGTCCCAATACCTGACCGGTACCCAGGGCCAGGACCCCGGCTACGACCCCCTCGGGTTCGCCGTCGAGGAGACCCACAAGCGCGGCCTGGCCTTCCACGCCTGGTTCAACCCGTACCGGGTGTCGATGCAGGGCGACCCGGCCAAGCTCCACCCCGACCACCCCGGCCGCAAGCACCCCGACTGGATCGTCCCCTACGGCGGCCGGCTCTACTACAACCCTGGCATGCCCGAGGTCCGAGCGTTCTGCCAGGACGCGATGATGGACGCGGTCACCCGCTACGACATCGACGGCCTGCACTTCGACGACTACTTCTACCCGGTCAACACCCCGGCCTTCGACGACGCCGAGGAATTCGCCAAGTACGGCGCCGGCTTCCCCGACCTGGCCGCCTGGCGGCGCGACAACGTCGACCGGATGGTCCAGGAGATGCGGGAGCGCGTCCTGGCGGCCAAGCCGAACATCGCGTGGGGCATCAGCCCCTCCGGCATCTGGCGCAACAGGGGCACCGACCCGCTCGGCTCCGACACCAACGGCGGCCAGTCGTACGACAACCTGCACGCCGACACCCGCGGCTGGGTCAAGAAGGGCTGGCTCGACTACATCGCGCCGCAGCTCTACTGGTACATCGGGCAGCCGCCGGCCGACTACTCCAAGCTCGTCCCCTGGTGGTCGGACGTCGCCAAGGGCAGCGGCACGCTGCTGTGGATCGGGCAGGCGGCGTACAAGGCCGGCGACCCGGCGCAGGCGCCCGAGTGGCAGCAGCCCGGTGAGCTGTCCAGGCACCTGACCCTCAACCGGCAGCACCCCGAGGTCAGCGGCGACATCTGGTACAACGCCAACGACGTCAAGGTGGACCGGCTCGGCTCGATCTCGACCGCGGTCGACGACCACTACCGGCGGCCCGCGCTCGCGCCCGTGCTGCCCAGGCACGCGAACGGGCGCCCGCCGCGGCGGCCGGTGCTGGCGTACGCGCTGCGGCGTTCCGGCGGCGTCGAGGTGAAGGCCGTGGCCACGGGCCGGGACCTGCCGTTCCTGTTCGCGATCTTCCGCTTCCCCGGCCAGGCTCCCGACGGCGCCTTCGCCGACGCCCGCAACCTCGTCGCGGTCGTGCCCGCCGGCCGGACGGTCGAGTGGACCGACCCGGACGGCGGGCGCGGCGACCACTACCACGTCGTCGCGGTGGATCGCGCCAACCGCACCAGCGAGCCCAGCCGCGGCTTCCGCGCGGTCTGAGCGCCGTCTGAGCGCCGTCTGAGCGCCGGCTTCCGCGCCGTCTGAGCGCCCCGGCGACGCGTGCGTGGGCGTGCTCCGCGCACGCGCGTCGCCGGTTCGTCTCCCGGCCAGCGACAGCAATACAGCCACCGCTCACGGCGAACCCGCCGTGAGCGAGACGGCCACCGCGCACGGCGAACCCGCCGCTGCGGATCAGAGCCCGCGAACAATGGCGATCACCAGGTCCCGATGCTGCCGGAACCCCTCGCCGAAGCCCCGGTCGCGATCCGATCCCTGTGAAGCCCTGTTACGAAGCCCTTCGCCCGGCCGCCGACGCCTGCTCGGCCGAGGCTCCCGACGACCGCTGCGGTGGCACCACAGGGGTCGGGCGGACCAGGCCGAGCGCGACGACCTCGTTGGCCAGCCGGGTGCGCCGGTTGGTGCCCTCGGGGATCCTGAACTTCTGGTAGAGCCGCAGCAGATGCTGCTTGACCGCGGCCTCGGTCACGACCAGGTCGTCGGCGATCTCGCGTGCGGTCGCCGGGGCGACGAACGCCTCGTCCGACAGCGCCGGCCGGCAGAGCGAGGTCAGCACGTCGACCTCGCGCCTGGTCAGCTCGGGCGCCGCGGCCCTGCGCAGCTCGACCTCCGGGGTGAAGTCCTCACGGGGGACTCCACCGATGCGACCTCGCGCCGCGCCGAACGAGACGACGTCGCCGTCGTCGAGAACCCTCCGGGCGATCGGCCTGCCGTTCACCCGCGTGCCGTTCCTGGACAGTCCCAGGTCCACGACGTACAGGTAAGGTCCTCGTCTGACGAACTCGGCATGGAGTCGAGACACGCTTGGATCGGTGAGCCGGATGTCCACTCCCCGGCCTCTTCCGACCGTCGTGATCTCGGGGCGCAACGGGATCACCTCGCCGGTGTCCTCGATGCGTATGAACGGCCCCTCCACGGCAGTTCCTCCCCAGGTAGCCCGCCGTAACTATTACTACAGCTCCGGCTTACCCAAACGAGGGGATGCGGAATCTCCTTTGCCGAAAGGAGAATCCGACGTGAAATTGGTCTGGACCTTTGCGGACGGTTTTACCTGCTCACGGGTAGACTTCGGAGGAAGATAAGCGGAGGAAGCACTCATGGCGGACAAGCCCACGAAAGGTCTGGCCGATGTCGTCGCCGCGTCCACAGCGCTGAGCGACATTGACGGAAAGGCCGGTCGGCTCTTCTATCGCGGATACGACATCCACGACCTGGCCGGCCGCGCGACGTTCGAAGAGACCGCGCACCTGCTCCAACGCGGCAAGCTACCCACCCGCTCCGAACTGGAAGCCTACGGCGACGAGCTGGCGCGCGGCCGCGAACTGGGCGCCCTGGTCTCGGCGAACATCGCCGAGATCGCCGAGAAGCAGAAACCCATGGAGGCGCTGCGCTCGCTGGTCTCGCTGTCCGGCGCCGACGACCCGGACAAGGACTCCATCGCCCCCGACGCCAACCTGCGCAAGGCCGCCCGGCTGGTCGCCCAGCAGCCGCTGCTGGTCGCCCGCTACCACGCCGCCCGCTCCGGCGCCGACGTCCCCGAGGCCGACTCCGGCCTGAGCATCGCGGGCAACTTCCTGCTCCAGGTCACCGGACGGGCGCCCGAGCCGCGCCAGGTCGAGATCTTCGACGAGTGCCTGGTGCTCCACGCCGACCACACCATGAACGCCTCCACGTTCGCCGCCCGGGTGTGCGCGGCGACCCTGTCGGACATGCACTCCGCCATCGTCGCCGCCATCGGCACCCTCAAGGGCCCGCTGCACGGCGGCGCGAACGAGCAGGTCATGAAGACGCTGGAGTCGATCCCGCCGGGGCAGGTGGCCCAGGTCGTCCGTGACAAGCTGGCGGCCCACGAGAAGATCATGGGCTTCGGTCACCGCGTCTACAAGACCGAGGACCCGCGCGCCACGCATCTGCGCCGGATGTCCGCCGAACTGGCCGAGGCAGCCGGCGACGACACCTACTACCGGATGTCGAAGGAGATGGAGGAGGTCGTCCTCGAAGAGAAGGGCCTCTATCCGAACGTCGACTTCTACGCCGCCTCCGTCTACCACTACCTCGGCATCCCGACCGACCTGTTCACACCGGTCTTCTCGATCAGCCGCATGTCCGGCTGGACGGCACACGTCATCGAGCAGCACGCCGACAACCGCCTGATCCGCCCGGACAGCGAGTACATCGGCGAGACCGACCAGAAGTGGAAGCCGATCGAGGAGCGATGAGCCTGGGCCGGAGAGCGCGAGGCACGAGGCCAACGCAGGCCCGTGCGAATGCGACCATGAGCGGGGCGCGATGAGCCTGGGCCGGAGAGCGCGAGGCATGAGGCCAACGCAGGCCCGTGCGAATGCGACCATGAGCGGGGCGCGATGAGCCTGGGCCGGAGAGCGCGAGGCATGAGGCCAACGCAGGCCCGTGCGAATGCGACCATGAGCGGGGCGCGATGAGCCTGGGGCGGAAGGACGCGTTGAGTCCGACCGAACGTGAGCGTTGGGGACCGTATCCGCTGATTTTGGCGGGTGCGGTCCTCGCCGTGCTCGCGATCTTGTTCGTGGACCCGCGCTGGGGCGGGTTCGCGCTGGGCGCCGCCGTCATGGTCGCGGCCGCGCTGCGGTTCGCCGGGTACGCCGGCCAGCTCGCCGTCAGGAGCAGGCGGGTCGACGTCGTCACGCTGGCCGGGTTCGGCTTCATCCTGGTCCTGACCTCGCTGTTGCTTGACGACAACGAGCTGAAGGCGCTCATCCTGTCCCTTTTCGACCGGTGACCGGGCGGTCCGATAGCCTCAACGCATCCATTCATTGAAGGGGAACCATTCGCATGCCCAAGATCAAGGTGGAGGGCCCTGTCGTCGAGCTTGACGGCGACGAGATGACCCGGATCATCTGGCAGTTCATCAAGGACCAGCTGATCCTTCCCTACCTCGACGTCGACCTGAAGTACTACGACCTCGGCATCGAGCACCGTGACGCCACGGACGACCAGGTCACCATCGACGCCGCCAACGCGATCAAGAAGTACGGCGTCGGCGTGAAGTGCGCCACCATCACCCCCGACGAGGCGCGGGTCGAGGAGTTCGGTCTCAAGAAGATGTGGAAGTCCCCCAACGGGACCATCCGCAACATCCTCGGCGGGGTCATCTTCCGCGAGCCGATCATCATGTCGAACGTGCCCCGGCTCGTCCCCGGCTGGACCAAGCCGATCGTGGTCGGGCGTCACGCGTTCGGCGACCAGTACCGCGCCACCGACATCAAGGTACCCGGCGAGGGCACGCTGACCCTCACGTTCACCCCCAAGGACGGCTCCGAGCCGATCGAGCTGGACGTCTACGACTTCCCCGGTGGCGGCGTCGCGATGGCGATGTACAACCTGGATGAGTCGATCCGCGACTTCGCCCGCGCCTCCATGCGTTACGGCCTGGCCCGCAACTACCCGGTCTACCTCTCGACGAAGAACACCATCCTCAAGGCGTACGACGGCCGCTTCAAGGACATCTTCGCCGAGGTCTACGAGGCCGAGTTCAAGGCCGACTTCGAGCAGGCCGGCCTCACCTACGAGCACCGCCTCATCGACGACATGGTCGCCGCGGCGCTCAAGTGGGAGGGCGGCTACGTCTGGGCGTGCAAGAACTACGACGGCGACGTGCAGTCCGACACCGTCGCGCAGGGCTTCGGCTCGCTCGGCCTGATGACCTCGGTGCTGATGACCCCCGACGGCAAGACCGTCGAGGCCGAGGCCGCCCACGGCACGGTGACCCGCCACTACCGCGAGCACCAGAAGGGCAACCCCACCTCCACCAACCCGATCGCCTCGATCTTCGCGTGGACGCGCGGCCTCGCCCACCGCGGCAAGCTCGACAACTCCCCGGCGGTGACCGAGTTCGCCGACACGCTGGAGCAGGTCTGCATCGAGACCGTCGAGGGCGGCCAGATGACCAAGGACCTCGCGCTCCTCGTCGGCGGCGACGCCAAGTGGCTGACCACCCAGGACTTCCTCGCCGCGCTCGACGAAAACCTCAAGAAGAGGATGGGCTGAACCGTCCGCACGCCGGCGTGCGGGCGTGCGTCGGCGTGCGCGAAGGGCCGCCCCTTCGGGTGAAGGGTCGCACTTCGGGTGAAGGGTCGCACTTCGGGGTGAAGGGTCGCCGACGTGCGGCCCTTTCCCATGTCTTGGCAATTGTGCGGCGTGGCGTAGTTGATCACACGGGTAGGAGTCTCCCGTAGGTGTGCGCAGCGCACCCTGCCGGCCCGCCGACGACGCGGGCCGTCGCATCGGTCGTACGCGATATCGGGGGGTTCGAATGCGACTGCGGATTTCGACGGGATTGGGGGTGCTGGCTGCCGCGACGATCCTGACGGGGTGCGGCTCGCAGCCGGCCACCGTCAAGATGGCCGACACCAAGGCCGAGGCCGCCGCGAGGCTCAAGGCGAGCAAGGAGGCCAAGCTCAAGGCGGCCGCCAAGGTCAAGGCGAACGAGCTGGGCCAGATCCCGGTGCTGATGTGGCACCGCATCGTGCCCAAGCCCCAGACGACCGACGACCGCACGCCCGCGCAGTTCCGCGCGGACCTGGAGCAGCTGATCAAAGAGGGTTACGTGCCGATCACGGCCGCCGAAATGGCGTCCGGCAAGATCGACATCCCGGCCGGCAAGCATCCCGTGGTCCTGACCTTCGACGACTCATCGCCGTCGCAGCTCACGCTCAACCAGATGGGCGTCCCCCACAAGGACACCGCCGTCGCGATCCTGAAGGACGTCGCCGCCAAACACCCGGGCTTCCGCCCGGCCGCCACGTTCTACGTGACGCGCGACATGTTCGGCGTGACCGGGCGCGAGGAGCAGGCCCAGGCGCTGATCTGGCTGAAGGACAACGGCTTCGACATCGGCAACCACACCCGCGACCACTTCGACCTGCGTACGCGCACGCACAAGGAGGTCGAGGAGCAGATCGGCGCGATCGGCAAGGAGATCACCGCGCTGTCCCAGATCAAACCGGTCACGATCGCCCTGCCGTACGGGAACCAGCCGCGCAGGAAGGAATGGGCGCTGCGGGGCAAGGACTACGTCCACCAGGGCGCGTTCCTGGCGGGATACACGCCGGCGCCGTCGCCGTTCAGCAAGGCGTACGACCCGGCCGGGATCCCGCGGATCAAGGTCATGGAGAAGAAGGGCGACTGCGCCCAGTTCTGCTCCCACGCCTGGCTCGACTGGCTGAAGAAGAACCCGGACATGCGTTACACCTCGGACGGCGACCCGCGCACCGTGGCGTACCCGAAGTTCAAGAACCCCTACCTGCGCAAGTCCTTCACCACCTGGGCCCTGGCCTACTGACACCCACAGGCGACACCGAAGCGGGCCGCTTCTCGCGAACCCGGCACCTCGCGGCCCGCTCTCATGCCTGGGGCGGCCGGCGCTCGGCGGCGTCGCGGCCTTGGCCCCGGACCGCTCACGCGGGACCCCGCGTTCCTTGCGAGGGCCCCGCGCCCTCCCCTTGCACGCACGGGCCCCGGGCCGAACGGGGGACGCGCGCCCTTCCCTCTCTCCCAAGGGACCCCGGCCGAGTATGGCGGGGGAGCGATGTCAGGTGGTCGGGCGGGTGGTGAAGCTGATGCCCGCGCGCTCCACCCGGTCGATGAGCGCCTGCCCCATGGCCGAGGCGGTGGTCAGCTGGCCGGCTCGGTCGGGAAGTTCGTCGAAGGCCAGGCACAGGGCCGATTCGGCGAGCAGTTTGGCGGTCTCGTCGTAGCCGGGGTCGCCGCCCGCGACATCGGTGATCACCCGCTCGCCGCCGCCCTCGCCCAGGAGGGTGAGCTTGAACCAGTTCTTCGCCCGCCGCTCGGGCGAGGGCCCCTGCCCGGGTGGCAGCCGCCGCTGGAGCAAGGCGCGCCCGGCCGGGAGCGCGGCGACGGCGGCGAACGCGCCGGCCCCGGCCACCAGCCCCAGTGCCCGCGGCAGCGTACGGACGGCCAGATGCTGCCGGTAGGTGAAGTCGGGCCCGTACCGGTCGAGCAGGCGGGCGGAGTAGCCCACGATGAGCGGGTCCAGGGTCGGCATCGGCAGCGCCCACCCGCCGACGTACCGCAGCCCGCCGGGCCTGGAGCTCACCTTGCGGTCCTTCGGCCACGGCTCGGCGGCCCGGCGCGCCCTGGCCGCCTCGGCGGTCTCGCGGGCGCGTCCGGCGACCGTCAGCGCGCTGGCGAGAGTGCCTCCCGAGGGTCGCAGGTTCGCGCGCAGGAAGCCGGTGACGGTGATCGGCACGCCTTCCGGGAGCCGGCCGACGGTGTGGAGGACGCCGAGGTCGTACGGGATGGAGTCGAAGCCGCAGGCGTGCACGAGCTTGGCCCCGGTGCGGGAGGCGCGGTCGTGGTGGCGGAGGTAGGTGCGGTCGACGAACTCCGGCTCGCCGGTCAGGTCGAGGTAGTGGGTGCCGCTCTCGGCGCAGGCGGCGACGAGCGGCTCGCCGTACCTGAGGTAGGGCCCCACGGTGGTGGCGAGCACGCGGGTCTGCCGTGCGAGGCCGGACACCGCGTCGGGTTCGGTGGCGTCGGCGACCAGGATCGGGACGTCGTGCCCGAGCCGTTCGAGCTTGGCCCGGTCGCGCCCGGCCAGCGCCCACCGGGTGCCGGGCGGGGCGGCGGCGGCGAGGTAGGCGGCGGTGAGGGCGCCGGTGAAGCCGCTGGCACCGAAGAGCACGATGTCGTAGGGGCGGTCCATGGTTTCCGAGCCTCCTCGCGTTCGCCTACGGGAGCAAGTGTTCCCCATCACGAAAAGGTCGGAGAATGCCGACGGATACGGCGATCCGTGACGTCACGAACGGTTAACGGATCCCTGGGAAGTTGCTGAGCGTCGTAAAGTTTGCCTCGTTGGGGTTGATGGAAACGTGGGGATGACGAATGCCGCAGATC
>DASUCK010000022.1:0-2413 GCA_036276095.1 Nonomuraea sp. | reverse complement strand
ACTCGGAGAGCGGGGTGGCGGTGAAGCGGGACATCGGCAGCAGCTCCTGCGGGTGTGATGTGTGGAGTGACCAAGCCGAGCCGGCCTGGAGTGACTACTGACACTTGTAGTCACCTGCCTAGTCACTGTCAACGCCCGCGCGCTGGATTCCTTGCGCCGAGACCCGAAAAGATGCCCGATTGCTGCCCGTTTCTTCCGATTCTGCCGACTTTCTGCGGCCGAACGGACTAGTCATTCGTGACTAGGCCGGCGGGCGCCTCTTTGCAACCTCGTAACAGGCCACCGCGGCGGCGGCACTGACGTTCAGGGAGCCCAGGGCGCCCCGCAACGGGATGGCCGCGAGCACGTCGCACCGCTCCCGGACCAGCCGGGACAGCCCCTTGCCCTCGGCCCCGAGGACCAGGGCCAGGGGCTCGGTGGCCACCTCCAGGTCGAAGACCGAGGTGTCGCCGGCCCCGTCGAGGCCGACCGTCCACACGCCGAGCTCCTTCAGCCTGGCCAGGGCCGACGGCATGCCGCCCACCAGGGCCATCGGGAGGTGCTCCACCGCCCCGGCGGCGGCCTTGGCGACCGTCGGGGTGACGTGGGCCGCCCGATGCCTCGGCAGGACCACCCCGGTGGCCCCGGCGCACTCCGCCGTCCGCAGGAGGGCGCCCAGGTTGCCGGGGTCGGTGATGCCGTCGATGGCGATGAGGAACGGGCGCCGGCCGTTCCTGGTCTCTGCCAGGCGGTCCAGGTCGACGTCCTGCAGCGGCTGGGCGTGAGCCAGGATCCCCTGGGGGGCGTCCGAGCGGGCGGCGTGCTCGAGCTGGGTGCGGCTCACCCGCTTGACCGCCACCCGACCCTCGGCGGCCAGCTCGAGGATGTCGTCGAGGATCGGGGCGGGCTCGACGTCCTCGGCCAGCCAGATGTCCTTCACCCGCCGCGTGCCGGCGATGAGCAGCTCGCGGACGGCCTGGCGGCCCTCCACCTGGTCCCCGCCCAGGCCCCGCGGCCCGGTGGCGGCGGGCGGGCCCGGCTCTCGGCGATCCCGCCCTCGGCCTGACTGCGGGGGCCGCCCCCCTGCACCCCCTACGGGCGCTCGACCAGGGCGACGGCCCATGCGGCGATCCCTTCTCCTCGGCCGAGGGCGCCGAGGCCCTCGGGACGCTTGCCCTTGATCGTGACCTCGGCCCCCAGCGCGGTCGTCAGCCGGTGCTGCATCTCGTCTCGCCGTGGCGCCAGCTTGGGGGCGTCGAGGACGACGCTGCAGTCGACGTTCACCGGCGACCAGCCGGCAGCCCGCACGGCGGCGGCGGCCTCGTGGAGCAGCTCGATGCTGTCGGCACCGGCCAGGGCCGGATCCGAGTCCGGGAAGTGGGTCCCGATGTCGCCCAGCCCGGCGGCGCCCAGGACGGCGTCGATCACGACGTGGGCGATGACGTCGCCATCGCTGTGCCCGGCCAGGCCCCGACCCTCGAACGCGCACCCGCCGAGCACCAGCGGCTTGCCGCCCGCATCGAACGGGTGGACGTCGAAGCCCATCCCGACGCGGATCACGACAGCGCCCGTTCCAGCACGGCGAGGTCCTCGGGCGTCGTCAGCTTGCGGTTGGCGACCGACCCGGGCACGACGACCACCCTGCCACCGTTCTGCTCGACGAGCGTGGCGTCGTCGGTCGCCTCGGCGCCGCCGGCGTGGGCGGCCCGCAGCGCCGCCGCCTGGAACGCCTGGGGCGTCTGGACGGCGACCAGCGTCGACCGATCCAGCGTGCCGCCGTCGACCAGCCGGATCGTGTCGGTCACCGGCACGCCGGGGACGGCGGCGTCGGCCCCGGCCGCGACCGCGTCGATCACGGCGCGGAACAGCTCGACGCCGGCCGCCGGGCGGGCGGCGTCGTGCACCACGATGACGTCGACGTCGTCCGGCACCGCGGCGAGGCCGTTGCGCACCGACTCGCTCCGCGTCGCTCCACCCTGGATGCCGTCCTCCCCGGGCGGGACGACGACCACGACGCCGTCGCACGCGGCGCGCGCGTCGTCCACCGACCAGTCCACGCAGCGTTTGCCGGCGATCAGCTCGTGCTGCTTGGGGCCGCCGTAGCGGTCGCCGCGTCCGGCGGCCACCACGATGGCGAAGGTCTTCACCCCATGAGTGTCGCGAAGTACAGGCGGCCCTTCGACGTCGGCACGCTGGTGACGACCTCGGCGCCCACCTCTTCGCCCAGGTGGGCGGCGCCGTCGCTGACGACGACCATCGTCCCGTCGGCCAGGTAGCCGACGCCCTGCCCGGCGTCCCGGCCCTGGCGGGAGATCCGCAGCTGCACGTGCTCGCCGGGGACGAGCTCGGGCCGGAGGCTGTCGGCCAGCAGGCCCACGTCGAGGCAGCGGACCCCCTCGACGCCGGCCACGCCGATGAGCCCGCGGTCGGCGGT
>DASUCK010000021.1:0-3243 GCA_036276095.1 Nonomuraea sp. | reverse complement strand
GGTGACGACACCGACCGGCTGTGGGAGGAGGAGCGCCCCAACGTGGCGCCGGTGCTGATCGGGGTCGGCGCGGTGCTGGTCGTGGGGGCGGTCATCGCCCTCTGGCGTCGCCGCAGGCGGCGCTGACGATGCGGCGCGGACGATGCGGCGACGATGCGGCGCTGACGGCTGGTCACAGGAAGGTCCGGCCCTCGCCCCGGTACGTCGGCACCGACTCCACGAGCGCGTCACCCTCGACGAGGTGCAGCGTGTCGAACCGCTCGCACAGCTCGCCCGCCTTGGCGTGCCTGAACCAGACCCGGTCCCCGATCCGCAGGCTCTGGGCCGCCTGGCCGAGCAGCGGCGTCTGCACCTCGCCGGCGCCCTCGTCGCGGGCGTAGCGGAGGCCGGCCGGCAGGTACGCCTGCGGCAGCCGGCTCGGCGTGCCGGGCCCTGAGGCGAGGTAGCCGCCGCCGAGCACGGTCACCGTGCCGGGGTTCGGCCGGCGCACGACCGGCAGCGCGAACAACGCGGCCGGCCGCCCGGCGAACCGCCGGTAGAAGTCGAACAGCCGCGGATGGAACAGTCCCGACCCGGCGGCCACCTCCGTGATCGCCCTCTCGCGCGCGGTCCGCTCGACGGAGCCGGTGCCGCCGCCGTTGACGAAGTCGAGGTCGGCGACCTGGCGGACGGCGTTCACGATGCGGCCGCGGCGCACGGCGAGCTCGCGTGCCGAGCGTTCCTGCATGAGGCGGACGGCGCGGGCGTAGGCCGGGTTACCGGGCGGGGCGTCGCCGACCCCGGCGATCTGCGCCTCGTACGCGAGCAGTCCCGCCAGCCGGAACCCGGGCCGCTTGGCGACGGCGGCGGCCAGGGCGGCGGCCTGTTCCGGCTCGCGGACGGGCGACCGGAGCGCGCCCGCCCTGAATCTCCCGCCGAGGGCGACGAATCCGGCGTCGACGTCGAGGCAGACCCGGATCTCGGCACGGAGGCGGGTGCCTGCCACGGCCGCCTCGATGAGGTCGAGGTGGGCCGGGGAGTCGATGGTGACGGTGATGTGCCGGGCCGCGTGCGGGTCGGCGGCGAGGGCGGCCAGCGCGTGCCGGTCGGCCGTCGGGTACGCGACCAGGAGGTCGGTGTGGCCGTGCCCGGCCAGCCAGAGCGCCTCGGGCAGCGTGAAGGCCATGATGCCGCGGAAGCCGTCCATGGCCAGGACGCGGTCGAGGACGGCGCGGCTGCGTACGGACTTGCTGGCCACTCTGATCGGTTTGCCGGCCGCGCGCCGTACGAGGTCGGCGGCGTTGGCGCGCATGGCCGAGAGGTCGAGGATCGCGAACGGCGGCTCCAGCTCCGCGGTGGCGCGGTCGTAGCGCTGGCGGTCGTCCATATTTGGAGGGTAACGACATTCGGGACGAATTAATATGAGCCCAATTCACCTTTCTTCCGCTCCCCGTAATGATCGGGCAAATCGGCGGCGAGGGCGCGGTTCACGTCCCGTCCGGCCCGTGTACGTCTGTCGTTGTGATGACCACGCTTCAGCAGCAACGGCCCGGCGCCCCCGCCACCCCGCAGCACGCCGGCCGGCGCCGGGCGAGCCGGGTGCTCAGGCCGGCGCGTACGCTCCCCGGGGCCGTCGTGTCGCTCACGCTGGCGGCCGGGCTGGGAGCGACCGCGGCCGAGGTCGTGTCGGCCCTGCTCGGGCGGCCGCTCGGGTGGGTCCCCGTGAACGAGCTCGCCCGGCTCGCCGGCGACCACACCTGGCCGGAGGCAGCCACGGCCGCGCTCGCGACGGCCGGCGCGGGGCTCGCGATGCTGCTGCTCGCCGTCGTGCCCGGACGCGGCCGGCTGGTGCCGGTGCAGACGTCAGACCCGCTGGTCGTCATCGGCATCACCCGCTCCGGGCTCCGCCGCACCCTCCGCGCGGCCGCCCAGCAGGTTTCTGGCGTCGAACGCGCCCGCGTACGCCTGCGCCGCCGCACCATCGAGGTCACCGTCGTGACGTCGGCGGAGAGCTCCGGCTCGATGCTCAGACAGGTCGGCACCGCCGTCGGCGACCGCCTCGCCGGTGTCGGCACCCTGGGCACGGGCGAGGTCGTGGTACGCCTCCGCAGGACGGGCCGGTGACGCGGGTGCGAGCCGGGGAGGGCATGTGATGCGCCAGTACGCCGGTAACCGCATCGGCCTGGCCGTCGTCGGCGGCACGCTGCTGGCCCTGGGCGCCTACGCCTGGCTGCGCGGCCACGAGCGATTCCTCGGCCTGCCCCAGAACGCCAAGATCCTCCCGCCCCAGGTGTCCCGCGCGCTGGCCGCCGAGGCGTGGCCGCTGTGGGCCCTGGCGCTCGCGCTGGTCCTGCTGTCCACGGTCTGCCTGCGGTGGCTGCTGCGCGGCCTCGGCTGGGGCCGCCGCGGCGCCAGGGACGGCACCGGCACCGCCATGCTGTTCGTCGGCCTCAAGGGCGTGGAGGGGCTGGGCCGGGCCGGCGTACGGGTCGGCGAGGACGGCCTGCGCGTCACCGTCACCTGCCCCGCCGCGGCGGACGTCGGCTCGGTGGTCAGCAAGCTGGACCAGGACATCGTGGGCCGCATCCGCCGCGAACTCCGCGACGACGAAGCCCCCGCCGTCGTACGCCTCCACGTCCGCCGCTGACGCGCCCGCCGTCGGGACCGGTGGGGGGACGGTGGAGCCGCCGGCAGAGCCAGCGGTAGAGCCGTCGGTGGAGCCGCCGGTGGAGCCCGTCTGGACACCCGCCCCCAGGCTCCGGCCCGCGTCCGCCTGGTTGCCCGAGGCCGCCGGCCGGTCAGCCCACCCGGACAGTGATCGTGTGCCAGCCGGTTGCGCCGTCGGGGGCCGGGGGGACCTCCTGTTCGGTCTGGGTGTGGCCGGCGGCGTCCGTGGCGCGGACCTGGATCGTGTGGTCGCCGGGGGTCGCGTCCCAGTCGATCGACCACTGACGCCAGGTGTCCGGGCCGGGCACCTCGGCGAGCCGCGCCTGCCGCCACGGGAGGCCGTCCACCCTGACCTCCACGGCGGCGACGCCGGTGTGCTGCGCCCAGGCCACGCCGGCGATCACAGTCCGCCCCGGTTTGACCGAGCCGCCCGCCTTGGGCACGTCGATCCGCGACTCGGTCTTGATGGGCGCCCTGGCCGCCCAGCCGCGCGGCGTCCAGTACGCCTCGTCCCGGTCGAACCTGGTCACCTTGATGTCCACCACCCACTTCGTGGCCGACACGTACCCGTACAGTCCGGGCACCACCTGGCGTACC
>DASUCK010000020.1:0-16067 GCA_036276095.1 Nonomuraea sp. | reverse complement strand
GTCATCGGGAACGGGGCTTCTCAAGCACATAAGAAATGTGACATATTACCGATGGAGGTGGTGATGTCCGACGTCATCGTCGTCGGAGCCGGCATCGTGGGAGCCGCCTGCGCCTACTACGCCGCGCGAGCCGGGCTCGACGTGACCGTGCTCGACCGGGGCCCGGTCGCCGGCGGCACGACCGGGTCCGGCGAGGGCAACGTTCTGGTGTCGGACAAGGAGCCGGGGCCGGAGCTTGACCTGGCCGTGCTGTCCAACCGGCTGTGGCGCGAACTCGCCGCGCACGGCGAGTTCGAGTTCGAGGCCAAGGGCGGGCTGGTCGTCGCCGAGACCCCCGACGTCCAGCGGCGGCTCGCCGAACTGGCCGGCAAGCAGGACGTCGAGCACACCCTCGTGCCCGCCGCCGCGCTGCGCGACTACGAACCCCACCTCGCCGACGGCCTGGCCGGCGGCGTCCACTACCCCCAGGACGCCCAGGTCCAGCCCATGCTCGCGGCCGCCACCCTGCTCCGGCACGGCGCCGACCGCTACGGCCGCGGCACGCTGCGGCTGCGGCTCGGGGCCGAGGTGACGGGGTTCGTCCGGTCCGGCGAGCGGGTGACCGGCGTGCGGACCACGCGCGGCGACGTCCTCGGCGGGGCGGTGGTCAACGCGGCCGGGACGTGGGGCGGCCAGATCGCCGCCCTGGCCGGCGTACGCCTGCCCATCCTGCCAAGGCGCGGGTTCATTCTCGTCACAGAGCCGCTGAGTGGGCCGCTGAGTGGGCCGCAGGGTGGGCCGCAGGGTGGGCCGCTGAGGGAGCCGCTGATCAGGCACAAGGTCTACACCGCCGCGTACGTCACCAACGTGGCCAGCGACTCGGCCGGGCTGGAGACCTCGGCCGTCGTCGAGGGCACCCCCGCCGGCACCGTGCTCATCGGGGCCAGCCGCGAGCGCGTCGGGTTCGACCGGACGACGTCGGTGCCGGTGCTCGCCCGCCTCGCCGCCCAGGCGGTCGCGTTGTTCCCTGCGCTGCGGGACGTACGGGTCATCAGGTCGTACTGCGGGTTCCGGCCGTACTGCCCCGACCATGTGCCCGTCATCGGCGCGGACCCGCGCGTGCCCGGGCTCTACCACGCGTGCGGCCACGAGGGCGCCGGCATCGGGCTCGCCCCGGCCACCGGCCACCTGCTCGCCCAGGCGCTCACCGGCACCCGTCCCGACCTGGACCTCCGGCCGTTCCGCCCCGACCGCTTCAAGGGGGACACGTGACCTTCCACATCACCGTCGACGGCCGCCCGGTGCCCGTTGTGCCCGGCCAGACCGTCGCCGCGGCCCTGCACGCCGCGGGCATCCGCTCGTGGCGCACCACCCGCTTCGGCGGCCGGCCCAGGGGTCTGTTCTGCGGCATCGGCGTCTGCTTCGACTGCCTGGTGTCGGTCAACGGGCGCGCCCCCGAACGCGCCTGCCTCCTGGAAGCCGCCCCCGGGGACGAGGTGACCACCTCATGAGCGCCGACAGAGTGAGCGCGGGCGGAGCGCGGGAGAGCGGCGCCGGCGTGACCGGCGGTGGCGTGACCGGCGGTGGTGTGACCGGCGGTGGTGTGACCGGCGCCGGCGTGAGTGGCGGCGGTGTGACCGGCGCCGGCGTGAGTAGCGGCGGTGTAGCTGGCGGTGTGGATGGCGGCGGGGGCGGGATCTATGACCTGGTGGTGGTCGGGGGCGGGGCCGCCGGTGTGGCGGGGGCGCTCACGGCGGCTCTGGCCGGGCTGCGGGTGGCCCTCGTCGACTCCGGGGCGCGGCTCGGCGGCCAGTACTTCCGGCACGCGGCCACGCCCGCCCCCGCGCCGGGCCTGGACCGGTTCCTGCGGCAGGCGCGCGCCCTCGGGGAACGCGCCGACGTCCTGCTCCGGCACCAGGTCTGGCACATCTCCCGCGACCCGGACGACACCCTGACCGTGCACTGCGCGATCCGCCCCGCCCCGGGCTCGGCCGCATCGCGGGAAACATCGCAGGACGAGCCGCCGGCGACGACCGGGGAGATGCCGGTGGCGCCGGGCAAGATCGCGGCGCCGGGGGAGAGACCGCTCGCGGCCGGGGAGGGGACAGCGGTTTCCAGAGCGCGGGCGGCGGTTCCCGGGGAGCGGGCGGTGGTCGTGCGCGGCCGGCGGTTGCTGATCGCGACCGGGGCCTATGACCGGTCGCTGCCGTTCCCCGGATGGGACCTGCCGGGGGTGCTCACCGCGGGCGGGGCGCAGGCGCTGCTCAAAGGGAACGGGGTCGTGGCGGGCCGGCGGATCGTCGTGTCCGGCACCGGGCCGTTCCTGCTCCCGGTGGCGGCCGGGCTGGCCGAGGCGGGGGCGCGGGTGCTCGGCGTGTACGAGGCCAACGGCGGCCTGGGCCTGGTCCGGCACCCGCTGCTCGCCCTGGCCAGGGCCGGCGAGGCCGCCGGGTACGCGCTGACCCTGGCCAGGCACCGGGTCCCGTACCTGACGCGGCAGGCGGTCGTGGCCGCGTACGGCGAGCACGAGGTCGAGGCCGTCACCGTGGCCCGCCTCGACCGCCGGTGGAACGTGCTCGCCACCCGGACGATCGACTGCGACACGGTGGCCGTCGGTTACGGTTTCGTGCCGCAGATCGAGCTCGGCGTAGACCTCGGGTGCGACGTCGGGCACGACCTGGACGGCACGCCGGTGTTGAAGGTCGACCACGCCCAGCGCACCACCGTGCCCGCCGTGTGGGCGGCCGGCGAGCCCACAGGCGTGGGCGGCTGGCGTCTGGCCGAGGTGGAGGGCCGCCTCGCCGCCCGCTCCATCATCGCCGCCACCCACGGCGCCGTGACGCCCGCACCCGGCACGGCACCCGCCCGCAGCGCGCCCCCCGCCGGTGGCGCCGGGGCCGGGGTGCTGGGGCGGCGGCGGAAGCGGTGGCGGGCGTTCGCCGCGGCGTTGTCGCGGGCGTATCCGGTCAAGCCCGGCTGGCAGGGGTGGCTGCGGGACGACACGGTCGTGTGCCGGTGCGAGGAGGTCCCGCTCGCCCGCGTACGGGAGGCGCAACGCCTCGGCGCCACCGACGCGCGCTCGATCAAGCTCCTGGCCAGGCCCGGCATGGGCTGGTGCCAGGGCCGCGTCTGCGGATACGCCGTGTCCTGCCTGGCCGGCGAGACCCCGCATCCGCCGCCCCGCCGCCCCGTCGCCCAGCCCGTCACCCTGGGCGCTCTCAGCAGCCTCGACCCCACCGAACCCATGGAGGACCCCTGATGGAACGCAGCAAGCCCTGGCACGGCGTCCTGGTCGCCACCGCGCTGCCCCTGCGCGAGGACCTGTCGGTCGACTTCGACGGCTACGCCGAGCACTGCCGCTGGCTGGCCGGGAACGGCTGCGACGGCGTCGTGCCCAACGGCTCGCTCGGCGAGTACCAGACGCTGACCCCCGAGGAGCGCACGAGGGTGATCGAGACCGCGGTCGCGGCCGTCGGCGGCGCCAACGTGATGGCCGGGGCGGGCGCGTACGGCGCCGCGGAGTCGCGCCGCTGGGCCGAGCAGGCGGCCGAGGCCGGCTGCGGCTCGGTGCTCCTGCTGCCCCCCAACGCCTACCGGGCCGACGAGCGCGCCGTCGTGGCGCACTATCGTGAGGTGGCCCGGGCGGGGGTGCCGATCGTGGCCTACAACAACCCGTACGACACCAAGGTCGACCTCACCCCCGCGCTGCTGGCCCGGCTGCACGAGGAGAAGCTGATCGTGGCGGTCAAGGAGTTCAGCGGGGACCCGCGGCGGGCGTACGAGATCGCCGAGCTGGCTCCCGGGCTCGACGTGCTGATCGGCTCCGACGACGTGCTGCTCGAACTGGCCGTGGCCGGCGCGACCGGGTGGATCGCCGGTTACCCCAACGCGCTGCCCGCCTCCGGCGTGGCGCTCTACCGCGCCGCGGTCGCCGGCGACCTCGCCACCGCGCTGCCTCTTTACAGGACGCTGCATCCCCTGCTGCGCTGGGACTCGAAGACGGAGTTCGTCCAGGCCATCAAGTTGTCGATGGACCTCGCGGGCCGCCACGGCGGGCCGTGCCGCCAGCCGAGGCAGCCGCTCACGGACGAACAGGCCGCCGTCGTACGGGCCGCGACCGAGAAGGCACTGGCAGAAGGGCTGAGATGAGGACCAAACGGGTTTTCCACGCCGTCGACTCCCACACCGAGGGCATGCCCACCCGCGTGATCACCGGTGGGGTGGGCGTGATCCCGGGGGCCACCATGGCCGAGCGGCGCGTCTACTTCCGCGACCACCTCGACCACATCCGCACCCTCCTCATGAACGAGCCCCGCGGCCACGCGGCCATGAGCGGCGCCGTCCTGCAGCCGCCGACCCGCCCGGACGCCGACTTCGGCGTGCTGTTCATCGAGGTGTCGGGGCTGCTGCCGATGTGCGGGCACGGCACGATCGGCGTGGCGACGGTGCTGGTCGAGACCGGGATGGTGGACGTCGTCGAGCCGGTCACCACCGTGCGCCTGGAGGTGCCGGCGGGGCTGGTGACGGTGGAGGTGGCCGTCGAGGACGGCGTGGCGACGTCGGTGACGCTGCGCAACGTGCCGTCCTACTGCGACCGGCTCGGCGCGGCCGTGACCGTGCCGGGGTTCGGGGAGGTCCCGTACGACCTGGCGTACGGCGGCAACTTCTACGCCATCGTCCACCTCGACGCCTACGGCCTGCCCTTCGACCGCAAGGCCAAGAACGAGATCATCGCCGCCGGCCTGGCCACCATGGAGGCGATCAACGCCGCGGACCTGCCCGTCCACCGCGAGGACGACCGCATCCGCGGCTGCCACCACGTCTACCTCGCCGCCCCCGGCTCCGACGCCCGCCACTCCCGGCACGCGATGGCCATCCACCCGGGCTGGTTCGACCGCTCGCCGTGCGGCACGGGCACCAGCGCCCGCATGGCCCAGCTGCACGCCCGCGGCGAGCTGCCGCTCGGCCGGGACTTCGTCAACGAGTCGTTCATCGGGACCCGGTTCATCGGCCGGCTCCTGGAGGAGACCGAGGTGGGCGGCGCGCCCGCGGTCGTGCCGTCGATCACCGGCCGTGCCTGGATCACCGGCACCGCCCAGTACTTCCTGGACCCTCGCGACCCGTTCCCCGCGGGGTTCGAGCTGTGAACGGGCGCGACACGTGACCGGATCCCCGCAGCGTCATGACCGGTCACCACAGCCCCATGACCACGGCTCCGGCGCGACCGGCTCCGTGATCACGACGGTCGACTACCACACCGGCGGGGAGCCGTTCCGGATCGTGACCGGCGGCGTGGGCGAGATCCCCGGCGCCGACGTGCTCTCCCGCCGCACCACCGCCACGGAGAAGTTCGACGACGTGCGGCGGCTGCTGTGCCAGGAGCCGCGCGGCCACGCCGACATGTACGGCTGCTTCCTGGTCCCGCCGGACGACCCCGGCGCCCACTTCGGGGCGCTCTTCTGGCACAAGGACGGCTTCTCCACCGCCTGCGGGCACGGCACGATCGCGCTCGGCTGCTACGCGGTTCAGGAGGGCCTGGTCAGGGCCGCGCCCGACGGGGAGACGGACGTGGTGATCGACGTGCCGTCCGGGCGGGTCACGGCCCGGGTGCGGACGTCCGGGGGACGGGTGCGGGCGGTCACGTTCGTGAGCGTGCGGTCGTACGTGATCGCGCGGGACGTGCCAGCCGGCGGCGTCCACGTGGACATGGCGTACGGCGGCGCCATCTACGCCTCCGTCCCCGCCGCGGCGCTCGGCCTGTCGGTGGAGCCCCGGCACCTGACCGCGCTCGTCGAGCACGCCCGCCGCATCAAGGCCGACCTCGCCGGACATCCCGCCTCCCGGCACCCCGCCGACGAGCGCCTGTCCGGCGTCTACGGGGTCATCTTCCACGACGCCCTGCCGGCCGCTGCGGGCGAGACCCGCCAGCGCAACGTCACGGTGTTCGCCGACGGCGAGGTGGACCGCTCGCCGTGCGGGTCGGGCACCGCGGCGCGGCTGGCCCTGCTGCACGAGTCCGGCCTGCGCGGGACGCTGGTCCACAGCAGCGTCGTGGGCAGCGTGTTCGTCGCCCGGGTCGCCGGCGTGACGGAGGAGGGCATCCTGCCGGAGATCGAGGGCATGGCGTACCGGACCGGGCGGCACACGTTCGAGCTCGATCCGGAGGATCCGATCGGGACGGGGTTCACGCTGCGATGACCGCTCTGCCGTACCTCGACGCCGCCACCCTGGAGCGGCTGGTGCCCGTGGGCCGGGCCGTGGCGATCCTGGAGGACGCCCTGCGCGCCGGGCTCGACCCCGAGGCCACGCCGCAGCGGCCGGCCGTCGACCTGCCCGCCGGTCAGCTGCTGCTCATGCCCGCCGCGGCCGGCCGGTACGCGGGCGTGAAGGTCGTCTCCGTCGCGCCCGGCAACCCGGCCCGTGGGCTGCCCCGGATCCAGGGGACGTACCTGCTGCTGGACGGCGACACCCTGGCGCCGCTCGCCACCCTTGACGGCATCGCCCTCACCTCGCTGCGCACCCCGGCCGTGTCCGCCCTCGCCGTCCGCCACCTGGCCGGGCCGGCGGGCGGGCGGCTGGTGGTGTTCGGGAGCGGCCCGCAGGCGTGGGGGCACGTGCTCGCGCTGCGCGAGGTGCGTCCCGTGACCGACGTGACGGTGGTCGGCCGCGACCGCGGCCGGGCCGAGGCGCTCGCCGCCCGCTGCCGCGCCCTCGGCCTCCCCGCCCGCGCCGTCCCCGCCGACCGCGCCGGGGAGGCCGTCGCGGCTGCCGACCTCGTCGCCTGCTGTACGACCGCCAGAGAGCCCCTGTTCCCCGGTAAGCTCACCCGCGACGGCGCCACCGTCGTCGCGGTCGGCTCGCACGAGCCCGCCGCGCGCGAGCTCGACGGCGACCTCGTCGCCCGCGCCACCGTGGTCGTCGAGGCCCGGGCCTCGGCACTGGAGGAAGCCGGCGATGTGATCATCCCGATCCGCCACGGTACGATCTCCACTGGTCATCTCGCCGGGAACCTCGCCGAGCTGATCGGCGGAGAGGTGGCCGCCGGTCCGGGGCCGCGCGTGTTCAAGAGCACCGGCATGGCGTGGGAGGACCTCGTGGTCGCGGCTGCCGCCTACGAGGCGTGGACAAGGTAGAGGGAGGGGCGGATGGCTGCCGAGGATCGGCTCGACCTGCCGATGGTGGGGGAGCGCCAGAGCCTGCGCGAGCAGGTCGCGCACGCGCTGCGCGCCGCGCTGATCACCGGCGAGATGCGGCCCGGGGTCGTCTACTCCGCTCCGGTGCTGGCCGCCCAGTTCGGCGTCTCGGCCACGCCCGTCCGCGAGGCCATGCTCGACCTCGCCAAGGAGGGCCTGGTCGAGGCCGTGCGCAACAAGGGCTTCCGGGTGACCGAGCTGTCCGACCGCGACCTCGACGAGCTCACCGAGATCCGCCAGCTCATCGAGGTGCCCACGGTGATGCGGCTGGCCGGCAGCGCGCGGGCGGAGGAGTTCGAGCGGCTCAGGCCCGTCGCCGAGGAGATCGTGGCCGCCGGCGAGCGGGGCGACCTGCTCGCGTACGTCGATGCCGACCTCCGCTTCCACGTCGAGCTGCTGGCCCTGTCCGGCAACGCCCACCTGGTCGCCGTCGTCCGCGACCTGCGCAACCGGGCCCGGCTCTACGGCCTGTCGCAGCTTGCCGAGCGCGGCGCGCTGGGCGACTCGGCCAGGGAGCACCTGGCCCTGCTCGACGCGCTCAAGAGCGGTGACGCCGAGGCGGTGGCCCAGATCATGAGCGAGCACATCGGACACGTACGCGGGATCTGGGCAGAGCACTGAGTTCCGACATTCGGGGATCGAGCGTCCTCTGATACCGGTACCCTCGATGCGAGCCGGCTGACCCGGCCGGCAGATCGTCCCCGTGGCCGCGGTTCCGCCGCCACGCGACTCCCGCCGGAGACCGGCATCCAGCGTCGGTCATGCGGAACCCCGCACTCCGCTTGACCTTCCGCGGGCCCGGCCGTCCCGCCCACCGAGGCCGGGCCCTCCGCCGCGCGCCCCGTGACACCCCATGCCGGGGCGCGCGGCGGCACCTCACCGGCGACACCGCCGTCCCCCCACCCGGCGCCCGCCGTCCTCCCGCCGCCGCGCCGTCCCTGGTCAACGCTGGTCAACGTTCTCCACTGGCCGGTCATCGGAGGGGGCCGTAGGCAGAGGTCGACCTCTGCCCGACCCATGTGGAGGAGGGACCGTGATCGACGAATCCCGGCCAGGACGCTCAGAGCGGCGGCTTCTGCCGCCTGGTCGAGCCCAGGCTGGCGGCCACGATGCACACCACCGCCGCCCACTGCTGCACCGCCAGCAACTCACCCAGCAGCAGCACCCCGAGCAGCGCCGCCACCGCCGGCTCCAGGCTCATGAGGATGCCGAACACCTGCTTGGGCATGCGCCGCAGCGCCTGCAACTCCAGCGAGTACGGGATCACCGACGACAGCAGCCCCACGCCCAGCCCGAACAGCAGCAGCTCCGGCCGCAGCAGGTCGGACCCGCCCGACGCCACCCCGATCGGCGCGATCGCCACCGCCGACACGATCATCGCCACCGCCAGCCCGCTCGTGCCGGGGAAGCGCCGCCCGGCCGACGCCGACAGCAGGATGTACGCCGCCCAGCACGCCCCCGCCACCGTCGCGAACCCGATCCCGAGCCAGCTCGCGGACGCCGACTGCCCCCATGGCGCCAGCAGCGCCACGCCCGCCCCGGCCAGCCCGACCCACAGCAGGTCGATCCGCCGCCGCGAGGCCGCGACCGCCACGCCCAGCGGCCCGAGGAACTCGATCGCCACCGCGATCCCCAGGGGCAGCCGCGCCAGCGCCTCGTAGAAGGACAGGTTCATCAGCGCCAGCGTGAGCCCGAACGCGATCCCCACCGCCCAGTCGCGCCGCCGCAGCCCTCTGACCGCCCTCGGGCGGACGAACGCCCCCATGATGAGCGCCCCGGCCGCGATGCGCAGGAACACCACCGCCGTCGGCGGCAACGCCGCGAACAACTCCTTGGCGAACGCCGCCCCGAGCTGCACCGCCACGATGCCCAGCAGCACCAGGGACGAGGGCGGGATCGAGTCCGCCGCCGCCCGCAACACGTTGCCCGGCCTGCCCAGGCCGGAGCCGCGGTCGAACGGGTCGTCGAGGGCGAAGGCGTTCACGGGACTCCTCCGGAAGGTTTTCCTGGGGTTATGCCGACCGTGCTGAGCCTACTGAGGGTCTACGACATTTCCGGCTCTAGGGTGGTGCCATATGAAATCCCCCAGCCGCTCCGCGTCCCTCACCCGGCCCCCGCTGGGGTTGTCCGTCGCCGCGTTCGTCAGCACCTTCGACCGTTTCGCCGTCAGCCCCATGCTCGTGCTGATCGCCCTCGACCTGGGCGTCCCGCTGTCGGCCTCGGTCGCCGCCGCCAGCGGCTACTACCTGGCGTACGGGCTCACGCAGCCGCTGTGGGGAGTGCTGTCCGACCGGTTCGGGCGGGTGCGG
The DNA here is from genome assembly GCA_036276095.1 of Nonomuraea sp. Classification (GTDB taxonomy): domain Bacteria; phylum Actinomycetota; class Actinomycetes; order Streptosporangiales; family Streptosporangiaceae; genus Nonomuraea. Next base: position 6,586 of record DASUCK010000020.1, on the reverse strand, counting down.
ATGATGCGCGGCGCGCTCCTCGGCGCGGCCCTCGCCGGGCTGGTGTCGGCGCTCATGCCGGTGCTGGGCGCGCTGGTCGCGGCCCGCGTCGTGACCGGCGCCTGCTTCGGCGCGGTCATCCCCACTGGCCTGGCGTACGTGGGCGACACCGTACGGGCCGGCGTCCGGCAGCGGGCCCTCACCGACCTGATGAGCGCGTCCGCGCTGGGCACGGCCCTGGCGACCGGGCTCGGCGGCGTGCTCGCGGGCCTGCTGAACTGGCGCGTCGCCGTCGCCGTACCCGCCGCCTGCGCCCTGGTCTGCGCCCTGGCCCTGCGCTCCCTCCCCGAACCCGCCCGCCCCGGGCCGCCTGGGGAAAGGGAGCCACGGGAGCCGGATGCGGGAAAGGCGGATGGGGGGCCAGCCGCGGGCCGGGCGGGCGTGGGGCGGCCGGATGCCGGGAGAGGTGTGTGGCGGAGCCTGGGCATGGTGCTCGGCCGCCGCTGGGCGCTGCTGGTCTTCGCGCTGGCCTTCACCGAGGGGGCGATCATGCTAGGCGGCCTGCCGTTCCTGGCCACGGCGCTGGAGCACGTCGGGTTCGGCGCGGCCGTGGCGGGGCTGGCCATCACCGCGTACGGGCTGGGCCTGTGGGCGTTCGCCAAGCTGGTCAAGCGGCTGGCGGGGCGGTGGCCCGTACCGGTGCTGATGACCGTGGGCGGCACGCAGATGTGCGCCGGGTTCGCGCTCGTGTCGGCGCACGTGAGCATGGCGACGGTGGCCGTCACGGCGCTGCTGCTCGGCGGCGGCTGGTCGTTCCTGCACTCCTCGCTGCAGACGTGGGCCACCTCGCTGGTGCCGGAGGCGAGAGGGACGACGATCGCGTTCTTCGCCGCCGCCCTCTTCCTGGGCAGCGGGATCGCGTCATGGGCGGCCGGGCCGCTGGCCGAGGACGGCCGCTACGCGCTGCTGTTCGGCCTGGCGGCGGCCAGCGCGATCCCCCTGACCGCCGTCTCCGCCCTCACCCGCCGCCGCTACGCCGCCCTCCACGCCGCCCGCCCCGAACCGCAGCCGGAGTGACCGCGGCGTCACTCCCCGCGCGGCGTCACTCCCAGCGGAACGTCCGCGACACCAGCGCCAGCGACAGCACCGCCCAGGCGGCCAGCACCCCCAGCGACGCCAGCGGCAGCGCAGCCCCCTCGGCCAGCACCGCGCGCAGCCCGCCGGTCAGCGCCGAGATGGGCAACGCCTCCAGCACCGGCCGCACCCCCTCGGGAAACTTCGACAGCGGGAAGAGCACCCCGCCGGCCCCGAGCAGCACCAGGTAGACGAGGTTGGCCGCGGCCAGTGTCGCCTCCGCCCGCAGCGTGCCCGCCATGAGCAGCCCGAGCCCGCTGAAGGCCGCCGTGCCCAGCACGACGAGCAGCGCCGCGCTCAGGAACGACCCGTGCGGGCGCCACCCCAGCGCCAGCCCCACCGCCACGATCACCACGGTCTGGACGACCTCGACGGCCACCACGGCGCCCGTCTTGGCCAACATCAGCCCGGACCTGGACAGCGGCGTCGCCCCCAGCCGCTTGAGCACGCCGTACCGGCGCTCGAACCCGGTCGCGATGGCCTGCCCCGTGAACGCCGTCGACATGACCGCCAGCGCCAGCACGCCGGGCGCGAGAAAGTCGATCCGCCGCCCCCCGCCCACGTCGACCAGCGGCGCCAGCGAGAAGCCGACCAGCAGCAGCACCGGGATGACGAGCGTGAGCAGCAGCTGCTCGCCGTTGCGCAGCATCGCCCTGATCTCCGCCCCCGCCTGCGCCGTCACCATCCGCGAGAACGGCGCCGCCCCTGGCGCGGGCGTGAAGTCGAGCCCGCTCGCGGTCACCGCCGCCTCCCGACGCGCGTAAGGCCGATGAGTTTCGCGGTCAACGCAGCTCCCTGCCGGTCAGCTCCAGAAAGACGTCTTCGAGGGTGCGGCGCTCGATGCGGAGGTCGTCGGCCGTGACGCCCTCGGCCGCGCACCACGCGGTCACCGTGGCCAGCAGCTCGGGCCCCACCTGGCCCTCGATGATGTAGTGGCCGGCCGGCGACTCCTTGGCCGCGCTGCCCGCCGGGAGCGCGTTGAGCAGCTCCTCCAGCGCCAGGCTGGGCCGGGCGCGGAAGCGGAGCTGCCGCTCGGCGCCGGTCAGCGAGGCGGGCGTGCCCTCGGCCACCACCCGCCCCCTGTCGATGATCACCACGTGGTCGGCCAGCCGCTCGGCCTCGTCCATGTGGTGGGTGGTCAGCACCACCGACACCCCGGCCTGCCGCAGCTCGCCGACCAGCACCCAGCAGGCGTGCCGGGCCTGCGGGTCGAGCCCGGCGGTCGGCTCGTCGAGGAAGACCAGCTCCGGCCGCCCGATCACGGCCGCGGCCAGCGACAGCCGCTGCTGCTGCCCGCCGGACAGCCGCCGGTAGGGGGTGCGGGCGCAGGCGGTCAGCCCCAGCCGCTCCAGCAGCGCGCCGGCGTCGAGCGGGCGGGCGTGGAAGCGCGAGACCAGCCGCAGCCACTCGGCGCAGCGCATCGCCGGCGGCACGCCGCCCGCCTGCAGCATGACCCCGACCCGCGGTCGCAGCTCGGGCCGGTCGGGCGGCAGCCCGAGCACCTTGACGGTGCCCGCGTCGACCGGGCGGAAGCCCTCGCAGATCTCGACCGTGGACGTCTTGCCCGCGCCGTTGGGCCCGAGCACGGCGGTGACCGCGCCGCGCTCGGCACGGAAGCAGAGGCCGTCGAGCGCGGTGGTGCCGCCGTAGCGTTTGACCAGGTCGATGATCTCGACGGCTGGGGAGTCCATGGCCACGAGTTTAGGGACCGGGCCACGCGGTCCGGCCCGCAGGTCGACCTGGCCGGAAACGGCATGGCCGGAAATGGGCACCCCTTGACCCGTTCCTCCCCGGACGGGGCCGTTCCCGTGCCGGAGCCGGGGGCGAGCACGGAAACTTCACGAAATATCTGATAAGCGGGAATTGGGGGGACCGGATCCTGGTTTGATGCTCTCGGCCCTCGTGGGCCACGCCGCCTGCGAGGGAGAGGGAATCACGAATGTCCGTGGCCCAAGCCACGTCCGCCGCCGTCCGACCGGGGCAGGAGGGCCGCCGCGGGCCGCTCCTGCTGCTCCTCGGCGCGCTGTCGGCGATCGGCCCGCTGTCCATCGACATGTACCTCCCCTCGCTGCCCGCCATCGCCTCCGAGATGCTCAGCGCGCCCGCGCAGGTCCAGCTCACGCTCACCGCCTGCCTCGCCGGCATCTCCGTCGGCCAGGTCATCGCCGGGCCGGTCAGCGACGTGCGCGGGCGCCGGGTGCCGCTGATCGTGGGTGTGGCCGGGTTCATGGTGGCCTCGCTGCTGTGCGCGTTCGCGCCGTCGGTGCCCATGCTGATCGCCTTCCGGCTGCTGCAGGGCATGCTCGGCGGCGCGGCCCTGGTCATCGTCCGGGCGGTCGTGCGCGACCTGTACGACGGCGCCGGCATCGCCCGCGTCTTCGCCACCCTCATGCTGGTCAGCGGCCTGGCTCCGATCCTCGCCCCGATCGCCGGGGCGCAGCTGCTGGCGTTCACCTCCTGGCGCGGCGTGTTCGTGGCGCTCAGCGTGGCCGGGCTGGTGCTGACGCTCGCGGTGCTGCCGGGCGTGCGCGAGACGCTGCCCGCCGACCGGCGCGAGAGCGGCGGGCTCAAGCACACCGTCCGCACGTTCTGGCGCCTGCTGCGCGACCGCGCGTTCATGGGGTACGCGCTCACCGGCGGCCTGCTCTTCGGCGCCATGTTCGGCTACATCTCCGGCTCGCCGTTCGTGCTCCAGGAGATCTACGGCGCCACCCCGCAGCAGTTCTCGCTCATCTTCGGACTCAACGCCCTCGCGCTGATCGGCATGGCCCAGGTCGGCGGCCGGCTGTCGGGCCGGGTGCAGCCGCTCGCGCTGGTCGTCGTCGGGCTGTCCACCGGGCTGGTGGGGGCGGGCGTGCTGCTGACCGCGGTGCTCACGGGGCTCGGCCTGGGAGGCGTCGTGACCGGGCTGTTCGTGATCATGCTGGGTCTGGGGCTGGTGCTGCCGGGCACGGCCGCGCTCGCGCTGGCCTCGCAGCCCGCCCAGGTGGCGGGCACCGCCTCCGCGCTGGCCGGGGTGCTGCAGTTCGCGCTCGGCGGGATGTCCGCGCCGGCGGTCGGCCTGGCCGGGTCCGGCACGGCGACCCCCATGGCCGCGATCATGCTCGGGCTCGTCGCGTGCGCCGCGCTGGTGTTCGTCACCCTGGCCCGGCCGTGGGCCAGGCCCGCGAGTCGGGCGCCGCGGGTGGGCCGTTGGGGTTAGGTAAGGCTACCCTGCGTGACAAATTGCATCGGGAAGCTGTGCCGAACCGTTTGTGAAGCGGGAAGGAATTACGGCACACTGATGTTGTGAAAAACATGCCCATGATGGAGCCCGGCAGCGAGCGCGGCACGCGCGCCCGCGTCGCCCGGCTGATTCTTGAGCATGGTCCCGTCGCGGCCGCCGCCCTCGGCGAGCGGCTCGGGCTCACACCCGCAGCGGTGCGGCGTCACCTCGACGCCCTGCTGGCCGAGGGGATGATAGAGCCTCGCACGGCGCGCCAGCGCGGTCAGCGCGGGCGCGGGCGACCGGCCAAGCTGTTCGCCATCACCGACGCGGGGCGCAGTGCCTTCGAGCACGCCTATGACGACCTCGCCGGGAGCGCGCTGCGCTACCTGGCCGAGCGCATGGGACAGGACGCGGTGGCCGACTTCGCCCGCTCGCAGGTCGCGGGCCTGCTCAAGCGGCTGGAGCCGGTCATGCGGACGGTGCCGGCGGACCAGCGCGTTCAGGTGCTGGCGCAGGCGCTGTCGGCGGAGGGGTACGCCGCCTCGGCCAGCAAGGCCAAGTCGGGCGGCGACCAGCTCTGTCAGCATCACTGCCCGGTGGCCCACGCGGCGGCGGAGTTCCCGCAGCTCTGCGAGGCCGAGACGGAGGCGTTCGCGCAGCTGCTCGGCACACCGGTGCAGCGCCTGGCCACGATCGCCCACGGCGACGGGGTCTGCACGACGCACGTGAGCCCACAGACGCTGGGCACATCCGCACATAGAGACAAGAGCAAGGAGACCGGAAGGTGACTGTCACCGACCGCCCGGAGCTGGAAGGCCTCGGGAATTACAAGTTCGGCTGGGCCGACCCGGACATCGCGGGCGCAGCGGCCAAGCGCGGCCTGTCCGAGGAGGTCGTCCGAGAGATCTCCGCGCTGAAGAACGAGCCGGAGTGGATGCTTGACCTGCGCCTCAAGGGTCTCCGGCTGTTCGCCAAGAAGCCGCTGCCGACCTGGGGCGCCGACCTGACGGCCATCGACTTCGACAACATCAAGTACTTCGTGCGCTCGACCGAGAAGCAGGCCGCCTCCTGGGACGAACTGCCCCCCGACATCAAGAACACCTACGACAAGCTGGGCATCCCCGAGGCCGAGAAGCAGCGCCTGATCGCCGGCGTGGCCGCCCAGTACGAGTCGGAGGTCGTCTACCACAAGATCCGCGAAGACCTTGAGGCCAAGGGTGTGATCTTCCTCGACACCGACACCGGCCTCAAGGAGCACCCCGAGATCTTCAAGGAGTACTTCGGCTCGGTGATCCCGGTCGGCGACAACAAGTTCGCCGCGCTCAACACCGCCGTGTGGTCGGGCGGCTCGTTCATCTACGTGCCGCCGAACGTCGAGGTCGAGATCCCGCTGCAGGCCTACTTCCGGATCAACACCGAGAACATGGGCCAGTTCGAGCGCACCCTGATCATCGTCGACGAGGGCTCCTACGTCCACTACGTCGAGGGCTGTACGGCGCCGATCTACTCCTCCGACTCCCTGCACAGCGCGGTCGTCGAGATCATCGTGAAGAAGAACGCCCGCTGCCGTTACACGACCATCCAGAACTGGTCCAACAACGTCTACAACCTGGTCACCAAGCGCGCCGTGGCCTACGAGGGCGCGACCATGGAGTGGATCGACGGCAACATCGGCTCCAAGGTGACGATGAAGTACCCGGCCGTCTACCTCATGGGCCCCCACGCCAAGGGCGAGACGCTGAGCGTCGCGTTCGCCGGCGAGGGCCAGCACCAGGACGCCGGCTCCAAGATGGTGCACCTGGCGCCCCATACCAGCTCCAGCGTGATCTCCAAGTCGGTGGCGCGCGGCGGTGGCCGCACCTCCTACCGCGGTCTGGTGCAGATCGAGGAGGGCGCACACGGCAGCGCCAGCACGGTCAAGTGCGACGCGCTGCTCGTCGACCAGATCAGCCGCTCCGACACCTACCCCTACGTCGACGTCCGCGAGGACGACGTCTCGATGGGCCACGAGGCCACGGTCTCCAAGGTCAGCGAGGATCAGCTGTTCTACCTCATGAGCCGCGGGCTCGACGAGGACGAGGCGATGGCGATGATCGTGCGCGGCTTCGTGGAGCCGATCGCGCGTGAGCTGCCCATGGAGTACGCGCTCGAGCTCAACCGGCTGATCGAGCTGCAGATGGAAGGCGCAGTCGGCTAGCGACCTTCTTCAGGGGGCGCTCGAGTCCCGCGCCGCCTGCCGGACCCGCGCGGGGCTGGCGGCTTTGG
>DASUCK010000019.1:0-2096 GCA_036276095.1 Nonomuraea sp. | reverse complement strand
GGCTGCTCCGCGACCTCGTGCTCAGGCGTCAACAGCGGCGGGCAGCGCGGCTGGCTCTCCGTCGACCCCAGCGGCCGCCAGCGCACCGGAACGCCGAAGAACCCGGCGAACCCGAAGGTGTCGTAGGGGCCGCATGCCTGGAGGTGCCGTACCAGGCCCTCCGAGCGGGCGTCGATACAGAAGGCCGCTTGGACGTCCGGCCGCTTGGCGACCGGGCCGGGGTCCGGGCGGCTCAGCAGTCCCAGCAGACGATCGCGGAAGTTACCCTCCTTCGCCTCGAGCCACATCGCCTTCCGCACCGGGGGCGGCACCTCCTGAAGGATGCCACGCACGGCGGAGGTTACGAAGGGATCGTCGGAGGTGCTGCCAAGCGCGGCGAGTACCGCCGTCACCCGGTCTTCGAGGAGCTTCTCGGCTTCCTGGTCCTGGTCCTGCGGTGGCTGCTGGGGAACCGTGCCATGGGCTGCCGCCGCCGTTGCCGCCACCTGCACGGCGAGGAGGTCCACGAGGCGCAACGCCGGACGATCGTGGCCAGGCGGAGCCCACTCATCGTGCCAGCGCGCGTACCCGGCCCAGCCCGGAAGGCGGCCGAGGTGCTCGCGGAGGGCATCGACGCGATCACCGTGGATATCCAGCGCATCGAGGGAAGCGGCGAGTGCCTCGACCGGACGATCAGAGAGTTGCGCCAGCCACTGCATCCCGTTCGGGCCAGCCAGGCGCCGGAGCCGCCGGTCGTGGGGCGCGAGCTCGCGCCACGCATGGAAGAAGCCGTGCTCCCGGCCGGGCATGGGCCATGGAGCGCCGGCCTCGTCGACGAAGACCGCACACCACGCCGCCACGATCTGGCTGACCGCGCGGACGGTCCCGACATCCGTGCGGCCGACGCGATCGCCGGCCGTCTCGCGAGGCTTGTCGTCCGGTCCCACGAGGAGGTCGAATCGGACCACTTCCACCGCATCGACCGCTCGCCCCCCGATCTCGAAGCCGAGCTTCGACGCGAGGCTCGGGTCGACTTCGACGATGGCGCGCCGGAGATCGGCATCGGTGGTTACCCCGCGCGCATGGGACTGGCGGAACGCGGCGAGCGTCAGATGGGTGCGCGCCCGCAACCACCGCCGGGCGACGGCGGTGGCGTCGTCGAAGGGCAGGTGCTGGAGGCCGAGGAGCGGATTGACGGCCACGAAGCTGGACAGCGGCCAAAGCGGGGCAATGATCTCCGCCGCTTTGGAGACGTCGGCGAGCAGTTCGGTGTGGCGGGCAGATCGTTCGCGGTGGCCGTCGTTTCCGTCGCTCATGTCGATCGTGTGGATCGGGCCAGCTCCACGCGCGGCGGGAGGTGGCGGCTTTCGGGGACGGGCGCAACCCCCGTCGAACTACCTCGGGTCGTCAACTCTGAGGCGACGGGCGCCGAGGTGAGAGCGAAGGCGTACACGCGGCTGCGGAACCTGCGCATCCGCTCCCCTGGAGTGAACCAGACGACGGCGACCAAGAGGACGATCGCGACGAGCGTCGCGATGAGGAGAGCGGAGCTGACCGGCTCGGCGACCTCGCCGGGTAGCGCGTCAGCGACGAAGGTCTCCACGGCGGTGAGCCCGCCGATGTAGGCGAACAATCCGGCGACGACACCGAAGGCCGCGGTTGCGACGGCGGGGCCGGGCCGGAACGGCGCCGCCCGCAGCCACCCCGCGACGGCCCGGGCTGCTGTTGCCCACGCGAACACCGTGACGAGCACGCCCGCCGCCGGCGACAGGTGCGGGTGGAAGACCTGGAACGCGGCCCACAGCGCCGCGGCCGGCACGAGCAGCGCCACGCCCAGCCGAACGCCCCGGGCGACGACCTGTGGGGCAGGGCGTTGGTGGTGGCGGTGATGGGCCGTGACCGAGCCGCCGGCGCCGAGGAACAGCGCGGCCTTGAACATGCCGTGGCCGACGATGTGGAGCAGCGCCGCAGGGAGCGCTCCTACCGCCACCTGCACCGTCATGAACCCCATCTGACCCGCCGTGGACCAGGCCAGATTCCCCTTCACGTCACAGCGCACCAGCATCACGGTCGTCGCATAACAGGCAGTGACGGCACCAGCGGCGAAGGCCACGTGT
>DASUCK010000018.1:0-8936 GCA_036276095.1 Nonomuraea sp. | reverse complement strand
GCCCGTGCCGGACGAGATGGAGGGACTGCTGCACCAGGTGGTCGTGTCAGAGGCGCTGAAGGCGTTGTCCCCGGCCCACCGCGAGATCCTCAACGAGACGATCCTGCGCGACCGGTCCGTCAACGACGCCGCCGCGGCGCTCGGCATCCCGGTGGGCACCGTGAAGTCCCGGGTCTACTACGCCGTCCGCGCGCTGCGGATCGCGTTGGAGGAGAGGGGGGTGACGGCGTGACATCGAGAGTCGAGCACACGGACGTGGGCGCGTACGCGCTGGGTCTGCTGGAAGCGGACGACAGGGAAGCGTTCGAGGCTCACCTCCTGTTCTGCGCCTCCTGCCGCTCCGAGCTGACCGAGTTGGCCGACGTGGCCCACGTCCTGAACGGGCTCGGCGGTCCGGTCGAGGACGACCGACCGCCCGCGCCGGCCCCGGCGATCGACCTGCTGCGCCGCAAGCGGGCGGCGCAGCGGCGGACGCGCAGGGGGACGTTCGTCATCGGCATGGCCGCGGCGGTCACGCTGGTGGCGGGCGGGCTGACCGTCGGCACGCAGCTCACCGGCGGCGGCGCGCCGGAGGTCGCCCAGGGGCACGGCGGTCACATGGGCACCCACATGGGGCCGGCCGAGCAGTTCTACGCCGACGGCCGCCCCATCGAGGGCAAGGGCGTCGACGGCGTCACCGGCGGCCTGGTGGTGGAGTCGAAGGGCTGGGGCACCCACGCGGCGTTGAAGCTGGCCGGCGTCAAAGGGCCCCTGGAGTGCGAGCTGATCTCCGTGGGCAGGTCGGGAGAGCGCCGGGTGATGACCGGGTGGTCCGTGCCTCCAGCCGGGTACGGAGTGCCGGGCTCACCCGACCCCCTCTACATGCACGGCGGCAGCGCCACCCAGCTGACGGACATCGACCACTTCGAAGTGGTGACCGCGACCGGCAGGAAGCTGCTCACCGTCCCGGCCTGACCCGGCACCGCGCGGGCGCGAGGGACACTCCGGCAGCTCCACTCGCGCCGAACGCCCCGCCGCACACCGGGAGCCCGTGCGGCGGGGCGCCCCATCCCCGTGGGGCCTCCGCAGAAGGGGAAGGCTTCAGAGACCGGGCGCGGGGAACTGCGCGGTGAGGGCGCTGACCTCGTGGTGGACGCGCGTGATCACGTCTTCGGCGTCGCCCTTGGCGACGGCGGTGACCACCTCGTCGATCCAGGCGCCGATCTGGCGCATCTCCGCCTCGCCCATGCCGCGCGAGGTGACCGACGGGGTGCCGATGCGGATGCCGGACGGGTCGAACGGCTTGCGCGGGTCGAACGGCACCGTGTTGTAGTTGGTCTCCAGGCCGGCGCGGTCGAGCGCCTGGGCCGCCGGCTTGCCACCGATGCCCTTGGGGGTCAGGTCGAGCAGGATCAGGTGGTTGTCGGTGCCGCCGGACACCAGGTCGAACCCGCGTGCGGCGAGCTCGTCGGCCAGGGCCTTGGCGTTGGCGACGACCTGGTGGGCGTAGTCGCGGAAGGCGGGCTGGGCGGCCTCGTGGAGCGCGACGGCGATGGCCGCGGTGGTGTGGTTGTGGGGGCCGCCCTGCAGGCCGGGGAAGACGGCCTTGTTGAGCGCGGTGGCGTGCTCGTCGCTCGTGGCCATGAGCATGGCGCCGCGCGGGCCGCGCAGCGTCTTGTGGGTGGTCGTGGAGATCACGTCGGCGTGGCCGACCGGGGACGGGTGGGCGCCGCCGGCGACCAGGCCCGCGATGTGGGCGATGTCGGCGGCCAGCACCGCGCCGACCTCACGGGCGATCGAGGCGAAGCCCTCGAAGTCGATGACGCGCGGGATCGCGGTGCCGCCGCAGAAGATCAGCTTGGGACGGTGCTGGAGCGCGAGCTCCCTGACCTCGTCGAGGTCGATGCGGCCGGTGTCCTTGCGCACGCCGTAGCGGACCGGGTTGAACCACTTGCCGGTGGCCGAGACGGACCAGCCGTGGGTGAGGTGGCCGCCGAACGGCAGGCCCATGCCCATCACGGTGTCGCCGGGCTGCGCGAACGCCATGTAGACGGCGAGGTTGGCGGGCGAGCCCGAGTAGGGCTGGACGTTGGCGTGGCCGACCCCGAACAGCGCCTTGGCGCGCTCGATGGCCACGGTCTCGATCTGGTCGATGACCTGCTGGCCCTCGTAGTAGCGCTTGCCGGCGTAGCCCTCGGAGTATTTGTTGGTGAGGACGGTGCCGGTGGCCTCCAGGACGGCCTTGGAGACGTAGTTTTCCGACGCGATGAGCTTGACCGTGTCGGCCTGCCGCCGCTCCTCGGCCTTGATGAGCTCGGCGATCTGCGGGTCGACGCTGGCGAGAGAACTCATGACTCTCCTGTCATCGGTGACAACGTGCGAAGACCCAGGCGCACGGCCTCCGCTCCCTTCGCTCCCCGGTGGTCGATCCCACCCAATGCGCCAGTCGCGTCTCGCTCTAGACGATAGCGGATGCGGCGGGGCCGCAGTCTTCATGATCACTGCTGCCGCGCGGGCGCTACTTCGTCCGGCTCACTCCGGGCCAGAGCCGATCGACCTCGGCGTTCAGGATGGCCCCGATGAGCACGGCCAGCGCCGTGATGTAGAGCCAGAGCAGCAACGCAATGGGGGCGGCGAGGGAGCCGTACACGGAGACGGGCGAGAACCACGCGGCCAGCACGGCGCGCAGCACCGCGGCGCACACGATCCACAGGAACAGGGCCAGGATCGCGCCGGGCAGCTCGCGGTACCACTTGGTGCGCACCGGCACGCTGACGTGGTAGAGGACGGTGAGCGACAGCACCGAGCCGATGATCACCACCGGCCAGTAGAGGAGGTCGATCATGATGCCGTACTCGCCGGGCAGGGCGTCTTTGAGCAGGGTGGGGCCGACGACCAGGATCGGCATGACGATGATGGCGATGACCAGGCCGACGATGTAGAGGCCGAAGGACATGAGGCGGGTGCGGATGATGCCGCGCTCCTCGCCGAGGCCGTAGGCGACGGAGATGAGGTCGACGTAGACGTACAGGGCCCGGGAGCCGGACCAGAGCGACAGCAGGAAGCCCAGCGAGATGATGGACACCTTGCTCGCGTCGTCCCTCAGCACGTCGGTGATGAGCGGATTGACCACCTTGGCCACGGCGTCGTCGGTGAACAGCAGCCCGGCCTGCTCGATCACCCACCTCTTGACCTGCTCGACGACGGCGCCGCCGAGCCAGGTGCCGAGCTTGCCGAGCACGCCGATCAGCCCCAGCACGAACGGCGGCAGCGACAGCAGCGCGAAGAACGCCGCCTCGCCGGCGAGACCGGTCACCCGGTAGGTGACGCCGGCGTTCGTCGCCGCGCGCACGATCGCCCACGACTTGGTGTCGAGCACCCAGGTCAGCCTCGCCCGGGCGTTGGAGGCGAGCCCTCTTTTGGGCCGGGGGGGCGCTTCGGTGGACGTCATGGCACCCAACGTTTCGCAGTGACTCTTCGGCGACTCTTCGGCGACTCTTCGGCACAGCTTACGTCGGGCCACCTGCCCCAGTCGTCGCCCACGATGCGGGCTCGCAGCGGAAGGAGGGAGACGGGGACGAGTTTGATGGTCGCCACGCCCATCGGGATGCCGACGACGGACCGGAACAGCGGGGTCGAGGTGACGACGTGGCCGATCGCCGCCAGAGCCCCGCGAAGACCGGCCAGATGAGGTGGAGCATCGTCCGCATGCTTTCCAGCAGGTCACCGCGCGTGCCCCATACGTCCCTGACCTCACCCTGACCTGGGACTCCGCCCCTTCCCGGGGGGACCGGCGAACGCCTGGGCGATCTCCATCCAGGCCCTGGCCGGCGCGCCGCGCAGGTCCAGGGCGGCGTCCGACAGGTGGAGCCGCTGGGTGACGACGAGGCAGAAGTCGAGCATGAGGCCGCGGACGACGGCGGCCGCGTCCGGCGGGCCGGCCGTCCACCCGGCGCCGTCCGGCATGACCAGTTCCACGCGCACCGGCTCGGCCGGCTCGGGCCGGCCGCGCACGGCGAAGCTGTACGGCCGCGCCCGGAACCCGATCATGGCCACGTGCCGCAGCCGGGCGGTCGGCTCCCTGGCCACGCCGAGCGCGTCGGCGACGTCTTGGCCGTGCGCCCAGGTTTCCATCAGCCGCGCGGTGACGAACGACGCCGCCGACATGGCCGGGCCGAACCACGGCACCCGGTCGCGGGCGCCGAGCCCGGCGAACGCCTCGACGCTGCGGTCGCGGGCGGCGCGGAACCAGGCGTGGAGGTCGGCGGGCGGCCGGCCGCGCGCCTCCAGCACGGGGTCGTCGACCGAGCGGAGGCCGGCGACCAGGGCGCGGAAGCCCTCGGGGTCGGTGACGGCCCTGACCGCGGCGTCGTCGAACCAGGCCAGGTGGCTCACCTGGTCGCGGACCGCCCACCCCTCCGCGGGTGTGGCGAGGCCCCAGTCGGTGTCGCGCAGGGGCCGGAGCAGCGCCTCGAAGGACGCGGTCTCGGCGCGGAGGTCGGCGAGCAGCTCGGCCATGAGATCCACGGCCGCCAGCCTAACCCCGAATAACGTTCTAGGAGAATAATACGGATTGTGATCTGCGAGAGCTGCAAGCAGCGCCGGCACGAGGACTGCCGAGGCGGCTCCTGGTGCGATTGCCAGCACAAGCCCGAGGCGGTCCCCAAGGACTCGGAGCTGGGCTGGCGCCGGCAGGGCTGAACCGGGTAGTCCCACACTTTGGACCCCGTCTTGGACATCTGGGACGGCCGGGGTATCGTCGAGGCATGCCAGCGGACCCCATGCTCGTCGGTCGACGCCACGTCGACCTCCAGCGTGTCCGCAGTGCCATCTGTTGCGACGCCCGATAACCCGATCGACTCTGCCGCTGAGCGCGTCGCAATCCTCCTGACTTTTCCTGCCCCTCGATGACGAGGCCGGAGAGATCTGCGCGCGCCCATGAATCCGAAGGACGCGCAATGAGCACCCCTGCCAGCCGCACTCCTGCCAGCCGGCACCACAAGCGCCCGCGCGGCGAAGGCCAGTGGGCTCTCGGCTACCGTGAGCCGCTCAACAAGAACGAAGAGAACAAGAAGAACGACGACGGCCTCAACGTCCGCCGGCGCATCATCGACATCTACTCCAAGCGTGGCTTCGACTCGATCGACCCCGCCGACCTGCGCGGCCGCATGCGCTGGTACGGCCTCTACACCCAGCGCAAGCCCGGCATCGACGGCGGCAAGACCGCCATCCTCGAACCCGAGGAGCTCGACGACCGCTACTTCATGCTGCGCGTACGCATCGACGGCGGCCAGCTCGACCTGGCCCAGCTGCGCACGATCGCCGACATCTCCAACGAGTACGGCCGCGGCACCGCCGACCTGACCGACCGCCAGAACATCCAGCTCCACTGGATCGAGATCGAGTCGGTGCCCGACATCTGGGAGCGCCTGGAGGCCGTCGGCCTGTCCACCACCGAGGCGTGCGGCGACACCCCGCGCGTCATCCTGGGCTGTCCGCTGGCCGGCATCGACGCCGACGAGGTGCTCGACGCGACCGAGCAGATCCGCGAGGTCCACGACCGGGTGATCGGCAACCCGGCGTACTCGAACCTGCCGCGCAAGTTCAAGTCGGCGCTGAGCGGCTGCCCGGCCCACTGCACCGTCCACGAGATCAACGACGTGGCGTTCGTCGGCGTGGTCGGCGAGCGCGGCGAGATCGGCTACGACGTGTGGGTGGGCGGCGGGCTCTCCACCAACCCGATGCTCGGCAAGCGGCTCGGCGTGTTCGTCCGGCCCGAGCAGGTGAGCGACGTGTTCGAAGGCGTCGTCGGCATCTTCCGCGACTACGGCTACCGCCGGCTGCGGCACCGGGCGCGGATCAAGTTCCTGGTCAACGACTGGGGCGTCGAGAGGTTCCGCGAGATCCTCGAGACCGAATACCTGAAAGCGGCGCTGCCCGACGGGCCCGCCCCCGAGCCGCCGCGGGGCAGCCGCCGCGACCACGTGGGCGTCTTCCCGCAGAAGGACGGCACCTTCTACGTCGGCTTCGCCCCCAAGGTGGGCCGGCTCGACGGCGACACCCTCCACACGATCGCCGACATCGCCGAGCGCCACGGTTCCGGCCGGGTGCGCACCACGGTCGAGCAGAAGATGGTCATCCTCGACGTCGCGCCCGAGCAGGTCGACTCCATCGTGGCCGACCTGGAGGCCAACGACCTGCAGGTGCGGCCGTCCACGTTCCGCCGCCAGACGATGGCCTGCACCGGCATCGAGTACTGCAAGCTGGCCATCGTCGAGACCAAGGCCACGGCGATGAACCTCATCGACGAGTTGGAGCGGCGGCTGCCCGACTTCGAGGAGCCGCTGACCATCAACGTCAACGGCTGCCCCAACTCCTGCGCCCGCATCCAGGTCGCCGACATCGGGCTCAAGGGCCAGCTGGTGGTCGACGAGAACGGCGACCAGGTCGAGGGCTTCCAGATCCACCTCGGCGGCTCACTCGGTGTCAACGCCGGCTTCGGCCGCAAGGTGCGCGGGCTCAAGACCACCGCCAAGGCGCTGCCCGACTACGTCGAGCGCGTGGTGAAGAACTACGACGCCCAGCGCAAGGAAGGCGAGTCGTTCGCCGACTGGGTGCAGCGAGCGGACGAGGCGGACCTCAAATGACCACCCGAGCGGTTCCCTTCCACTGCCCCTACTGCGGCGACGAGGACCTGGAGCCCTACGAGGGCGAGCTGAACGGCGCCGGTTCGGGGAGCGAGGGCGGCTGGTACTGCCGGGCCTGCGCCCGTGCCTTCAAGCTGAAATTTCTCGGAATCGGAGTGAAGATATGACGCTGGTCGATATCGAGGTCGGTCTGAGATCTCAGCGCGGCACGCTCGACCTGCAGGACATCGTCGAGTCCGCGGCGACGTTCCTGGAGGGCGCCTCCGCGCGCGAGATCATCCGCTGGGCGGCGGCCACGTTCGGCGACCGGCTCTGCCTGACCTCCTCGATGAGCGACGCGCTCCTCATCGACCTGGTGAGCCGCGTCAAGCCCGGCGTCGACGTGCTGTTCATCGACACCGGCTACCACTTCGCCGAGACCATCGGCACCCGCGACGCGGTGCGGCAGGTCTACGACGTCAACGTGATCGACGTGAAGCCGTCGCGCACGGTCGCCGAGCAGGATCGCGACCTCGGGCCGCGGTTGTTCGGCCGCAACCCCGACCTGTGCTGCTACCTGCGCAAGGTCGAGCCGCTCAACCGGGCGCTCGAGCCGTACCTGGCGTGGATCTCCGGCATCCGCCGCGACGAGTCGCCCAGCCGGACCGGCACCAAGGTCGTGGAGTGGGACGCCAAGCGGCAGATGGTCAAGGTCAACCCGATCGCCGCCTGGACGCAGGAGGACGTCGACAACTACATCGCCGACAACGGGGTGCTGATCAACCCGTTGCACTACGACAACTACCCCTCGATCGGCTGCGCGCCGTGCACGCGGCAGGTCGCGCAGGGAGAGGATCCGCGCAGCGGTCGCTGGGCGGGCCTGGGGAAGGTCGAATGCGGCATTCACCTGTGATCCCCAGGAGGGGAACCGTCCCGTTGGCAGGCGGGACGCCCCCTGGCCGCGTGCCCCTGGTGGCGGTGGCGCACGGGTCGCGCGACCCGCGTGCCGCCGCCACCGTGGCCGCGCTGCTCGACCAGGTGCCGCTCGACGTGCGGGTGGCGTACCTGGACCACTGCGCTCCCACGCTCGGCCGGGCGCTGCACGGGCTGGAGGAGGCGGTGGTGCTGCCGCTGCTGCTCACCGAGGCGTACCACAGCCGGGTGGACCTGCCGGCGGCGCTGCACGAGGTGCGGGCGCGCGAGCCGCGCCTGCGCGTCCACCACGGCACCACGCTCGGCCCGCATCCGCTCCTGCGCGTGGCTCTGGAGCGGCGGCTGGCCGAGGCGGGCGTGCCGGCCGGAGACCCGGACACGGCGGTGGTGCTGGTGTCGGCCGGGTCCAGCGACGCGCGGGCCAACGCGGTGGTCGCGGCGATGGCCCGGACGTGGCGGCGGGCCGGCTGGTGGGCGGTGGAGGCCGCGTACGCCTCGGCCGCCGAGCCGTCACCCGCGCGGGCGGTGGCGGAGCTGGTGCGGGCGGGGGCGCCGCGGGTGGCCGTGGCGCCGTACCTGCTGGCTCCCGGCTACTTCGCCGACAAGGTGCGGCGCACCACGCTGGAGGCCGGAGCCGCGGCCGTGGCCGAGGTGCTCGGTCCCGCGCCTGAGCTGGTTGACGTGCTGCTGGAGCGGTACGCCGCCGCGCAGCTCGGCCCGGTGTCGCTGGCCGGTTAGCACGTCGCCGAGGGCCGTCAGTGGCCGCGGAAAAGGTCGCGGTTCTGTCTGCGGATCTCGCGGGCGAGGCCGCGGTGCTGGTCGCGGAGCTGCTTGTGGAGCTCCCGGGAGTCGGCGCGGATCTGCCTGCCGAGGTCGCGCCAGTCCTCGCCGTGGATCTGGCGCCAGTGCTCGCGCCAGGCCGCGAAACCGCGCTTCAGCGGCTGCGCCCGGGAGTCGCCGACCACCTTGACGTCGCCCATCACGGCGTAGGCGCGCACCCGTACGACGGGGACGTTCATGCCCGGCGCCGCCTCCAGCACGTTCACCTTCTTGTCGCCCATGACCGCCACGCCTTCGAGGTCGACGTTGACCCCGTCCGGGACGATGATCTTCACGTCTCCCATCACCGCGACGGCCGTGATGTCGACCGAGTCCGTACGCACCTCGGCCTCGCGCAGGTCGAGCAGCACGTCGCCCATCACCGCCACCGCGCCGAGCTCCTGGTCGATCCGCCACTTCCCGCGCCGCTTGGAGTCGCCCATGATCCCGACGAACCAGCGCCGCTTCCGCCCCACGGGCCCGGCCGGCGGCGCGGCCGGCGGCGCGGGCGCGGCCCCCGCGCCGGGCAGGTCCTGGACGAGCATCGCCAGCTCGGCGTGCGTGGTGGCGGTGTAGGCG
>DASUCK010000017.1:0-11848 GCA_036276095.1 Nonomuraea sp. | reverse complement strand
CACGTCGTTGAGCCGGTCGGAGATGCGCACGAACCCGTCCTCGTCGGCCACGCCGACGTCGCCGGAGCGGAACCAGCCGTCCGCCGAGAGCACCTTGGCGGTCTCCTCGGGGCGGCGCCAGTAGCCGGGCATGACGTTGGGGCCCTGGACGTACACCTCGCCGGGCTCGCCGGGCCCCGCGCCCCCGCCGCCGGGCGCGACCAGGCGCACGTCGGAGAAGAAGCACGGCACGCCCGCCGTGCCGGCCTTGTCGACGGAGCGCTCGGCCCCGAGGAAGAGCGCGCCGGGGGCGGTCTCGGTCATGCCGTAGCCCTGCAGGAACGTCAGCCCGCGGTCCTGGTAGCGCCGGATCAGCGGCTCGGGCACCGGCGCGCCCCCGCACAGCAGGTGGCGCAGGCTGGACAGGTCGGCGCCGAGCCAGCGCGGCGACTGGGCGAGGAAGGCGAACATCGACGGCACCCCGAACATCACCGTCACCCGCTCCCGCTCGATCAGGTCGAACGTGCGCTCCACGTCGAACGACGGCTCCAGCACCGCCCGGCCGCCCTTGAGCACGGTCGGGATCAGCGTCTGCGCCAGGGCCGCGATGTGGAACAGCGGCGCGCTGACCAGCGTGACCTCGTCGTGCGCGAGCGGCACGTCCACGAGCAGGTTGAAGGTGTTCCAGATGAGGTTGGCGTGCGTCAGCACGGCGCCCTTGGGGCGGCCGGTGGTGCCGGAGGTGTACATGATCAGGCAGGGCTCGTCCTGGCCGACCGGCTCGTCGACGGGCCCGGGCGCGCCGGAGGCCAGCAGGTCCTCGTACGCGGCCGCCGGGACGTGCCGGCCCGGCAGCCCGTCACCGTCGCGGCCCGCGCCGAGCAGCAGGACGGACGCGTCCGCGTCCTCCAGGACGAACCGCAGCTCGGGCGTGGCCAGCCGGCTGTTGAGCGGCACGAACACCGCGCCCAGCAGCCCCGCCGCGAAGAACGTCTCGACCATGGCGGGGTCGTTGGCCCCGAGGTAGGCCACCCGGTCGCCACGGCCCACCCCCATCCCGGCCAGCGCGGACGCCAGCCGGTACGTGCGCTCGCGCAGGTCGGCGTACGTGAGGTCGCGGCCCCGGCAGGTCAGCGCCACGCGCCCGGGCGTCATGCGGGCCCGGCGCGCCGGCCATGATCCAAGCCCCTGGTTCCGCATCAGTGCTCCTTCACGGTCAAGTTAGGCCACCATGTGAAGGCTGTCACCGTTCTGCCCACCTTTCCGTGGGAACCGTGTCATCGGGAACGGTGTCCAGGAGCCGCTCGGCGACCGCCACCGCCTCCGGCCGGAACCGCTCGTACAGCGTGTGGCACACCCGCTGGGCCTTCTCCGCCGGCCAGTCGTGCGGCAGGTAGCGGAGCGGGAGTCGCGGGTCGGTCCTGATCAGCTGGAGCCAGCCGGTGAGCAGCAGGAGCGAGCGGGCCAGGTCGTCGGGCGCGTCGGGGGCGGGGTCGGCCCGGTCCCAGAGGCGCAGGAACTCCCGGTAGCGCCGGCCGAGCCCGTCCAGGTCGTAGGCGTACCGCACCAGCGCCTGCATGTCGGTGGGCTTGCGCGGCTCGGCGGCGAACACCTTCACCTCGACCCCGGGCACCCGCGGCGGGTCGACCTCGCCCGGGGCGATCCACAGGCCGTTCTGCAGCGGGCCGAACCCGGCCCAGATCAGCCGCGACCGCAGCTCGTGCCGCTGGCGCTGCCACGACTCGGGCAGCGAGAAGCCGATCAGCGTCCACCGGTCGTCGCCGGCGTCGTTGACGACGCCGCTGTGCCAGATGCGCCGCTCGCCGTCCTTGAGCACGTCGGCGCTGGTCGGGGTGAGGCCGAAGTACATGCGCCGGCCCGAGCGGCGGCGGCGCAGCAGTCCGCGCCGGACCATCCGGGTCAGCGTGGAGCGGGTGGCCTGCTCCGAGATCCCGATCTTGGCGAACGCCTCGATGAAGCTCCCGGACGAGACGCAGATCCCGCGGCCGTACACGTGATCTCCGAGGAAGGTGAGAATCGCCGACTGAGGCCGCATGCCGCACCCCTGGGGATGTTGGGCGTTGTCTTGACAGCCGTAATGTACATGCCTACGTTCGGGGCACCACCGGTCCCGGAGGTCCTGATGCGCAGGCTTCTACCGTCTCTGGTCTGTTTCGTCCTGGCAGTGACCGCGTGCGGCGGTGACGGCGGCGGCGGGGGTGCGCAGGAGCCCATCAGGGTGGGGCTCATCGTCTCCCTGACCGGCAACTACACGCCGCTCGGCAGCGAGGACAAGAAGGCCGTCGAGCTGGCGGTCAAGCAGGTCAACGCGCAGGGCGGGCTGCTCGGCCGGCGGGTCGAGCTGATCACGCGCGACGACAAGACCGCGCCCGACCAGGGCATCGTGGCCTACAACCAGATCAAGGGCGAGATCGACGCGCTGATCGGGCCGGTGTTCTCCAACTCGGCGCTCGCGGTGGAGCCGCTGGCGCAGCGCGACAGGATGCCGTACCTGTCGCTGGCGCCGGCGCAGGAGCAGGTCGAGCCGATCAAGTCGTACATCTTCGTCACGCCCGCCCTGTCCAGCATGTACGCCGAACGGTACCTCCAGTACATCCAGGCCGAGGGCATCAGGACCATCGCGGTGGCGTGGGACTCCAAGAGCGCGTACTCGGTGTCCGGCCACGAGTCCATGGTGGAGCTGGCCCCCGAATACGGCGTGCGGATCGCCGTCGACGAGCCGTACGAGACCACGAACTCCGACTTCAGCGCGCTGTTCCAGCACGTGCGCGACTCCGCCGCCGAGGCGCTGGTGTTCTGGGGCTCGGGCGCGCCCGGCGTGACGGCGGCCAAGCAGTACGTCTCCTCGGGGCTGAAGACGCCGCTCTTCCTGACCGCGTCGCAGGCCAGCAGCCTGTGGCTGGAGCCGATGGGCAACGCGGCCGAGGGCATGACCGTGCAGAGCGCCATCGGCGTCGTGGGCGAGCACCTGCCGGCCGGGAAGCAGAAACAGGTCATCGAGCAGATGGCCACGCCGTACCGGCAGGAGCACGGCTACCCGCCGCCGCAGTTCGCGCAGGACGGCTACAGCGCGAGCCTGCTGCTGTTCGAGGCGATCAGGAAGGCGGGCAGCACCGACCAGGCCAGGATCCAGCAGGCGTTGGAGACCATGGACCTGGTCACCCCGAACGGCCGCTTCCGCTACTCCCCCACCGACCATTCCGGGCTGTCCCCCGAGTACATCTCGGTCAACACCGTGCGCAACGGCGAGTTCGTGCCGACCGAGTGGGCGATGGAGCAGCTCACCAAGACCGTCAGCGCCCTGGGGTAGCGGGTGCTGGCCGTCGACGGGGTCGCCCGCTCCTTCGGAGGCGTCTACGCCGTCCGCGACGTCTCGCTGAGCGTCGCCGACGGCGAGGTCTGCGGCATCATCGGCCCGAACGGGGCCGGCAAGTCCACGCTGTTCAACCTGATCACCGGCCATCTGGCGGCCGACCGGGGCGGGATCTCGTTCCTCGGCCACCGGGTCGACCGGCTGCCGCCGCACCGGCGCGCCCGGCTCGGCATGTCGATCGTGTTCCAGGCGGCGCGGGTGTTCCGCGGCATGACGGTCAGGGAGAACGTCATGGTGGGCATGCACGGCCGCACCGGCGCGGGTTTCGTGTCGGCGGCGCTGCGGCTGCCGCGCCACCGGCGCGACGAACGGCTCGTCGCGGCGTCGGCGCAGGCCGCTCTGGAACGCGTCGGCCTGGCCGAGTGGGCCGACCGCCCCGCCGAGCGCCTGCCGATCGGCCAGCAGCGCGCCCTCCAGCTGGCCCGCGCCCTGTGCGCGCGGCCCCGGCTGCTGCTGCTCGACGAGCCCGCCTCCGGGCTGCGCGGCCAGGAGCGCGAGCGGCTGGCGCGGCTGGTGGAGGAGCTGCGGGCGGACGGGCTGACGATCCTGCTCGTCGAGCACGACGTCGCGTTCGTGACCCGGCTCGCCGACCGGCTCGTGGTGCTCGACCTCGGCCGGGTCATCGCCGACGGCCCGCCCGCCGAGGTGCGGTCCGACCCGCTGGTGCTGGCCGCGTACCTGGGGCCGGCCTCATGATCGAGGTCAGGGACCTGGTCGTCTCGTACGGGACCGCGACGGCGCTGGAGCACGTCTCGCTCGACGTCGCCAAGGGCGAGATGGTGGCCCTGCTCGGCCCCAACGGAGCCGGCAAGTCCACGCTGGCCAACACCCTCGCCGGGCTGCTGCGGCCCGCCTCCGGCACGGTCGGGGTCGGCGGCCGGCTGGCGCTGATCCCGGAGGGTCGGCAGCTCTTCCCCGATCTGTCCGTCGCCGACAACCTGGTCCTGGGCGGCTGGCGCTCCGGCGAGCGCGACCCCTCCTTCGTGTACGAGCTGCTGCCCCGCCTGGCCGAGGTGGCGCGGCGGCCGGCCCGGGTGTTGTCCGGCGGCGAGCAGCAGATGGTCGCCTTCGGGCGGGCCATGATGTCACGCCCGTCCGTGCTCGTCGTGGACGAGCTGTCCCTCGGCCTGGCCCCCCGCGTCATCACCGACCTGGCCGGGCACCTGGCCGCGCTCAACCGGTCGCAGGGGCTGACGGTGCTGCTCATCGAGCAGAACGCGCGGCTGGCGTTCGAGCTGTGCGGGCGGGCGTACGTGCTGGAGTCCGGGCGGGTGGTGGCCGAGGGCGACTGCGCCGACCTGGCCGACGACCCGAAGGTGGCCGGCGCGTACCTGGGGGGAGCGATCACATGAGCGCGTGCCGGGCCGGGGGGATCGCATGAGCGCCTTCCTGACCTACCTGCTCAACGGGCTGGCCGTCGGGTGCGCGATCGCGCTCATCGCCAGCGGCCTGGTGGTGATCCACCGGGTGACGGGCGTGGTGAACTTCGCCCAGGGCACGTTCGCCGTCGTCGCGGGGCTGTGCACGTCGTCGCTGCTCGGGCTCGGCTTCCCGCACGGGGCGAGCGAGGTGGCGGCGGTGCTGGCGGCGACGGTCGCCGGGCTGCTGACCGGACTCGCGGCGATCGGCAAGCCGGGCGTCACCCCGCTGTCGGCTCTGATCGTCACACTCGGGGTCGGCGTCCTGGCGTACGCGGTGGAGATCGTCCTGTGGGGTGACCAGCCGCGCTCGGCGCCCGGCCTGGCCGGCGCGGTGACCGTGGCGGGGGCCCGCGTCCAGACCCAGTACCTCCTGGTGATCGGCGTGACCGCGCTGACCTTCGTCGCCCTCGCGCTCTTCTTCGGCCGGACGTACCTCGGGAAGGCGCTGACCGCGTGCGCGTCGAACCCGTACGCCGCCCGCGTGGTCGGCATCGACACCCGCCGGATGGGCCTGCTCGCGTTCGCGCTCGGCGGCCTGCTGGGCGGGATCGCCGGCGTCCTGGTCACCCCGCTGCGGCCGATCTCGTTCGACACCGACGTCACCCTCATCGTGAACGGCTTCGCCGCCGCCGTCTTCGGCGCCCTGACCCGCCCCGTGATCACGCTGGCCGGCGCCCTGCTGCTCGGCGTGGCCGAGACCATGGCCGCCGGGTACGGCTACGGCTCCCACCAGCTGGAGATCGCCCTGGGCCTGATGCTTATCGTCATGATCGTCCAGGCCGGCCGCCGTACCACGATCTCCGAGGAGCCCGCATGATCAGGCTCGTGGCGGGCGTCCTGGCCGCCGCCGTCACCCTCGCCCTCCCGGCCGTGCTCGACGACAGCGCGCTGGCCGTCTACATCCTGCTCGGCCTGGCCGCCATGGTCACCGTCGGGGTGTCGCTGCTCATGGGGTACGCCGGCCAGGTCTCCCTGGGCCAGGGCGCCTTCTACGCCGTCGGCGCCTACACCGCCGCCCTGCTGGCGCTGAACGGCGTGCCGCCCCTGGCCGGCCTGGTGGCGGCTCCCGTGGCCGCCGCCCTGTTCGCCGTGGTGATCGGCCTGCCCCTGCTCCGCCTGCGCGGCCACCACCTGGCCTTCGCCACCCTGGCCACGCAGCTCATCCTGCTCTCGCTGGCCGGGCAGCTGGAGTTCACCGGCGGCGACATCGGGCTCCAGGCGATCCCGCAGTTCGGGGTGGGCTCGGTCGAGTTCGGCGACGCGGCCGCGTACGCGTACCTGACCTGGTTCGGCGTGGCCGTGGTGATGCTGCTGACCCACAACGTCATCACCTCCCGCCCGGGACGCGCGCTGCGCGCCCTGGCCACCAGCGAGACCGCGGCCGCCTCCGCCGGCATCCCCGTGGGCCGCTACAAGCTGACCGTCTTCGCGCTGTCCGCCGCGTTCGCCGGCCTCGCCGGCGGCGTCTACTGCTTCTACACCGGGTACGTCGCCCCCGGCTCGTTCCCGGTCCTGATCTCGATCCAGTACATCGTCATGGCCGTGGTCGGCGGCCTCGGCACCATCTGGGGCGCCGTGGCCGGCGCCGCCGCGATCACGCTGCTCGTCCAGGGCCTCGACCAGCTCGCCGGCCTGCCGGGGATGCCGTCGTACGCGCCGAGCGTGCTGTCGTACGCGGTGTACGCCCTCGTCCTGATCGTCGTCGTCCTCTTCCTCCCCCAGGGCCTGGTCCCCGCCCTCACCGGACGCCTCTCCCGCACGCGAACGGACCCGCCGGTGGAAACCCGCTGATCAGCGGCTAGCGCTCCGGGCCGGGCGCGGGTATCGGTGAAATCACCAGTCGGGGGGAAATGTCCTCTTTCAGGGGCGACACGCGCGCGTAACACTGGAGGGCGTGTCTCTGGCCTTTGACTCAGCGCCCTTACCCGTGCCGCGTGGCCGCGGTGAGGAGGAGAGCGCGCTGCTGCGGCTGCTCGACGCCGCCCGTACCGGTCTCGGCGGGGCGTTGCTGCTGGTCGGGGCGGCGGGCATGGGCAAGACGACGCTGCTCGACCTGGCCGCGGCGCGGGCGGCTGCCGAGTTCCGGGTCTTACGGGTCTCCGGCGTGGAGTCGGAGTCGCGGCTTCCGTACGCGGGGCTGCACGGCCTGCTGCGGCCGGTCGCCACGCCGGTGCGAACCCTCGTCCCGCCGCAGCAACGACCCCAGTCGCCGTTCGTGGCGTCGTTGCCCATCACGCAGGCGCGGGTGCTGCTGACGGCGCTGGAGTCGGGCGCGGGGGCCGAGGGGCTGGCGCTGCCGGCCGCCGTGCTCGGGCTGCTGTCCGCGGTGGCGGCCGACCAGCCGGTCCTGGTCTGCGTGGACGACGTGGACCGGCTCGACGCCGCCAGCAGGGACGTGCTCGCGTTCGCGGCCAGGCGGGTGGCGGCCGAGCCGATCGCCCTGCTGTTCGCCGCCCGCGACGGGGAGCTGGACGGCGTGCCGGTCCGGGTGCTGGGCGGGCTGGACGCGGCCGCCGTACGGGAGCTGGCCCATGACCTCAGCCCCGGCCACGTCCACGGCCGCCTGCCGGACGACCTTCTGGCGGCGCTCGACCAGATCGCCCGCGGCAACCCCCTCGCGCTCACCGAGCTGATCACCTCCCTCACGCCCGACCAGCTGACCGGCGCGGCCCCGCCCCCGGCGACGCTCCCCCGCACGGGCCGGCTGTGGCGCGAGTACGCCGCCCGCCTCGCCCCGCTCCCCGAACCGGCGCGCAGGCTGCTGCTCCTGATCGCCGCCGACCCCGCGCTCGACACCGCCACCCTGATCAGGGCGGCCCACCCCGCGTGCGCCCTGGCCGCCCTGGAGCCGGCCGAACGCGCCGGCATCCTCCATTCCACCGGCGACCGGTACGAGTTCCGCGACCCCGCCATGCGCGCGGTCGTCTACCACGACGCCTCCCTGTCCGCCCGCCGCCACGCCCACCGCCACCTGGCGGCCCTCCTTGACGACCGCGACGGCACCACGGGTGGGGCCAGGGGCGGGGCAGCGGACGGCCGGCTGCGCCGGGCCTGGCATCGCGCCTGGGCGCTGGACGGGCCCGCCGAGCGGCTGGCCGGCGAGCTGGCCGCGGCCGCGGTCGAGACGCGCCCGCTCGGCGGGCATCCGGAACCGTACCTGGCGCTGGAGCGTGCCGCCGAGCTCACCGGGCATGCCGGGCTGAGGGCCGAGCGCCTGGCCGCCGCGGCCCGGCACGCCTGGATCTCCGGACGTCCCCAGGTCGCCCGGTCCCTCCTGGCCCGGCTGCGGTCGCTCACGGCGCCGGACGAGCTGCGCGGCCACGTACAGCTGCTCCACGGCAGCCTGGAGCTGCTCGGCGGCGAGACCGGGAGCGCCCGCGAGGAGCTGCTGTCGGCGGCCGGCCGGCTGCTCGACGGCCACCAGCGGATGCTCGGCGTGCGGGCGCTCGTGCGGGCGGCCGACGCGAGCTACCGGGCGGGCGACAACCGGGCGTTCATCGCGATCGCCCGGCAGGCCGCGGCGCTGCGCCGCCCCGACGAGAGCGCGCCGACGGAGCTCATGTTCGAATACCTCGCGGGGATGGCGGCCACGTTCAGCGGCCTGCACCAGGAGGCGGCGGGGCCGCTGCGGCGGGTGGTGGAGCTCGCCGGGTCCGTACGCGACCCGGCCGTGCTGGTGTGGGCGTGCATCGCGAGCATGCTGCTCGGCGAGGACGAGACGGCCCACCGCCTGTCGGCCCGCGCCGTGGAGGCCGCCCGTGCCCGCGGGGCCGTCTCGGCAATGCCCCAGCTGCTGGAGTACATGATCTACCCCGAGTTCTGGACCGGCCGGTACGCCTCCGTCGCCGAGACCGCCACCGAGGGCCTGCGCCTGGCCCAGGAGACGGGGCAGCTCAACACGGCGGCCCAGCACCTGGCCTGGCTGGCGATCATCGCCGCCGTGGAGGGCGACCAGGAGACCTGCCGGGTCCGCGCCGACGCGGCCATCGACCTGGCCGACGCCCACGGCCTCGGCGTCGCCGGCGCGATCGGCAACTGGGCGCTGGCCTACCTCGACCTGGCCGCGGGCCGCCCCGCCGACGCCGCGAACCGGCTGCGCGCCGAGCGGCGCCACAACCACGTCGTCATCCGCGTCATGGCCACGCCGCACCTCATCGAGGCGGCCTCCCGTACCGGCGACCACGAGCGGGCCCGCTCGGCGCTTCGGGTGCTGGAACGCTGGGTCGGCAGCACCCGCAGCCCGGACCTGCGCGCGCTGGTGGCCCGCTGCCGCGCGCTGCTGGCCCCGCAGGGCGAGAGCGAGGCGCTGTTCAGGGAGGCGCTCGACCTGCACGGGCAGGGGTTGTGCGAGTTCGAGACGGCGCGGACCCGGCTGCTGTACGGCAGCGCGCTGCGCCGCGACCGCCGCCCCGGCGCGGCCAGAAACCACCTGCACGCGGCCCTGGAGACGTTCGAGCGGTACGGCGCCCGCCTGTGGGCCGAGCAGGCGAGGACCGAGCTGCGCGCCTCCGGCGACTCGGTGCGCCCGGCGCCGGACGCCACGACGACGCAGCCGCTCGCGGCCCGGCAGGACCCGGCGCGGCAGCTCACCGCCCAGCAGGTGCAGATCGCCCGCATGGTGGCCGATGGCGCCACCAACAAGGAGATCGCCGAACAGCTCTTCCTGAGCCGCCGCACGGTCGAGCACCACCTGCGCAACATCTTCAGCCGCCTGGGCATCCGCTCCAGGGTCGAGCTGGCCCGCCTGTTCATCTCCTGACGCCGGAGACCGGTGATTTCACCGATGCACGGCTGACTGCGCATCCCAACAATGGCGACAGACAGCGGTCACCCCCCTACGAGCAGGGAGTATGACGACGTGCAGCTCTCCACCCCCCACTTCGGCGCGCGAACGTTGACCAAGCTCGCCCTCTCCGTCGCGCTGGTCGCCGGCGGCCTCGTCGCGGCGTCCCCCGCCCAGGCGCAGAGCCCGTTCGAGCGCGGCCCCAACCCGACCGACGCTCTCCTCGAAGCCTCCCGCGGCCCGTTCGCGACCGCGCAGCAGAGCGTCTCCTCGCTCAGCGTCAGCGGGTTCGGCGGCGGCGTGATCTACTACCCGACGGACACCAGCCAGGGCACGTTCGGCGCGATCGCCATCTCGCCCGGGTACACGGCCGCCTGGTCCAGCCTCGAATGGCTCGGCCCGCGGATCGCCTCCCACGGCTTCGTCGTGATCGGCATCGAGACCAACTCGCGCCTCGACCAGCCCGCCAGCCGCGGCCGCCAGCTCCTGGCCGCCCTGGACTACTTGACCGAGGACAGCTCGCTCACGATCCGCAGCCGCATCGACGCCTCCAGGCTCGCGGTGGCCGGTCACTCGATGGGCGGCGGCGGCACGCTGGCCGCGGCCGAGTCACGCCCGTCGCTGCAGGCGGCGGTGCCGCTGGCGCCGTGGCACACCGACAAGACCTGGAACACCGTCCGCGTGCCCACGATGATCGTCGGCGGTGAGAGCGACAGCATCGCCCCGGTCTCGTCGCACTCGCAGCTCTTCTACGAGAGCATCCCGGCCTCGTCGGAGAAGGCGTACCTGGAGCTGAACGCCGCCAGCCACTTCTTCCCGCAGACGCCCAACACCACCATGGCCAAGTCGATGGTGGCCTGGCTGAAGCGGTACGTCGACGACGACACCCGCTACGACCCGTTCCTCTGCCCGCCGCCGAGCGGCCTGGCGATCGAGGAGTACCGGCACACCTGCCCGAACACCTGATCCCACGCGCGGAACCGGTCCGACGGCGGCCGCCCACGGCAGGGCGGCCGCCTTCGCCGTGTCCGTCAGGCGACTTCCTGGCGGCGCTGGCAGGTGATGCAGTAGCGGGCCAGGGGCCGGATCTTGAGCCGTTCGAACGGGATGCCGGAACCGCAGTGGGCGCACAGGCCGTAGGAGCCGGTGGCGATCCGGTCGAGGGCCTGGGTGAGCTCGGCGATGGCGCGGTCGGCGGCGGTGAGCGAGACGACCAGTTCCTGCCAGGTGTCGTCGGCCCCGCTGCCGTCCTGCGCGGCCGCCTGGAGCCCGAGCAGCTGGCGGCTGCGCCGCTCCAGTTGGTCCCGCAGGTCCTCGCGGAGGGTCTGCTGCTGCACGCTGCTGAGGTGGGAGGTTCCGCGGATCTCCGTCATGGTGAAGGTCCTTTCTCGAAGTCGATGGCACGCTCGGGCGGGCATGCGCGAACGGGCCCCGCGGCGCGGCCGGGGGCCGGGGACGTCGGACGGACGTCGGGTGAAAGGGCGACGGTCAGATCTGCGGCGGGCTGCGCGAGCCCGCGGTGCGGTGCGTGAGCTGCTGGGGGTCGCGGGTGGTGTCGGCGTCGGAGCCCGGCGCGGGCAGCAGCGTCAGGTGGGCGGCCTCGGTGTGGCGCGTGCCGCGCAGCGGCGGCCACACGGACAGCACATGGTGCTCGCGGGCGTTGGCCGCCTGCGGCGGCAGGCCGGCCGGGTCGGCGTCGCCGGCGCCGGGCACCCACACCGACGCGGGCGGGCCCGCCGGTCGGGCCGGGCCGCCGCCCCACGCGGACGTGGACAGGCAGGCCGCCACCAGGGACAGCAGGACCAGGCCCATCGCGCCGGCGAACGCGATGGGTCCGCGTGGTGTTCTCCACGGTCCCGTCATACGGCCGACCATAGCCTAGGCGAGCGGAAACGGCATGTCCGTCCCTTTTGCCCCATGCATTGACCAGGTCCGATGCGGCTATGCCTGGACATTCGGCGATCCCTCCGGCGGGAGCCGTACCACGCGCCGGCCAGGCGGCACTGCGAGCGCGCGTTCCGCGGCCGGATCCTCGCCTCCCCGCCGCCTGCTTCCGGGCTCCTCAGTCGGGCAGTGCGGGCGGCGCGGCGACCCGGGGCCTCGGGCGGACGCGTTCGACGATCCGCTGGCCGAGAAGGATGCCGGTGAGGGCGAGAGCCAGGCCCGCGCCCTGGCGGACGGTGAGCGTCTCGCCGGCCAGCACGACGCCGAGCAGGACGCCGGTGGCCGGGTTGAGCAGGCCGATCAGCCCGACGGCGGCTGCGCTCAGAC
>DASUCK010000016.1:0-2246 GCA_036276095.1 Nonomuraea sp. | reverse complement strand
GCGCCGGTCAAACGCAACAGGTTCATCCGGCTGGACGGCGCGGCCAAGAGCGTCAACCGGGACCTGGAGGCCAAAGCGCGGGAGTTAGCCGGGCTCAAGGGCTACATCACCAACCTGCCCGGCGTCACACCCGCGTTCGTGGTGGAGGCCTACCACCGGCTCTTCGAAATCGAAAAGTCTTTCAGGATGAGCAAGCACGACCTCAAGGCCCGGCCGATCTACCACCACAAACGCGAATCCATCGACGCCCACCTGACCATCGTGTTCGCCGCCCTGGCCGTCAGCCGATGGATCGAGCACAAGACCGGCTGGTCCATCAAGAAGTTCGTCCGCACCGCACGCCGTTACCGCACCGTCCACATCCGAGCCGGCCGCCACCTCCTCACCGCAGCCGACCCCCTGCCCACCGACCTACGCGACGCGCTCGACCAGATCCACGGCCGGGAAGGTGCGCACTAAATTGAGCCAACTCGGGTCCGCGAGGTTCACCCAGCGACGCACCCCAGGAGGACGTCCGCCGCGACCATCAACAGGTTCTGGCAATAGTCGGTCAAAGATGACCTGGTTCATACCGAGAGGGCTTCCTAGAGTAATTAGCAAGTCCACTTCTACATCTGGGTTCGACCAGAGAGCTTCATAGGCGACCACACTGCCTAAGGAGTGCGCAATCAGCACATCGGCTCGCGCCTGCCTGATCGTGTCAATAACGGCATCACGGGCGCGGACGCGTCGACTGTTGTCGGGAGCGGAGAGATAGGAAGCAACTTCCCGTATGAACATGGTCACCACGCGTTGCGCAGCCGGGCCGTAGTGCTCGGTGAGCCACTCCGCGGCCTGGCGAATCGGGATAGTTGCTCTTCCCTGCGCGGTCTGCGGTCGTCCACGCAGGAGGCTGACCAAGGCGACGAAGAGCTCCTGCTCGTCCGGTTGCAGTAGCCGTACGTCGTCGACTGCCTGAGGGGTTCCCCGGTGCAAGACGTGGGCGTAGTACCCGACCGTCACCGGCATGGGCTGGCCCACGCACGCGCTCGAAAGCCACTTAGTCCAGTCGTCACTGATGGCCTGCGCAGCCTTTTCGGCCGATCCGTGCTCGCGGTAATAGGAGTAGTTCCCTATCCCATGTACGCCAACGATCCGACCCACAGTGCCTCCTGCCGCTCGCTGCCTCAGATTCAGAAGCAGGATGCCATGCTTCTAGGACATCGTGGTGAAGATGGAGCGTCCGGGGCAGGAGCGGAACGTCAGCGCCCTCGACAGCGCTGACGCCCCTATGCACGCCGATCCGACATCGATGCCGTGTGACGGAGATCATGATCTGATCGGCATCTTGTCAGCATGGTCAACCAGCGCTGCGCTGGGAGATTTCCGATGACTGAGCAATTCTGGACAACGGCGCCTGCCGGGGGAGGGGGTGTATTGCAGCCGTTTCGGGTTGCCAGAGCTTCACCAACCAGCAGAATGCGTACCGTAGGTCCGTCCTAGCGCAGGAGATCTTGATGGCACGAAGCTCGGCGGGCGGGGCTGGAACAGCTGGAGGCGTGGGGCATGAAGCTCGATGCCTCGCTTGGGCGGCGGCCTACATGCTGGCTGAGGAGCTCCTGCCGTCGTGGGCTGGTGGTCATAGGGTCGTCGCGATCGGCGGTCAGACGGAACGGCCGGTCGATGATGTCGGGATCGTCACGGACGTCGGTGGCTGGGTGACCGTCCAGGCGAAGAAGGCCATGGATCTGGCCAAGGCGGCGTCATCTCCACTGGCGGAGGCGTTTGAGCAGGTGGTCGATATCGCGGCGATCGGCGTACCTGACAGTCCGTCACGTCTTGATCAACTACGCCCGCTCGATCCGGCGAGGGACCGTGTCCTCATTCTGACCGACGATGCGGCCCCAAAAACTGTCAACGAGGTGTTGGCCCCGGTGGTTGATCGCTTGCGAGATCTGCCGGCCACCGTACCCATCACAGAGGTGTATCGGAACAAGGGCGAGGAGAAGGCATTCAAGCTGCTCGAGACCCACCTCGGACGAGTGTGGGTAGGCCGCCATGGTGTGCAAATGGGTGAGCAAGATCTGCGCGCTCTTGGCCGGGTGCTCGGTGTCTACGCAGTACATCTCGTCGATGGAGGCAGCCATGTCGCCACAGCACAGCAGCTGATCAAGGGCATGACTCCAGACGCAGGCGACGTTTCGCGGATATGGGACCGGCTGGAACTAGAGGCTCGCCGCCTGGCCGAGGATCGAACGTACCTTGAC
>DASUCK010000015.1:0-18881 GCA_036276095.1 Nonomuraea sp. | reverse complement strand
CGCCTCGTCACCACTACGCTGGTCACGAGGTCTCCGGTATGTCGTTCTTCTTGGTCGTTGAACCATCTACCGGAGACCTCTTCGTTTAACGATCACCGACACACCCCACACATCGTGATCTTTCGAAACACGACCTAGTCGCGTTCGGCGGTTCGGGCCTCGCGGCGTTCGATGATGCGGCGGGTGTACGGGATGAATTCGACGACCCGGGTGCCCAGGTAACCGCCGACGAAGGCGAGGGCCAGCAGGACGAACGGGCTGGTGGAGAAGTCGTTCATGGTGACGAACGCGCGCAGGATCATGTCGAGCAAGGGGACTCCCGGGAGACGGGCGAGCGGGAAGGTTCCCTACATTAACCGGACTTGACCACTACTTGCCTACAAAATGCCTAAAGGGCGACATGATCTACCATGTCACCCTTTAGGTGATGATCGGCTCAGTGGTAGAAGTGGCGGGTGCCGGTGAAGTACAGCGTGATGCCGGCCTTCTCCGCGGCCTCCACGACCAGGTCGTCGCGGATGGAGCCGCCGGGCTCCACCACCGCCTTCACCCCGGCCCCGGCCAGCACGTCCAGCCCGTCGGGAAACGGGAAGAAGGCGTCGGAGGCGGCGACCGAGCCGGCCGCGCGCTCCCCCGCCCTGGTGACCGCCAGACGGCAGGAGTCGACCCGGTTGACCTGCCCCATCCCCACGCCCACGGTGGCGCGGTCGGCGGCCAGCAGGATCGCGTTGGACTTCACCGACCGGCAGGCCCGCCAGGCGAACACCAGGTCGGCCAGCACCTCCGGCGAGGCCGCCGGCCCGGCCTTGAGCTGCCACTGCTCCGGCGAGTCGCCGGCGGCGTCCACCCGGTCGACGGTCTGCACCAGCAGTCCGCCGTCGATCCTGCGGAACTCCGTCGGCTGCGCCGGCCCTTCCGGGCACGCCAGCAGGCGCAGGCTCTTCTTCGCGCGCAGCACCTCCAGCGCCTCCGCGTCGTAGCCGGGCGCGATGACGACCTCGGTGAACACCTCGGCGATCTGCCCGGCCAGCTCGGCCGTGACCGGCCGGTTGACGGCGATCACCCCGCCGTACGCCGACACCGGGTCGCACGCGTGCGCCTTGCGGTGCGCGTCGGCCACGTCGGAGCCGACCGCGATGCCGCACGGGTTCTGGTGCTTGATGATCGCCACGCAGGGGTCGGCGAAGTCCCAGGCGGCGCGCCAGGCGGCGTCGGCGTCGAGGTAGTTGTTGTAGGACATCTCCTTGCCGTGCAGCTGCTCGGCGTCGGCGAGGCCGCCGGTGCCCGAACGGTAGAGGGCGGCGCGCTGGTGCGGATTCTCGCCGTAGCGGAGGGTGGCCTTGCGTCGGTACGCGGCCCCGTTGAACGCCGGGAACTCCTCCTCCCCGTACGCGCCCGCGAACCAGGTGGCCACCGCGACGTCGTACGCGGCCGTGTGGGCGTACGCGACGCCGGCCAGCCGCCGCCGCTCGGTGAGCGTGAACCCGCCCTCGGCCACGGCCTTGAGCACCTCGCCGTAGGCGGCGGGGTCGACCACGACGGCGCAGGTGTTGTGGTTCTTCGCGGCGCCGCGGATCATGGCGGGCCCGCCGATGTCGATCTGCTCCACGCACTCGGCGTCGGACGCGCCGGAGGCCACCGTCTGCTGGAACGGGTAGAGGTTGACCACCACGAGCTGGAACGGGTCGATCTCCAGCTCTTCGAGCTGGGTGACGTGGTGGGGTTTGGTGACGTCGGCAAGCAGCCCGGCGTGCACGCGCGGGTGAAGCGTCTTGACCCGCCCGTCGAGGCACTCGGGGAACCCGGTGAGCTGCTCGACCTTCGTCACCGGAACCCCGTACGACGAAATCGCGGCGGCCGTGCCGCCGGTCGAGACGATCTCCACCCCGGCGCCGTCGAGGGCCCTGGCCAGCTCCCCGAGGCCGGACTTGTCGTAGACGGCGATCAGCGCGCGCCGGATGGCGATGCGAGTCACGTGGATTCCCCTCTTGGTTGGTTGCCGATGCGGACGGTACGTCCGCTGACCGTCCAGCCCTCGCGGGCCATCCGGCCGACGATGTCGACGAGCAGTCGGCGCTCGACGGTCTTGATGCGCTCGTGCAGGGTCACCTCGTCGTCGTCGGCGAGCACGGGCACCGCCTCCTGTGCGACGATGGGCCCCGTGTCGACCCCCTCGTCGGCCAGCATCACCGTGCAACCGGTGATCTTCACGCCGTGGGCCAGCGTGTCACGCACCCCGTGGGCGCCGGGGAACGACGGCAGCAGGGCCGGATGGGTGTTGACCACCGGGAAGGCGTCGAGTGTGGGCTTACCCAAAATCTTCATGAAGCCCGCCGCCACGACCAGGTCGGGCTCGTACGATGCGATCTTGGTGGCGATGGCGAGGTCCCAGTCCGCCCTTGTCGCATGATCGCCCAGTTTTTCGACAAACGTCGGGACTCCTGCCCTGGTGGCCCGCGCCAGCCCCTCGATCCCGTCCCTGTCCGCACCCACCGCGACCACGCGAGCACCGTACGACGGGTCGGCGGAAGCGTCCAGAAGGGCCTGTAGGTTGGTTCCAGAGCCGGAGACGAGGACGACGAGCCGCCCAGCCTTAGACACGCGCACTCTCCAAAGCGGAAACAGGGGTGGGCTGCCAGGGTATCTGTTCCTCGCCCGGCGACGCAGAGGAGGTCAGGTGTCGACACCGGTGCAGGCACCGGCAGGCCAGCAGCCCGCCGAATCAGCGGGCCGCCGAGCGATCTGGTTGTCCATCGCAGCGCTGGCCATGACGTTCATGTTGCCGCTCGCCGGCCTGGTCATGGCGTTGTTCGCGCTGATGGCCGGGATCCGCGCGCTCCCGCTGCTGAAGGGCGCGGGAAAGCCCACGGGCATGGCCGTGGGCGGCATCACCATCTCCTCGATCGCGCTGGCGCTGTCCGCGATGGCCACGGGGATGCAGATGTACCTGATGGACGAGTACTCCGCCTATCAGGAGTGCATGAAGGGCGCGGGCACGGTCTCCGCGCAAGGCGAGTGCTTCAGCCAGTTCAGAGCGGCCGCCCAGCGCAAGCTCCCGCCCGACGTCCTCGAACTCCTCGGCGCCATGCAGCCCTGACCGGCGGCTCCAAGGGGCCGGGGGCCGGGAAACCGTGGGCAGCCGGTGCCGGCCGGGCGGCGACGGTTCGCCGGTACCACGGAGGCCGGCCCACGGGGCCGCGTGACGGTGGCGCGCCACTGAACGGGTCAGACAGCGTCTCCCCGGACGGACGCGAGCCGACGTCGGCGGGTGGGGCAACCACGTCGGAGCGTAAGGGAGCGTGGGGGAGGGTTCATTCGCGATCCCACGCATAGGGGTCGACGTAGATCACGTGGCCGCCACGGTCGTCGGACTCGTCCACGATGTCCTTGCGTGGGGGGCGGTCGGGTTCCGGGGACGGCAGGACGGCATGGGCGCGGGTCTCGGACTCGGCGGAGGCGTGTTCGTCCTGCCAGTCGTCCCTGATGACCGGGATCTCCTGGGTGTCGGCTTCGGTGGCGTCCATCCAGTGGCCGGGCAGCGGGCGCGGGTCGGCTTCCGCGAGACCGACCTTGCTCGCCGCCCTGGCGATCGCCGCCCCGGCCTTGCGTACGGGCGCGGCGGCCTTGTCGAGCGGCGTGCGGGCGCGCTTGTTCAGCAGCAGCAGGTTCGTCACGCCCGCGGAGATGCCCGCGGCGACGCCGACCTCCAGCGCGACCGACAGCGCCACCTCCCACGGCGACGGCCCCACCGTCGCCAGCCGCCCGCCGCCGATGGGGCCGCCGGACAACGCCGCCAGCGCCCCGGCCACCACGCCGGTGGACACGCCGGTCAGGAAACCCCAGAGCGGCGCGGCCTCGTACGACGGCGACGGCGAGATGCGGGCCACCATCACCCCCGCCACGGCCCCCGCGGCGAACGGCAGCGCGATCACCGCCATCATCCACGCCGGCACCGGCCCGCTCTCCGGCAACGCTCCCAGCAGCGGCAGGCTCGGCACGGTGCCGAGCTGCACCCCGGTGGGCGCGACCAGCGTGTCGGCGCCGATCGCGAACCCCGGCCCGGCAGTGTAGGAGGACGCCCAGATGACGGCGTTGGGCAGGTAGAGGAGTTGCAGCAGGATCAGCAGCACGCCGCCCACGAACCCCGGCGACAGCACTCCGGACAGCTCTCTGACCTGGTTGAAGTTCAGCACCACGGCGACCGTCACCAGCGCCAGCCCCGCCACGAGCAGCAGCGCCGTCGCGACCGCCGTGCCGACGGTGAGCGCGCGCACCCGCTCGGGCAGCAGCTTGAGCATCACCCGCCAGGGCCCGATCATCCGCGCCGTGGCCAGCGCGCCCGCCAGGAACGCCAGCACGAAGTGGCTGAACAGCGCCTCGCCGATGAACGGCTGGGTGATCTCGTTGCTGGCGACGAGCGCGATCAGCCCGGCCAGCAGCGCGTACGGAGCCGCCAGCGACACCCCCGCCTGGGCCACCAGCACGAGCTGCGCCCGGCGACGCGCCTGGGCCTGCTCGCGCGGGCTGTTCTTCGGCAGCCGCGCCGGCAGCCGGAGCCGCAGGTCGGCGTCACGCGCCATCCACCGCCCGGCGCGGTAGAGGAGCACGGCCGGCAGCATGATCAAACCGATCGGGAGCAGCCCGACCCGCCCGCCGGGGATCGCGAACCCCGCGTGGTGCGCCGCCAGCCACAGCTGCGCGGCCGTGCGGAACACGCCCGGCAGGCCCGCGCCCAGCGTGCCGCGCGGCGCGGCGATCCATCCGACCAGCGTGAGCGTGGTGAGCGCGGCCAAGCCGACGCCGAGGGTGCAGGCCGCGGCCAGCATTCCCGACACGGGCAGGGGACGCCTCGTCTCGTCGTCCGCCCCCGGGAGCTTGCTGAGCATTGACCCGGTGCGCAGGTGGTCGAGGATCGCCGTCACAGTGCGATTTTCTCAACCTTTCCCAACCAACCCTTGGTTGACGCGCCGCGTCCCGCCATTTTCCTTCCACCGCTCCGCCGAGCGTATGCGCGACCCACTTGTGGAGACCGTGGCCGCCCTGCCCGCCCATCTCAACCGCTCCCCAACCGGGGGCCAGGGCGGCGAGATGGGACGCCGCCAGACCACGTGAAACGCGGCGAACGGTGGGGCCTGTCGGAGCTGGAGCTGGATCGCCCGCTCGACGGCCGGGTTCATGCCAGGCACCGGTCAGATCCCCTCATTTGATGGGCAAGTGTCTGCTCTGTTGACGTTCTCGCTGCGTCTTCCGACGTGCGGCCAAGACCAGGATTGTCCACCCGGACAGCGAAGACGCTCGGCTGGATGTCCTCAGCCGAGCGTCTTCCTTGCTGCTTGCCGCCAGTGATGGATCACCGTCTGCGACGATCCCCAGCAGCGCCCGTCACCCACGCGGGGCTCGCCGGGAAACGCGGTCAGCGCGACTGCATGACCTCGCGCATCAGGCGGGCCGTCTCGGAGGGGGTCTTGCCGACGCGGACGCCGACCTTCTCCAGGGCCTCCTTCTTGGCCTGGGCGGTGCCGGCCGAGCCGGACACGATGGCGCCCGCGTGGCCCATCGTCTTGCCCTCGGGCGCGGTGAAGCCGGCGACGTACGCCACCACGGGCTTGGTGACGTGCTGCTCGATGTAGGCGGCGGCGCGCTCCTCGGCGTCGCCGCCGATCTCGCCGATCATGACGATGGCGTCGGTGCCCGGGTCTTCCTGGAACGCCTGGAGGGCGTCGATGTGGGTGGTGCCGATGACGGGGTCGCCGCCGATGCCCACGCAGGTGGAGAAGCCGAGGTCGCGCAGTTCGTACATCAGCTGGTAGGTCAGCGTGCCGGACTTGGAGACCAGGCCGATGCGGCCGGCGGTGGTGATGTCGGCGGGGATGATGCCGGCGTTGGAGGCGCCGGGGGAGGCGATGCCGGGGCAGTTGGGGCCGATGATGCGGGTCTTGTTGCCCTTGGCCACCGCGTACGCCCAGAACTCGGTCGTGTCGTGGACCGGCACGCCCTCAGTGATCACGACGCAGAGCGGCATCTCGGCGTCGATGGCCTCCTTGACGGCGTCCTTGGTGAACGCCGGGGGCACGAACACCACCGACACGTCCGCGCCGGTCTGCTCCATCGCCTCGCGGACCGTGCCGAACACCGGCAGGCCCTCGTGGACGGTGCCGGCCTTACGGGCGTTGACACCGCCGACGACCTTGGCGCCGGAGGCGAGCATGCGGCGGGTGTGCTTGGTACCCTCGCCGCCGGTCATGCCCTGAACGATGATCTTGCTGTTGTCGGTCAACCAGATGGCCATGGGTTCACGCACCTACCGCAGCGAGCTCGGCGGCCCGCTTGGCCGCGTCGTCCATCGTGTCTACCAGCTCGACCCGCGGGAGCGCGGCGTCGGCCAGGATCTGCCGCCCGAGCAGGGCGTTGTTGCCGTCGAGGCGGACCACCAGCGGGTGGGTGACGGCCTCGCCGCGGCTCTCCAGCAGCTTGAACGCCGCCACGATGCCGTTGGCGACGGCGTCGCAGGCGGTGATGCCGCCGAAGACGTTGACGAAGATCGACTTCACGTCGGGGTCGGAGAGGATGATCTCCAGGCCGGCGGCCATGACCTCGGCCGAGGCGCCGCCGCCGATGTCGAGGAAGTTGGCGGGGGACGGCTTGCCGGGGAACTGCTCGCCGGCGTAGGCGACGACGTCGAGGGTGGACATCACCAGGCCCGCGCCGTTGCCGATGATGCCGACGTCGCCGTCGAGCTTGACGTAGTTGAGGTCCTTCTCCTTGGCCCGCGCCTCCAGCGGGTCTTCGGCCGCCTTGTCGGCCAGGGCCTCGTGGTCGTGCTGGCGGAAGGTGGCGTTGTCGTCGAGGGTGACCTTGCCGTCGAGCGCCTTCACCTGACCGTCGGCCGACAGGATCATGGGGTTGACCTCGACGAGCGTGGCGTCCTCGTCGACGAAGCAGCACCAGAGCTTCTCGATGAGCTCGGCGGCGCCGTCGAGGGCCTTCTCCGGCAGGCCGCCGGCCACCGCGATCTCGCGGGCCGTGGCCCGGTCGACGCCGGTCAGCGCCGAGACCGGCACCTTGGCGACCTTCTCGGGGGCGGTGTGGGCGACCTCTTCGATGTCCATGCCGCCGGCGGCGGAGCAGATCGCGAGGAACGTGCGGTTGGCGCGGTCGAGCAGGAACGAGAAGTAGTACTCCTCCGCGATCGCGCTGGCCTCCTCCACGAGCACCTTGTGGACCGTGTGGCCCTTGATGTCCATGCCGAGGATGGCGGTGGCCTTCCCGACGGCGTCGGCGGCGTCGTCGGCCACCTTCACGCCGCCCGCCTTGCCCCGGCCGCCGGTCTTGACCTGGGCCTTGACGACGACGCGGCCGGTCAGCTGCTCGGCGGCCGCCCGCACCTCCTCCACGTTGTGGGCGACGATGCCGCGTGGCACCGGGATGCCGTAGTCAGCGAAGAGTTCCTTCGCCTGATGTTCGAACAGGTCCACGAGGGTCCGTCCTTGCTTGTCCGACTGATGTTCGACGGCCCGGGCAACCCCGTGCGTGCCGGGCGTTTCCGCCATCGAAGCCTAGTCCCAAGCTTGACCTGCCCAGGTCATCGGGTCGCGGTTCTCCCGCTATGTGACGGTGATCTCACTTCCGGCGCGTGGGGCTGGGGTGCTTCTGCACGAAAAATACACCGATTCAGTGACATGGTGCCCAAGGTCCGAGATAAGTTCGTGATCTTCCGTTGGCAGGATCCTGCTCCCCTCAATTTCGATTCGAAGGAATCGCATGAAGAAAATCCTTACGGGTCTGGCAACGGCATGCGCCGCGACGCTCATGACCGCTGCCCCGGCTCAGGCCGCCGCGCCTGTGGATCCCGTGAAGGCACTGAAGAAGCAGTACGTGACCGGCCAAGGGGT
Organism: Nonomuraea sp.; assembly: GCA_036276095.1. Classification (GTDB taxonomy): domain Bacteria; phylum Actinomycetota; class Actinomycetes; order Streptosporangiales; family Streptosporangiaceae; genus Nonomuraea. The sequence continues at coordinate 10,989 of DASUCK010000015.1, read as the reverse complement.
GCGCATCTCCGAGACCAGCGTCACCAAGCTCGACGGCAAGACCACCACCAGCGGGAAAACCGCGATCAGGCTCGCCTTCGGCAGGTCCGGCGTGACGGCCGCCGAGCTGTCCAGCAAGGCCAGGCGCGGCGTCTCGCTCAGCCCCGACCGGTTGATCAGCATCGGCGGCTACACGTACGTGCAGGGCGGCATTTACGGCAAGGAACTGCCGGAGGGCAAGAAATGGGTGCGGTACGCCGGCGCGGCGACCGGCACCACCGTGAACCAGCCCTTCGACATCTTCGAGCCGAAGGTGCTGCGGACCCTGGTCGGCAAGGCCAAGAGCGTCAAGGGCGGCACGTACAAGGGCGCGATGACGTACAAGGAGCTCGGCAGGCTCTACGGGGAGAACGTCACGGGGCAGATGGCCAGGATCAAGCTCGACTACGTCCTCACCCTGAACGCCAAGGGCCTGGCCACCCGGCTCGTGACGGGCATCACACTCGACTTCGGGATGCTCGGCAAGGCGACGTCGAACACCGACACCCGGTTCAGCTCGTGGGGCTCCAAGACCACGATCAAGGCGCCGGCCGAGGACCTGTGGATCGACGCCAAGGATCTCGACCCCGAGTCCGAGGTGCCGGAGGAGATGCCGGACGAGCTCTCCGAGAGCGGCCCGCCGCTCATCAACGAGCGCAGGATGGCGACGTCCGGGCCGCTCGGCCGCTGATCCCGCCCCCTCCCGCCGCTCAGGCGCGGCGGGAGAGCCGCGGTTCCGCCCCGTGCGGCGCTACTTCAGGCGGGAGTCGCGCAGGCGGGCCCATTCGAGGGAGTGGCGGATGCCCTCCTCCAGGGAGTGGCGGGCCCGCCAGTCGAGCAGGCGGCGGGCCCGGTCGCTGCGCGTGTACGCGCCCGCCACGTCGCCCGGGCGGGCGGGGGCCTCGACCAGCTCGATCGGGCGGTCGACGACCCGGTTGAAGGCGTCGGCCAGCTCGCGGACGGTGGTGCCCGAGCCGGTGCCGAGGTTGATGACGTTCGCCCCCAGGCCGTCGAACCGGCTCAGGGCCGCCACGTGCGCGGCGGCGAGGTCCCATACGTGTACGTAGTCGCGGATGCCGGTGCCGTCTCTGGTCGGATAGCCGGTGCCGGTGATCTGGAAGGGCACGCGGTCCTCGTACGCCTCGATCATCTTGCCCAGAGCGTGGCTCGGGCGGCGCAGCTGCAGGCCGGTGCGCATCCGCGGGTCGGCGCCGATCGGGTTGAAGTAGCGCAGGGAGAGGATCTTGACGGGGCGGGTGGCGGCGACGTCGGCGAACATGGCCTCGCAGACGGCCTTGGTCCGCGCGTACGGGCTCATCGGCTCAAGCGGGGAGTCCTCGTCGACCGTGTGGTCGGCGCCGGTGCGGTAGATGGAGGCGGACGAGCTGAAGATCATCCGGGTGCAGCCGTTGCGGAGCAGGTGGTCGACGAGATCGAGGCTCTTGGCGACGTTGGCGCGGTAGTAGCCGACGGGGTCGGCCACGGAGTCCGGCACGACGATGAGGGCGGCGCAGTGAACGACGGCCTCGATGTCCGGATTCTCGGCGAAAATCTTGTCAATCAGGGGCCCGTCGCTGATGTCCCCCTCATAGAACACCCGCCCCTCGGCGAACTCCCGCCGCCCCGTCACAAGACTGTCGAGAATGACGGGCGAGATGCCGGCGTCCAGGCACGCCGACGCGACCGTGCTGCCGATGTATCCCGCCCCGCCGGTAATCAAGACACGCATCCCAGCACCTTACTCGCGCCAGGGCGCGCGGGTTCGCGCGGCGCCGCGAATGCCTGGAGCCCCGATCGCGTACGCGTCCCGGTCGCTCCTCAGCCGTTACCGACCGGACGCGTCCATCGTGGCGCCCCCGTCGAATCGATCACCAACTGCCGCCGCACCGCCGCACGGGGTGCCGAGAAAAGGGGCTTGGCCTGGTGTTAGACGCGTTGACGTGGGAAATTCCAGATATGGGCAAGGACGTGCCGGTCGTGGTGTTCAGCCGTGACGACCGCCGGAAATACCGCGAGAAGGTGCGACGTTGTCTCGACGTCTTCGCCCGGATGCTCCGCGAATCCCGATTCGAGCTCGAACGACCCCTCGCCGGCCTGGAGATCGAGCTCAACATCGTCGACACCGACGGCGCGCCCGCCATGCGCAACGCCGAGGTGCTGGCCGCGATCAGGCAACCCGACTGGGCCACCGAACTGGGCCAGTTCAACATCGAGATCAACATCCAGCCCCAGGAACTGTCCGGCGCCGGGCCCCTGGACCTGGAGAACGACATACGGGCCCGGCTCAACCACGCCGAGGAACGCGCCCGCTCCCAGGGCGGGCACCTGGTGCTCGTCGGCATCCTGCCCACGCTGCGCGAGGACGACGTGCACGAGGGCACGCTGTCGGCCAACCCCCGCTACCGCCTCCTCAACGAGCAGATCTTCGCCGCCCGCGGCGAGGACCTGCACCTGTGCGTCGAGGGCGCCGAACGCCTCGACACGCACGCCGACAGCATCACCCCCGAGGCCGCCTGCACGAGTGTGCAGCTCCACCTGCAGGTCAGCCCCGAGGCGTTCGCGGCGCACTGGAACGCCGCCCAGGCCATCGCGGGCGCGCAGGTCGCGGTCGCCGCCAACTCCCCTTACCTGTTCGGCAAGGAACTGCACCGCGAGACCAGGATCGCGCTGTTCGAGCAGGCCACGGACACGCGTCCGGACGAGCTGAAGGCGCAGGGCGTACGACCCCGGGTGTGGTTCGGGGAACGGTGGATCACCAGCGTCTTCGACCTGTTCGAGGAGAACGTCAGCTACTACCCCGCCCTGCTCCCCCTCTGCGAGGACGAGGACCCGCTGGCCGAGCTCGACCAGGGCCGCATCCCGCACCTGCACGAGCTGACCCTGCACAACGGCACCGTCTACCGCTGGAACCGGCCCGTGTACGCGGTCGTGAACGGCGTGCCGCACCTTCGCGTCGAGAACCGCGTCCTGCCCGCCGGGCCGTCCGTGGCCGACGTCGCCGCCAACGCCGCCTTCTACTACGGTCTGATGCGCGTGCTGCCCTACGACGAGCGGCCGATCTGGAGCCGGATGTCGTTCCAGGCCGCGGAGGACAATCTCGGCGCCGCCGCGCGCCACGGGCTGGAGTCCCGGCTGTACTGGCCAGGGATGGGCGAGGTGCCCGCGGCCGAGCTGATCCTGCGCCGGCTGCTGCCCATGGCGTACGAAGGGCTGGACCGCTGGGGCGTCGACCGGGCCGTGTCCGACCGGCTGCTCGGCATCGTCGAGGGGCGGTGCCTGACCGGGCGGACGGGGGCGACGTGGCAGGTGGAACGCGTACGCGCCGAGGGCGGGGATCGGCAGGAGGCGTTGCGGGCCATGACGCTCGACTACATCGGGCGCATGCACACGAATGAGCCGGTGCACACATGGGAGGTCTGACGCGCGTGCGCGCTCGTCCGCTGGTCGTGGTCCTCACCGTGGCCCTGGTTCTGGTGTCGGCGCTCGGGGCCTGCGGTGTCGCGCGGGCGCCGTCCATGGATCCGGAGGGGGACACGTTCGTCGACGACGTACGGACGGCGCGGACGTTGAGCGAGGAGTTCCGGTACCGGGGCGGGGGTGGGCGCCTGCTGACGTGGGGTGCCTGACGTGAGGGTGCCTGACGTGGGGTGTTCTCTCGCGGATGTATGGCTCGATCAACCCGGAGGATGATGTGGTCGATCATGGTCGGGCCGTACCGTGGACACATGCCAATGGAGGAGATCGGCTGGCTGCGCAGGGGGGCCTGCAGATCCAGCGACCCTGACCTCTTCTTCCCGCTCGCCCCCTCACCGTTGCAGGAGGCGCGGGCCAAGGCGGTCTGCGCCGGCTGCCAGGTGGTGCGGGAGTGCCGTTCCTATGCCTTGCGGGCCGGCGAGTCCGAGGGCATCTGGGGCGGCCTCACCCCGGAGGAACGCCGCCGCTCCCGCTTCCCCAAGGGCTGGCGCGACTCCGCCGCCGCCTCCTGACCACCCGCTCCCCGGGAAGCGGGCATAGCCTGCAAGGGTGCTTCTGCGATCGATCGCCGTCCTCGCTGCCGCCAACGTCATGAACAACAAGATCGCCCCCCGCCTGGGCCCGCTGACCTCGGCCGCCGCCACGGCCGCCCTGGTCGCGATGGCCCGTCGGTCAGGGCTGTCCTGGCAGGAGATCGGCTTCGAGCACGGCCGCCGCGGCGCGCTGGCGGGCGGCGCGCTGGCCGCGGCGGTGGCGACCGCGTACACGGTGGGCGTCTCGCACCCCCGCATCCGCCCGCTGTTCCACGACGAGCGCGCGCTGTCGCTCTCCCGCGCCCGCGTCCTAGAGGAGGCCCTGGTCCAGGTGCCGTTCGGCACGGTGCTGCTGGAGGAGGTGGGTTTCCGTGGCGCGCTCTACGCCCTGCTGCGTCAGCGCCACGGCACGGTCGCCGCCACCGCGGTCTCCTCGGCGCTCTTCGGCCTCTGGCACGTCCTCCCGGCCATCGACATGGCCCGCGCCAACCCGGCTCTCGGCGCGCTGGCGGCCGGCGAGTCCCCCCATCACCTGGACACCTCGCGGGTGGTGGCCGGGAGCGTGGTGTCGACCGCGGCCGCCGGCGTGCTCTTCTGCGAGCTCCGCCGCCACCGCGGCCTGCTCACCCCGATCATGCTGCACCTGTCGACCAATTCCCTGGGCTACCTGTTCGCGCGGGTCGCCGCGCGAACAGGTAGCCGCGCGAGGGAAGCCGCGCCTGGGAAATAGCCTCGCCGCAGGTCGAGCCCTGATTCATGCGGAACCGCGACCCTCGTGCCCGAGGTCGCCGGTTGCCCTCGTTCCCCTGTGGCGCCGCCTGAGGTCCGTTCAGTGAAGTCAGGCGGTGTCGACGACCTGGAAGCCCTCGGCGTAGCGGCCTGCGGGGAAGCCGGCCTCCTCGGCCCATGCCGCGAAGCGGCCCTTGACGAACTCGGCGAAGCCCTCCACGTGCGACACCTGGCTCACGTGCGACTGCAGGGCCGCGAGCTTGCGGTCGACGGCGTCGGTGATGTCCACGAAGTGGTCGGGGGCCGGCCCGCCGCTCAGCCACACCTCGCGTACGGTCCAGGCCTCCAGCCCCTCGTCCAGCAGCAGTTCGGGGAAGGCGTACGGGTTGCGCGCGTCGGGGTAGACGGCGTCGAGGGCGGCGCCGCCGACGGCGCGGTGGTCGGGGTGGCTGGGGGCGACGAAGCGGTAGTTGCGCTCGGGGTGGTGGGTGATGAGCAGGTCGGGGCGGACCTGGCGGATCACGCGGGCGAGGTCGCGCCGGAGCTCCAGTGACGGCACGACGCGCCCGTCCGGGTAGCCGAGGAAGCGCACGTCGGTCACGCCGACGGCCTTGGCCGCCGCCCGCTGCTCGACCCTGCGCAGCTCGGCCATGCCGGAGTTGTCGAGCGTACGCTCGTTTCCCCCCGCGTCACCGTCGGTGACCAGCAGGTACGTGACCTCCACGCCCCGGTCGACGAGCAGCGCCACGGTGCCCGCGGAACCGAAGTCGGCGTCGTCGGGATGAGCGGTCACGACGAGGACGCGGTTGATCTCGGCTTCCGGCAGCATCGCTTTCCCTTCCTCGGCCTTATGTGGATCACAACCGGACCTCCGTCGATCGCATTCCGGGCCTCGTTTGTCGGTCGAGCGGCATACCCTAGGTGCGTGCCCACCCGAGTCTCTGTTGACCACCCCTTGCTCGACGGTCTCAACCCGCAGCAGCGCGAGGCCGTGATCCACCACGGCAGCCCGCTGCTCATCGTGGCGGGAGCGGGGTCGGGGAAGACGCGGGTGCTCACCCACCGCATCGCCTACCTCCTGGCCGAGCGCAAGGTGCATCCGGGCGAGATCCTGGCGATCACCTTCACCAACAAGGCCGCCAAGGAGATGAAGGAGCGCATCGACAAGCTGGTCGGGGCGCGGTCCAGGGCCATGTGGGTGATGACGTTCCACAGCGCGTGCATGCGCATCCTGCGGCGGGAGGCCAAGCGGCTCGGGTTCCCGTCCAGCTTCTCGATCTACGACCAGGCCGACTCGCAGCGGCTCATGGCCATGGTCTGCAGGGAGATGGAGCTCGACCCGAAGCGCTATCCGCCGCGCTCGTTCTCGGCGCAGGTCAGCAACTTCAAGAACGAGCTGATCGACTACGAGACGGCGCTCGACAAGGCGGGCTCGCACCTGGAGAAGACGCTCGCGCAGGCGTACAAGGCCTATCAGCTCAAGCTGACCGAGGCCGGCGCGATGGACTTCGACGACATCATCATGAACACGGTGACGTTGTTCCAGCTGTTCCCCGAGGTGGCCGAGCACTACCGGATGCGGTTCAGGCACGTTCTGGTCGACGAATACCAGGACACCAACCACGCCCAGTACATCCTGGTCAGGGAGCTGGTGGGGCATCCCGAGCTGCGCACCGTCGACGGCGACACGGTGCGGCAGGGGGCCGACATGTCGGAGCTGTGCGTGGTGGGCGACGCCGACCAGTCGATCTACGCCTTCCGCGGCGCATCCATCCGCAACATCCTGGAGTTCGAGCGCGACTACCCCGACGCGCGCACGATCCTGCTGGAGCAGAACTACCGCTCGACCCAGAACATCCTGGCCGCGGCCAATGCCGTCATCTCCCGCAACGAGTCCCGCAAGCCGAAGAACCTCTGGTCCGACCAGGGCGACGGCCCCAAGATCGTCGGGTACGTCGCCGACAACGAGCACGACGAGGCCATGTTCGTGGCCCAGGAGGTCGACCGGCTCAGCGACGAGGAGGGCGTCAAGCCGGGCGACGTGGCGGTCTTCTACCGCACCAACGCCGCCTCCCGGGTGTTCGAGGAGATCTTCATCCGCACCGGCCTGCCGTACAAGGTGGTCGGGGGTGTGCGCTTCTACGAGCGCAAAGAGGTCAAAGACCTGCTGGCCTACCTCCGCGTGCTGGCCAACCCGGCCGACGTGGTGTCGCTGCGGCGCATTCTCAACGTGCCCAAGCGGGGCATCGGCGAGCGGGCCGAGGCGATGGTGGAGGCGCTGTCGTCGCGCGAGGGCATCACGTTCTGGGAGGCGCTGCGGCGGGCCGAGGAGGCGTACGGCATGGCGACCCGCTCGCTCAACGCCGTGCGCGAGTTCGTCGCGCTCGTCGAGGAGCTGATCGCCAAGGCGGCGGGCATGCCGCCGTCGGCGCTGGCCGAGGAGGTGCTGGTGGCCACCGGCTACCGCGCCGAGCTGGAGGCGTCGGAAGACCCTCAGGACGAGTCCCGGCTGGAAAACCTCAACGAGCTGATCTCCGTGGCCTCGGAGTTCGAGGAGGCCAACCCGGAGGGCACGCTGGTGGAGTTCCTGGAGCAGGTGTCGCTGGTGGCCGACGCCGACCAGATCCCCGACGCCGACGGCGGGCAGGGGGTGGTCACGCTGATGACCCTCCACACGGCCAAGGGCCTGGAGTTCCCGGTCGTGTTCCTGACGGCCATGGAAGACGGCGTCTTCCCCCACATCCGGTCGCTCGGCGAGCCGAAGGAGCTGGAGGAGGAGCGGCGGCTGGCCTACGTCGGCATCACCCGAGCGCAGCAGCGGCTCTACCTCACGCGGGCGGCCGTACGCAGCTCGTGGGGGGCGCCGTCGTTCAATCCCGCCTCCCGCTTCGTCAACGAAGTGCCCGGCAAGCTGATCGAGTGGCGCGGCGACCCGGAGAAGTCGGCGTGGACCGCGGCCACCCGGCGCGAGCCCGCCGCCCGGCCGGCGCCCGCCAAGAGCGGGGGCGGGCGCAAGGTGCCCACGCTGGCGCCCGGCGACCGGGTGTCGCACGACGCGTTCGGGCTGGGCACGGTGGTGACCGTGGACGGCGTGGCGGAGAAGACCAAGGTCAAGATCGACTTCGGCAGCGGCGGGGAGAAGACGCTGCTGCTGGCGTACGCACCGCTCGAAAAGCTGTGAACCCGCGCTCACCGCGGCCGCATCCGCCCGGCTACCGTCGCTGACGGCGCCAGGGTGGCGGCGCCGATGCGGGCCGTGATGGGGAGGTGGCCTTGTCGCGGCGTCGGCCTTACGCTGCCGACCATGGCCGACATGGGATACCTTGACGCCCTTCAGCGGTGGCTGTCAGGCGATCCGGCGCTCCAGGACGCCACCCTCTACGGCATGAGCATGCTGTGGTGGGGCCGCTTCGGGAAGATCCTCGCCTTTCTCGGGGGCATGACGGTCGTGCTGGACATCCTCGGCCCCGACCGGATCCGCGAATACGGAGGCCGGCTCCGCGCCATCCCGAGGTCGCCGACGAACACGTCCCCGGTGGTGGCCGCCGCCCTCACGAGCCTGGCCACATGCGGGGCCGCCGTCCTCGGCGCGGCGGTCGACATGGTCACCGTCCCCGGCCGCGAAAGTCTCGCGCTGCTCGTGCTCGTCGCCGCCGGTGTCGTCGCCGTGGTGTGGGTGACCCTCGCGGCCACCCGGAGCAAGCTCTTCGAGGGCGCCTTCAACGGCGTCGCGTGGGTGCTGGAGCACAGGAGGACCCTGCTCTGGTGGCGGGTCACCAGCTTCTTCGCGCTGGTGATCGGCTTCCACTTCGACCTGCTCGCCTCGTAGCCCCGCCAGACGGCACCGGCCCTCCCGGCGCCAGCCCGTCAGCGCCGGCCCTCCGGCGCCGGTCCTCCCAGCGCCGGCTCTCCAGCGCGAGCCCACCGCGTCAGCCGTTCAGCGCGCTGCCCTTCTGCCACTGGGTCCAGTTGAGCTGCCAGTAGCTCCAGCCGTTGTTCCACTCCAGCTTGCGCTTCGTACCGGTGATCTTCACGACGTCGCCGCGCTGGGAGATCGTGTAGAAGTACTTGGCGCCGGCCGGGGTGGCGCGGACGCAGCCGTGGCTCTGGTTGGAGCGGCCGAGGAAGTGGTAGGCGCCGGAGCTCTGGTGGACATACTCGCCGCTGTTGGAGATCCGCACCGCCCACGGGATCCGCAGCTTGTAGTAGCGCGGGTCCTTCGGGTCGGTGACGCCCATCCAGGAGGACGTCATGGTCTCGACGGGCTTCTTGCCCATGGTGAGGTGGACGCCGCTGGTGGTCAGGTAGACATCCACGCCGTTGCGGACGTAGCCGCCCGAGCCGGCGCTGATCGGGATCTTCTTGGCCAGTTTGCCGTTGCGGTAGACCTTCATCGTGTGCTTGCGGGTGTCGACGACGGAGATGTTCTGCGCGCCGACGGCGAAGCGGCGGGAGACGTCCTCGGCGCCGGTGTTGCCCGGCAGCTCCGACAGCTTCGCGGTGAAAAGCACCTTCTGGTACGGCTTCCAGAACGTCTTCGTACGGTAGATGACCTGCCGGTCCGACACCCAGCGCCAGGCTCCCTCGGCCGGTTTCTCCGCCTCGACCTGGAGCAGCGCCTCGACGGTCGCCTTGTCGCGATCCTTCACGTTCCGGTCGAACGTGACGATGATCGGGAAGCCGACGCCCACCTTCTCGGACTTCTCCCCCATGGGAGTGATGTCGGCGATGCCGAGCTTGACCTTGCGGGTGGGGGCCACGGCGGCGGCCGCGGGAGTCCGGCTCGCGGTGGCCTGGCTGGCGGGGGTGGCGGCGGTGGGGGCCGGCGAGACGGGGACGCTCTCCGCCGCGCACGCCGTCGCGGCGACGAGTGCCACCAACGCCGGAAGCATCCGGGTGACGCGCTTCACAAGGACTACTCCTGGAATATGTGCCTACATCTACCTCCTTGTGTGACAACTGGGACGGCTGATTCGTGGGCCGAAATGGGATAACTTTCCTGTAACAGGTCAGACCAGGCGTCGGGCGGTGGCCCAGCGGGACAGCTCGTGCCGGTTGGAGAGCTGGAGCTTGCGCAGCACGGACGACACGTGCGTCTCCACGGTCTTGACCGAGATGAACAGCTCCTTGGCGATCTCCTTGTACGCGTACCCGCGGGCGATCAGCCGCAGCACCTCGCGCTCGCGCTGGGTCAGCGAGTCGAGCTCGGGGTCGATCGGGGGCGCCTCGGAGGAGGCGAACGCGTCGAGCACGAACCCGGCCAGCCGGGGCGAGAACACCGCGTCGCCCTCGGCCACCCGGCGGATGGCGTCGGTCAGCTCCTTGCCGCTGATGCTCTTGGTGACGTAGCCGCGGGCGCCGCCCCTGATCACGCCGATGACGTCTTCCGCGGCGTCGGACACCGACAGCGCCAGGAAGCGCACCTGCGCGCCCGAACCGAGGACCCGGCGCAGGACCTCCTGGCCGCCGCCGCCCGGCATGTGCACGTCGAGCAGCACCACGTCGGGCTGGAGCTCGGAGATCGCCTTGACGGCCGTCTCGACGTCCTCGGCCTCCCCCACGACCTCGATCGAGTCGCCCAGCTCGGCGCGTACGCCGGAGCGGAACAGCCGGTGATCGTCGACGATCAACACGCGCGTCATGCCTTCTCCACCTTCATCGTCAACATCACTTCCGTGCCCTCTCCGAGCTCGGTGCGGACGCGGGCCGTGCCCCCGTGGCGTTCCATCCTCCCGATGATGGACTCCCTGATCCCCATCCGGTCGAGCGGCACCGCGTCGAGGTCGAACCCCTTGCCCCGATCCTTCACGAAAATCGTGACCTCTTCACCCTCGACTTCGGCGTACACGGAAATAGACGAGCTTTCAGAGTATTTGGCGGCATTGACCATCGCCTGCCGGGCCGCCTTCAGCATGGCGGCCAGCCTGCCCTGCGCGTCGATGTCGAGGTCGCCGACGCAGACCACCTCGATCGGCACGCCGTGCGCGTCCTCCTCCTCGGCGGCGATCCGGCGCACGGCGGCGGCCACCGTCGCGTCGGCGTCCTGGGCGGGCTGGTAGAGCCAGTTGCGCAGCTCGCGCTCCTGGGAGCGGGCGAGCCGGGTGACCTCGCGCGGGTCGTGCGCGACCCGCTGGATCAGCGTGAGCGTGTGCAGCACCGAGTCGTGCACCATGGCGGCCACCTCGGCGCGCTCCTCCTGCCTGATGCGCTCGCGCCGCTCCAGCTGCAGTTCCTT
>DASUCK010000014.1:0-32478 GCA_036276095.1 Nonomuraea sp. | reverse complement strand
GGGGCGTGAAGACTGGCGGTGGGTTGGCCGTGCTCCTTTCCGCGTGGTTCATGGCCCAGTTCGACTTCTTCGTCGTCAACGTGGCCGCTCCCTCCATCGAGCGCGACCTGCACGCCGGCCCCGCCGCCCTCGAACTGATCGTGGGCGGGTACGCCTTCACATACGCCGCCGGCATGATCACCGGGGGCCGGCTCGGCGACCGCTTCGGCTACCGCCGCCTGTTCCTCTGGGGCGTGGTCGCGTTCACTGTCGCGTCGGTCCTGTGCGGGGTCGCCGCCACCCCGGCCCACCTGGTCGCGGCTCGTCTCCTGCAAGGGTTGGCGGGTGCCGTGATGGTGCCGCAGGTGCTGGCGACGATCTCGGCTGTCTACCCGCCGGCGGAGCGGGGCCGGGCGCTCGGCTGGTACGGCGTCACCGGCGGTCTCGGTTCCATCGCGGGCCAGGTGCTCGGCGGGCTGCTGCTGACCACCGACGTGCTGGGACTCGGCTGGCGGGTGGTCTTCCTGATCAACCTGCCGGTCGGCCTGGTCGTGGTGCCGCTGGCCGGCTGGCTGCTGCCGGCGGCTGACTCGGGGCGGCGGCCGCGGCTGGATCCGCCGGGCGCGGCGGGTCTGGCCGCGGGGCTGGCGCTGATGCTGGTGCCGCTCGGTCTGGGCAACAGCCTCGGCTGGCCGGCCTGGACGTGGGCGTGCATGGCGGCGAGCGTGCCGGTGTTCGCGCTCACCTGGCGCTGGCAGCGGGTGCTCCGGGCGCGCGGCGGGCAGCCGGTGCTGGACCCTGAGCTGCTCAGGGTCCACTCGTACCTGGCGGGTGTGGGGTCGATCGTGGCGTTCATGGCGTATTTCGCCGCGTTCATGTTCACGCTGACGCTGCTGCTGCAGGGCGGGATGGGCATGACGGCGCTGCAGGCGGGTCTGGCGTTCGCGCCGATGGGATTGGCGTTCTCGGTCACGTCGTTGCTGGGGACGCGCCTGGTCAAACGGTACGGGCTGGTCGTCGTCATGATCGGCGGCAGTGTCACGGCGCTCGGGCTCGGCCTGCTGGTGGCGGCGGCCGGTCCCGGCGTTCCGTACGTCGTGGTGGCGCTCGTGCTCGTCGGCGCCGGCAACGGCCTGGTCCTGCCGCAGCTGATCGGCGCGGCGCTGGTGGAGGTGGCGCCGCATCAGGCGGGCGTGGGCTCGGGCATCCTGAGTACCGCGCAGCAGTTCGCGGGCGCGGGCGGCGTGGCCGTGATCGGCGCGGTGTTCTTCGCGGTCGCCCGCGGGCCTGGCCACGTGACGGCGATGCGCTGGTCGGCCGCCATCGACCTGTGCCTCGTCCTCGTCGTGATCGCGGCGGTGGCCTACAACAGGCGCCGCGCCGCCCGGCCGGAGCGGTCGCCCGCCGGGTCACACGGCCAGGGCGGTCCCGTACAGCCGTGACACCCTGAGCCTGATCACGAGCCACCGGCCGGCGACCATCTGCCGCAGGAACGCCGCCTCGCCGGCCGGCGCGACGCGGCCGGACTGAATGGCGAGGAGTTCGCGGCCCACCTCGTCCCCGGGTTCGGTGGTGACCGGCGACAGCTCCGCCTCGCCTTCGGCCACGGCGTAGGACCAGAAGTCGTCGCTGGCCACGTACAGGGCGGAGCGCGGGTCCTCATGGAGGTGCCGCACCTTGAGCCGGTCGTCGATGGTGGAGATCCGCACCACGCGCTGGGCGGGGTCCCAGGTGTAGAGGACGGTGGACAGGTGGGGGTGGCCGCCGCTTCTGCTGGTGGCCAGCGCGCCGAAGCGCTGCCGGCCGAGCAGCTCGGACAGCTCGCCGTCGGTCAGCGGCCTCGCGCCGGGGCCGACGCCCGGTCCGTACGCGTCAGCCATCGCCAGATCCCCCGTCCCTGATAGCAGATATACCAGCCTATTACGCTACTTGTCGTGAATCTTGCCATCACCAGCGGATATGTCGTGCCGATCGACGGTGAACCCCTCGACCGCGGCACCGTTCTCCTCACCGACGGGAAGATCGTCGAGGTGGGCGCGGACGTGCGGATCCCCGACGGCCACGACGTCGTGGACGCCGCGGGCGGCTGGGTGCTGCCCGGCCTCGTCGAGGCCCACGGTCACCTGGGCGTCCACGAGGAGGCCGAGGGGTGGGCCGGCAGCGACACCAACGAGATGACCGACCCCAATGGCGCCCGCCTGCGCGCCCTCGACGCGATCAACCCCGCCGACCTCGCCTTCGCCGACGCCCTCGCCGGCGGCGTCACCACCGCCGTGATCAAACCGGGCTCCGGCAACCCCATCGGCGGCCAGACGGTCGCGGTCAAGTGCTGGGGCAGGAGCGTGGACGAGATGCTGGTCAAGGAGCCGGTCAGCGTGAAGAGCGCGCTCGGCGAGAACCCCAAGCGCGTGTACGGCGACCAGATGAAGCTGCCCTCCACCCGCCAGGGCGTCGCCGCGGTGATCCGCGACGCGTTCATGAAGGCCCAGGACTACCGGGCCAAGCGCGCCGCCGCGGCCGAGGACGGCAAGCCGTTCGACCGGGACGGCACCCTGGAGGTCCTCGTACGGGTGCTCGACGGCGAGCTGCCGTGGTGCCAGCACGCCCACCGGGCCGACGACATCTCCACCGCGCTCCGCCTGGCCGCCGAGTTCGGCTACCGCCTGGTCGTCAACCACGGCACCGAAGGACACCTCCTCGCCGACACCCTGGCCGAACGGAACATCCCGGTGATCATCGGGCCGCTGTTCACCAGCCGGTCGAAGGTCGAGCTGCGCCGGCGCTCGCTGCGCAACCCGGGCATCCTGGCCCGCGCCGGCGTCGAGCTGGCGATCACCACCGACCACCCGGTCGTGCCCGTCCACTTCCTCGTCCACCAGGCCACACTCGCGGTCAAGGAGGGGCTCGACCGCGACACGGCGCTGCGCTCGATCACCGCGAACCCGGCCCGCATCATGGGCATCGACGACCGGGTCGGTGCGCTGCGGCCGGGGCTCGACGGTGACGTGGTCATCTGGTCGGGCGACCCGCTGGACGTGATGAGCCGGGCGCTGAGGGTGTTCATTCGCGGCCGGCAGGTGTATTCGTACACGGAAGGTGAGCCCGCGGTGGCGGATCCGTACTACCGGGAATCAAGCGTTCGTTAAGTGCCTGTAGACGCGCGGGCCGCATAGTGGGCGGACGGACGGGAAGAGAGGCACGGTCATGACAGCTCCGCTGGTCGCCCAGCGTCCCAGCAAGGCCCTGTTGATCGGGTTGGTCGTGTCCGGGCTCGTCGCGCTGGGTGTGCTGGCGGTCATGCTGGCCTCGGGCGGTCCCGTCGGGTTCGGGCTGTCGGCGCTGCTGGCCGTGGCGCCGCTGCCGGTGCTGCTCGCCGCGGTGCTCTCCCTCGACCGGCTGGAGCCGGAGCCGAAGCTGCACCTGGCGTTCGCGTTCGCGTGGGGCGCGGGGGTGGCGGTGGTGCTGGCCGTGGGGCTCACGGTCCTCGGCCAGGAGTTGTTCCTGCACGCCGGCTACGCCGCCGACGCCACCAAGGACATCGGCGTCGTCATCCTGGCGCCCGTCATCGAGGAGGCGCTCAAGGGCGCCGCGCTGGTGCTGCTCCTGCGCCGCCGCCACGAGATCGACGGGCTGACCGACGGCATCGTGTACGCCTCCATGTCCGGCCTCGGCTTCGCCGCCGTGGAGAACGTCGGCTACTACCTGCTCGCGTTCGAGGAGGACGGCGCCGGCGGCGCGATCCAGCTGTTCGTGGTCCGCGGCCTCATCGACCCGCTCGGCCACCCGATCTACACGTCCCTGATCGGCCTCGGCGTCGCGTACGCGCTCACCCGCCGCACCGCCGCCCGCTACGCCGCGATCCCCCTCGGCTACCTCGGCGCCGTCGCCCTCCACGGCCTCTGGAACGGCGCCGCCACGACGGGGTCGCTGGCGTGGCTCGGGATGGCGTACCTCGTGATCATGGTGGCGCTGATCGCGCTCATCGGGGTGACCGTGGCCGAGCGCCGCCAGCTCATCGGCAAGATGGCCGTCTACCTGCCCGGCTACCAGCACACCGGGCTGGTCACCGACACCGACGTACGCATGCTGAGCACGCTGACCCGGCGCAAGGAGGCCCGCAAGTGGGCCAGGCGGGTGGGGCTCGGCCGGGCCATGAGCGACTACCAGCAGGCCGCGACCGAGCTGACCATGCTCCACGTGCGGGCCGAACGCCAGGGCGTGGATCCGGCCAGGTTCGCGGTGGAGCGGGACGCGTACCTGGGGGCGATGGCGCAGGCGCGCCGCTGGTGATCCTCTCGTTCCCTGACAAGATGGGAGAAACCCGAAGGGAGATCGCATGAGCTGGGCGGAGATCGGGTCCGAGGCTGAGCTGCGCGAGCTGCTCGGCGAGGTGATGCCGAGGGCGGCGACCAAGGAACGCGTACGCCTGCACGAGCGCGACCGGCAGTGGCTCGCCGCCTCGCCGTTCTGCCTGATCGCGACGTCCGACGACCGGGGCAACTGCGACGTGTCACCCAAGGGCGACCCGGCCGGGTTCGTCCACGTCATCGACGACACCACGATCGCCATCCCGGACCGCCCCGGAAACCGCAGAGCGGACGGATTCCTCAATATCCTGAAAAATCCGCATGTGGGGTTGATCTTTCTCATCCCGGGCCGCAACGAGACCCTCCGCGTCAACGGCCGCGCCCGGCTCGTCCGCGAGGCCCCGTTCTTCGACCAGCTGATCGTCAAGGGCCACCGCCCGCACCTCGCGCTCGTCGTGGAGATCGAGCAGATCTTCTTCCACTGCGCCAAGGCGTTCCTGCGCTCGGCGCTGTGGTCGCGGGACACGTGGGGTGACGGCGGCCTGCCCTCGCACGCCCGCCTGGTCAAGGAGGTGCAGAAGGTCGGCGAGACCGTGGAGGAACTGGAGACCTACTACGGCGAGGCGTATGCCAGGAAGCTCTACCGCTGAATGCCCGCCCGCGCTCCCGCCGGGCGGGGTACGGGCCGGCGGAGGTCTCAGGCGGCAGGCGTGGGACCGCCGGGGAAGCGGATCACGTTTCTGCCGGTGTAGGCGCGCAGGTCGATCACTTTGGTGTCGGCCGGTGGCGTGCGGCGCTCTGCCGCGCGGATGTCGCGGACCTTGTGCCTGGCAACATGTGGCGGCACCACCACAAGCCTCGTCATCGTGAGCCCCCCGTGATGTTCCTGTTACCTCTGTTATCTACCGGTACCCCCGTAAATCCGATGTAAGGAGCAGTCAGTAGGGAAGCCGGCGACCTGCCGGTGACCGCAGGTCGAGCTCCGTGGCCGGCCGCGGACGCCGCCGGGCCGTCACCTTGATGACTCTGACGCGTTTCATGGTTTGTCCCCCTTTCGAACGCGTCGCTCTCCTTTTCGCAAACTATGCGCTCGGCGGGTGTGAACCGTCCGCCATGCGGGCCAACCTAGCCCGCCCGGCCGCCCCCGCTCAATGCATTTCCACGATTGGACAACCCGCTGGTCAGGTGCAGTCGCCCCACGACAGGCGGCCGCCCCGGGCCTCCACGCGGCTGCCGGGGTCGCGGGTCCAGCCGGTGTACCGTACGCATCGGGCCGCCGCGCTTGCCGTACATCAGGTACACCTGCCCCAGTACGGCGCAGTCGCGCGTCTTCATCGCCCGGCGGCCGTCCTTGACCCGCCGGAAGCCGGGCCGCGGACGTGCCGGTCAGCTGGACACCCTATGGACGTCTTCGTGAACACCGTCGTGAACACTGTCGTGAACACCGTCGATCTTTACTGTGGCTCAACCGCATGTGCAAGGGGTGCTCGATGCCGCTCATCGCGGTCTGCGCGGCCTGGGCCGTCTTCTGGGGCTCCTGGTCGGCCCTGCTGCCGGCCGTCAAGCTGGAGCTGGGCGTCTCGGCGGGCGACCTCGGGCTCGCGCTGAGCGCCGTACCCGTCGGGGCGCTGCCCGCGATGGCGCTGGCCGGGCGGTGGGCGCGGGGACGGGAGCGGATCGCCCTGGCCGTGAGCGTGATCGTGTTCGCGGGCGGCGTGGCGGGCATCGGGCTGGCCGGCTCGCTCTGGCAGCTCGCCGTGGCGCTGCTGGTCGTAGGCGCCGCCAGCGGCGCGCTCGACATCTCGCTCAACCTGACCACCGGACGGGTCGAACGCGAGACCGGCCGCCGGCTCTTCCAGGTCGTGCACGCCGCCTTCCCGGTAACCGTGATCGCGGCCGCCCCCGCCACCGGGCTGGCCCGCTCCCTCGGGTACGGCCTCGACGCCGTGCTCGTCACCGTCGCGCTCGTCGTGGCGGCCACGGCGCTGACGCTGCCGGCGCTGCCGGTGCTGCCCGTGGGACGAGACCCTTCCCCGCCGGCCTTCCGAGGCGGCCGGCGCGGGCTGTGGGGGGTCGCCGCCGTGCTCGGCGCGCTCGTCGCCTGCCAGCTCGCCATCGAGAACGCGGTCGAGCAGTGGTCGGTGCTCCTCCTGGAGGACCGGCACGGCGCCACACCCCTGGTGGCCGGCACCGCGCCCGCGGTCTACATGGCGACGCTGACCATCGGGCGGCTGGTCGCGCAGGCGCTGCCCAGGCTGCCCCTCAGGCTGATGTACGCGGTCGCCGGAGCCGGCGGCGGCGCCGGCATCGCGGTCGCCGGGCTCGCCGCGCACGTGCCGATCTCCATGGCCGGGCTCGCCGTGGCCGGGCTGGCGCTCGGGCCGCTGGCGCCCGCCGTGCTCTCCCGCTCGGCGGCCGACGACCCGAGCGGCACGCTGGTGTGGGCGGTGTCGACGATCTCGTACGCGGGGTTCGTGCTGAGCCCGCTGCTGGTGGCCGGGTTGAGCGGGTGGCTCGGCCTGCCGTACGCGCTGGCCGCGCTGGGGTTGCTGGGCCTGCCGCTGGTGGCCCGCGTCGCGGTGGAACGATCATGAATAGGGCGGGTCCTTTGGGAAAGGGGAGCAGGGAGCGGGAAAGGGGAGCATCATGGCTGTCTGCGAGAGCTGCGGCAACGACTACGACATGGCGTTCGAGGTGCACGCGCAGGGGGCGGTCCACACGTTCGACTGCTTCCAGTGCGCGATCGAGGCCATGGCGCCCATCTGCGAGCACTGCGGCACCAAGGTCATCGGGCACGGGGTGCAGTCCGGCGAGCACTGGTACTGCTGCGCGCACTGCGCCCGCGAGGAGGGCACCCAGGGCATCGTGGACCGGGTGACGGCCGGCACGTCGGCCACCGGATGACGGCGGCCGGGGCCGGGCCGCGGACCGCGCTGTAGGGCCGGAGAAGAGGCTCCGCCGAACGGACGCGCGGGCAGGGGTCAGCGGACGAAGCCGATGTCCTCGTAGCGGAGGTCGTAGAAGCCGCGCGCGCCCACGTTCGCCAGCGTCGATCTGGCGGCGACGAGCTGCGGGCGCTGGTAGAGCGGCAGGACGTTCACCTCCCGCCAGATCAGCCGGTCCGCGGCGTTGGCGGCGGCGCGGCCCCGCGCCGGGTCGAGGCTCTGCGCGGCCCGGCTCATCGCCTGGTCGATGGCCGCCGACCCGGTACGCCCGAAGTTCGCGTTCCACGTCTTCCCGTCCGGCGAGTTGGCGTAGATGCCGTAGCTGCTGGACACGGGGAAGGGCGTGCCGATGTACGCGAACGGCGTGATGTCGAAGTTGCCGGGGATCACGTAGGTGGTGAAGAAGTCGTCGCTGGGCACCGACTTGATCGTCAGCTTCACTCCGATCTTGGCGAGCATGCTCTGCGCCAGCTCCCCTTCCTGCTTGCTGAGCTGCACCCCGGACGGCACCACGAACCGCAGGTCGAGCGTCCTGCCGTGCTTCTGCCGCACGTTCCCGTTGAGCCGCCACCCGGCCGCGTCCAGCAGCTGGGCCGCCCGGCCCGGGTTGTACGCCCCCAGCTCTCCGGCGTTGTCCTGGTATCCCTCCTGGGTGTTCATGAAGAAGTGGTTGTTGAGCAGCGCGATCGGCCAGTCGAGCCCCTGCAGGTCGGACCGCGCGATGGCGTGCCGGTCGAGCGCGAGCGCGATGGCCTGGCGCACGTTCAGGTCGCGCAGCAGCTCGCTCGACCCGTTGAAGGTGAAATGCCGGAAGTCGGGCCCTGCGGCGTGCCTGATCTCCGCCCCAGACGTGGCCCTGGCCCGCGCGTAGTCGGGCGCGGACGGCCCCACGTCGATGAGGTCGAGCTCGCCGTTGCTGAACGCGCTGATCAGCGAGTCCTGCTCCGACGCCCGATAGATGATCTTGTCGAGCTTGGCCCGCTCACCCCACCAGGAGGCGTCTCGCACCAGCGTGATCGTCTTGGCCGTCTGGTCGAACCCGCCGAACGTGAACGGCCCCGCCGTCACCGGGATCCGGTTGACCCAGGCCGTGTTGAACGCCTGCGGCGTGCGGTTGGTCGAGGCCGGCAGGAGCGGACCGAACAACGCCTGCCAGTCGCCGAACGGCCGCGCGAACGTGACCACCACCTCGAAGTCGTCCTTCCCCCGCGCCACCTCCTCGATGTCCTGGTAGCCGGTCGAGGACGCGATGTGGTAGGCGGAGTCGCGCCCGTTCAGGGCCTGCCACTGCGCCTGGTAGTCGGCCCACGTGATCGGCTTCCCGTCGGACCAGCGCGCCCGCGGGTTCAGCGTGTACGTCACCACCTGCCTGGGCCGCCGCTCGGTGACCTTGGCCGCCAGCACGTAGTCGCGGTTGGGCGTGATGTCGGCCTTCTCGTCCGACACGAATGGCGAGGGCAGCAGCGCGTTGCTGACCACGGCGGCCATGGCGAGGTTGCCGTCGACGTGGTTGCGGTTCCACTGCGTCGGGAACTCGTTGATGCCCCAGCGCAGGGTCCCGCCGTCCTTGACGCGGTCCCGGGGCTGCGGGTTGATGTCGAAGGCCTTGATCGTACGGTCGTCGCCGCCACCCTCGACGCCCGGGCCGCGGTAGCCGCCGCAACCGGCCAGGGACAGCGCCGCGATCAGCGCGGTGATCAGCACCGTGATCACGGCCACGACGAGTCGTGCTGCTTTCATCGAGCCTTCCCCTCCTGGGCTAGACGA
This sequence comes from Nonomuraea sp., assembly GCA_036276095.1. GTDB lineage: Bacteria > Actinomycetota > Actinomycetes > Streptosporangiales > Streptosporangiaceae > Nonomuraea. The sequence goes on along the minus strand of DASUCK010000014.1, from coordinate 23,480 downwards.
CTTCGCGCTTTTCGGCGTAGTGGCAGGCCGCGCCCTGGTCGGTGCCCAGCAGCCGCACCTCGGGCTCGACGTCGACGCACAGGCGGCGCTCCGCGTCGGTGAGCTCGGCCCGGAACTTGGGGCATCTGGTGCGGAACCGGCATCCCGTCGGCGGGTCGGCCGGGCTGGGCAGGTCGCCTTCGAGCAGGATCCGCCGCCGCGACCGCTCCCGCGCCGGGTCGGGCACCGGGATCGCCGACAGCAGAGCCTGCGTGTACGGGTGCATGGGCGCGTCGTAGACGGCGTCGACCTGCCCGATCTCGGCGATCCTGCCCAGATACAGCACGGCGACGCGGTCGGCGATGTGGCGCACCACGGCCAGGTCGTGGGCCACGAACAGGTAGGACAGCCCGAGCCTGGCCTTCAGCGCGTCGAGCAGGTTGATCACCCCGGCCTGGATCGACACGTCGAGCGCCGAGACCGGCTCGTCCAGCACCAGCAGCTTCGGCTCCAGGGCGAGCGCCCGCGCGATGCCGACGCGCTGCCGCTGCCCGCCGGAGAAGTCCTGTGGGTAGCGGGCGGCGTGGGAGGGATCGAGCCCGACCAGGGACAGCAGCTCGGCCACCCGCCGCCCGGGGCGCGCCCAGCCGTGGGTGCGCAGCGGCTCGGCCAGGATGTCGTGGACGGTCATGCGCGGGTCGAGCGAGGCCAGCGGGTCCTGGAAGACGACCTGCATGTCGCGCCGGATCGCGGTGCGCTCGCGCCGGCCGAGCCGTGCGGTGTCGTGGCCGAGCACCACGATGCGGCCCTCCTGGGGCGCGGCCAGCTCAAGGATCTGGGTGAGCGTGGTGGTCTTGCCGCTGCCCGACTCGCCGACCAGCCCCAGCGTCTCGCCCTGACGCAGGTCGAAGCCGACCCCGGCGACCGCCTGCACGGTGCCGACCCGCCGCTTGAACACCGCCCCCTTGAGCAGCGGATAGTGCTTGACCAGCCCGTCGACCTCCAGCACCGTGCGGATGCCGCGCGGGCGCGGCTCGCGCGGCGCCGGCTCCGCGCCGCGGGCGGGCGGGCGCACCTCGCGCCAGCGGATGCACGCCGCCCCGTGACCCTGCCCCACCTCGAACAGCGGCGGCTCCCGCTCCTCGCACGCGTCGATCCGCATCGGGCAGCGCGGCGCGAACGGGCACCCCGGCGGCAGCGCGTGCGGCGCGGGCGGATTGCCCTCGACGGGCACCAGCGCCCGCCGCCCGTCGCGGTCGACCCGCGGGATCGAGCCCAGCAGACCCACCGTGTACGGCATCCGCGGCCGGTAGAAGATCTCGTCCACGTCGCCCACCTCGACCGGACGCCCGGCGTACATGACCAGCACCCGATCGGCGAACCCGGCCACCACCCCCAGATCGTGGGTGATCATGACGATGGCCGCACCGGTCTTGCGCTGGGCCTTCTTCAGCACCTCCAGCACCTGAGCCTGGATGGTCACGTCGAGCGCCGTGGTGGGCTCGTCACAGATGATCACGTCGGGGTCGTTGGCGATGGCCATCGCGATCACCACGCGCTGGCGCATGCCGCCGGAGAACTCGTGGGGGAAGGCCAGCGCCCGCTCCGACGGCCGCGGGATGCCCACCAGCTCCAGCAGCTCGACGGCCTTGACCAGGGCGTTCTCCTTGCTGACGCGCTGGTGCACGCGTACGGCCTCGGCGATCTGGTCGCCCACCCGGTAGACCGGCGTGAGGGCCGACAGCGGATCCTGGAAGACCATCGAGATGGACTTGCCGCGGAAGGCGGTCAGCTCGCGCTCGGGGGCGCCGATCAGCTCCTTGCCGTGGAGGCGCGCGGAACCCGTGACCCGCGCCCCAGGCGGCAGCAGCCCCATGATCGCCGCCGAGGTGACGGACTTGCCGGAGCCGGACTCGCCCACGATGCCGAGCACCTCGCCTGGGCGTACGGAGTAGCTGACCCCGCGTACGGCGGGCACCCCGCCGAACGTCACGGACAGGTCGTCGACCTCCAGCACCGGTTTCACCGCCGCGCCCCCGGGTCGAAGGCGTCACGCAGCGCGTCGCCGATGAGGTTGACCGCGAGCACCGTGACCACCAGCAGCCCGGCCACGAACCAGAACGTCCACGGCGCGTAGGTGGCGGTCTTGGAGCCGTCGGCGATGAGCGTGCCGAACGACACGTCGGGCGGCTGGATGCCGAACCCGAAGTACGACAGCGAGGTCTCGGTCAGGATGGCCGCGCTGACGTTGAGCGTGGCGTCGACGATCAGCAGCGACGACAGGTTGGGGATCACGTGCCGGAAGACGATCGTGGACGGCGGCACCCCCATGTAGCGGGCGGCCTGGATGAACTCCCGCTCCCGCAGCGAGATCGCCATCCCTCTGACGATCTTGGAGGTCACCATCCACAGGAACAGCGCCAGCATGACCACGAACAGCGGCCACTGCCCGGCCCCGAACAGCGGCGACATGATCGCCAGGATCAGGAACGCGGGCAGCACCAGCAGCAGGTCGGTCAGCCAGCTCAGCGTACGGTCGGTCCAGCCCAGGAAGTAGCCGGCGAACGCCCCCACCACGGCCGCCAGCGCCGTGGACACCAGCGCCGCCAGCAGGCCCACGACCAGCGACTTCTGCATGCCGCGCAGGGTCAGCGCGTAGACGTCTGCCCCGGTTTGGAGCGTTCCGAACCAGTGGGTGGCCGACGGCGGCTGCAGGAACGCGGTGAAGTCCTTGTCGGTGTAGCTCCACCGGCTGACCAGCGGCCCGGCGAACGCCAGCAGGAACATCAGCGCCAGCACCGCGAACCCGACCAGCCCCTGCTTGGAGCGGAAGAACCGGCCGGCCACCACCCTCAGTCGCGACGGGGCCCTGATCGCGACGCCGCCGGACAGGTCTTCGGCGAGCTCTTCGTCGGAGAGCGTCATCAGGCCCGCACCCTCGGATCGAGCGCCGCCCGCAGCAGGTCGGCGGCGAGCGAGGCGACGAGCACGGAGACGGCCGCGAGCACGGAGATGGCCGCGACGGTGTTGACGTCGTTGCTGAAGATCGAGTCGATCAGCTGCTCGCCCAGGCCGTGCCAGCCGAAGATCTTCTCCGTGAACGTCGCGCCGGTCAGCAGCGCCCCGAACATGAACGCGAAATAGGTCGCCACCGGGATCAACGCCGTGCGCAGACCGTGTCTGACCAGCGCCCTGCGCCGGCTCAGGCCCTTGGCCATGGCGGTGCGGAGGAAGTCGGCGCCGAGCACGTCGAGCATCATGTTGCGCTGGTAGCGGCTGAAGACCGCGATGAGCCCGACCGACAACGAGATCGTCGGCAGGACGAGGTGTTGCAGCCGGTCGACCACATGGCCCCAGAACCCGGTCACCAGGCCGTCGCTGTACTCGCCGCTCACCAGCAGCACTTGGCGGCCGAAGACGCGCTCGTTGGCCCAGGCGGCCACCAGGATCAGCATGTTGGCCAGCACGACCACCGGCACCGCCAGCACCACGAACGACAACCCCGTGGACAACCGGTCGAACCACCCGTACTGGCGTACCGCCGCCAGCGCCCCCATCAGCACCCCCAGCAGGCTCCCGCACAGCAACCCCAGCACGACCAGCCGGAACGTGACGCCCATGCGGCGCTTGAGATCGTCGTTGACCGGCGCGCCGGCGACCGACTTGCCGAAGTCGCCGCGCACCACCCCGGCCGCCCAGGTGGCGTAGCGCTGCAGCAGCGGGGTCTTGTCGTTGAGATTGAGCGCGGCGAGCTGGGCGTCGACCACGGCGGGCGGCGGCTTGGGGGTGCGGTCGGCGTAGTTGGACCGCGGGTCGAGGGCCGTGGCGGCCAGCACATAGGCGAGACTCGCGGCCACCATGACGAGCACGGCGTAGCCAAGCAAGCGGCGGACCAGGAACCCGGCCATCGCCCCCCCTCCGACGCGCACGGCATGCACTCATATAGCTACACCATGTGAGCGGCCCGGCGCACGCAGCCGGCGGAAGTCAGCGTCCGGAAAGTTCGTCCACGGCGGTGGCGACGTCCTCACCGGTGATCGTGGTGAGGTCGGCGGCGGTGGCCGCGCCGCCACGCTGGGCGTGCGCGGCCAGGCGCACGTCGCGGCGCATGGCCGCGCGTTCGAACAGCGAACGGGCGAAGCGGCCGTTGCCGAGCCCGTCGATCAGCCGCTCCTCGCACACCCAGGTGAACACCTCGTCGAGGTTGCGCAGCGCGTCGTCGTCGAACCGGTCGCCGGACTTCTCCGCCAGCAGCACCGCGATCTCGGTCAGCTCCCGCGGCGAGTAGCTGGGGAAGGCCACGCGCTGGTTGAAGCGGCTGGCCAGGCCGGGGTTGGTGGCCAGGAAGGCGTTCATCTCGCGCTCGTAGCCGGCCAGCACGACGACCAGGCGGTCGCGGTCGTCCTCGGCCCGCTTGAGCAGCGTCTGCACGGCCTCGGCGCCGAACGCGTCGCCGCCCTGGTAGCCCGGGTTGACCAGGCTGTAGGCCTCGTCGATGAACAGCACGCCGCCGAGCGCGCGGTCGACCAGCTCGTTCGTCTTGATCGCGGTGGCGCCGAGGTGCTGGCCCACCAGGTCGGCCCGGTGCGCCTCGACGACGTCGGGCCGGGCCAGCAGCCCGAGCGCGGCGAAGACGCGGCCGAGCACCCGCGCGACCGTGGTCTTGCCGGTGCCGGGCGGCCCGGCGAACACGAAGTGCCGCATCTGCTGCGGCGTGGGCAGGCCGCGCTCCTGCCGCATCCGCGCCACCTGGAGCTGGGCGGCGATCGCGTGCACCTGACGCTTGACCGGCGCGAGGCCGGCCATGCGGTCGAGGTCGGCCAGCGCCTCCTCCAGCGTGGGCGTGGCGGCGTAGCCGCGGAAGCGGGCGGTCAGGTCGTCGAACGCCTTGATGACGTCCTCGGTGGTGGTGGTGACCAGGTCGTGGGTGGTGGGCGTGCCGCCGGCGCCCACGACGCGGACGTCCCGCGCCTGCGCCGCGGCCTCGACCAGGCTGCGCGCGAACCTGGCGTTGCCCAGCTCGTCGACCAGGCCGCGCCGGTGGACGTTCTCGTACCGGCCGAGCAGCACCCGCCGGGTCTCCGGCTCCATGCGGTCGCCGCGGCGGCGCTGCAGCAGCTCGGTGACCTCGGCCAGCTCGGCGGGGGAGTAGCCGGGGAAGCGCACCCTCGTGGCGAACCTGCTGGCCAGGCCCGGATTGCTGGACAGGAACGAGCTCATCTCCTGCTCGTAGCCGGCCAGGATGATGATCAGCCGGTCGCGGTCGTCCTCGGCCCGCTTGAGCAGCGTCTGCACGGCCTCGGCGCCGAACCGGTCGGGCTGGCCGTCGGAGGAGTTGACCAGGCTGTAGGCCTCGTCGATGAACAGGACGCCGCCGAGCGCGCGGTCGACCAGCTCGTTCGTCTTGATCGCGGTCGCGCCCAGGAACTCGCCCACCAGGTCGGCCCGCTGCGCCTCGACCACGTAGGGGGTCTCCAGCAGGCCGAACGCGTAGAAGATCTTGGCCAGCGCGCGGGCCACGCTGGTCTTGCCGGTGCCCGGCGGTCCGGCGAACACGAAGTGCCTGGTGGGCCGTTCGGTGGAGTAGCCGGCCTCGGCCCGAAGCCGGGACGCCTCGATGGAGGCCGCGATCGAGCGCACCTGCTCCTTCACCGGGGCCAGGCCGACCATGCCCTCCAGCTCGGCCAGCGCGTCCTCGACGGAGATCTGCGGCGGGGCCGTGCCCCTGTCGTGCAGCTGCTCGGGGCGGCCCTCGCGGACCCTGACGCGTACCTGCTCCTCGGCCGCGGTGCTCTCGGCGCGGGCGCGGCGGGCCAGCACGAAACGGTGGAGGAGCACGGCGAACGCGGCGGCGTACGCGGCCCAGACCGAGATCGTGGGCGAGACCAGCGCGAGCGCCGCGCCGAGCATCCCGGCGGGGACGAGCGCCGCCAGCGTGGTCACCCACGGCGTCACCCAGCGGATGAGATGGGCGGCGGCGGCCACCAGCACGCCCAGCCCGACCATGAGGTGCACGGCCGTCGACCCGGGCGGGTAGAGGCCGCTGAGCAGCAACGCCGGCGGCACCCACGCGGCGACCACCAGCGTGGTGGCCGCCGCCCGCGGGAAGCGCATGGTCAGCGCGACGAACGCCAGCCCCAGGAGCACGAGCGGGAAGGTCTGGAGCAGGTCCCACCCGAGCGCCGCGCCCACGCCCATGGTGGCCACGAGCACCACCACGTACGCCACCCGGCGCACGGCCGGGGGAATCTGGAAATAACGCTCCCGCACCTGCTCGAACAGATCCCGCGCTGCGGCCCGCCCCGCGGCCTGGGCCCTGCCGGACTCACGCATCACGCCTCCCCGGTCCGCCCCCGGTTATACCGCACCGGCCCGCCCGGTGGACGATCCTGACACGCTAGGTGGAGGTCACGAAAGCGGCGATCCGGCGTCCGAGCTCGGCGCCCGCGTCCTCCTGGAGGAAGTGCCCAGCGCCCTTGATCACGGGGTGTTCCCGGCCGGCCGCGCCGGCCATCGATGCCCGCAGAACGGGCGCCATGCCGCCGGTGATGGGATCGCCGTCGGAGAACGCCACCAGGAACGGCCGGTCGAGCGCCGTCAGGACGTCCCAGGCAGCGCGGTTGGCGGGCGCGGCCGGGTCGCCGGGGCTGGTGGGCACCAAACCCGGCATCGCCCGCGGGCCCGCCTTGTACGGCTCGTCCGGGAACGGCGCGTCGTACGCCGCCCGCACTTCTGGAGAAAGCTCGCTCGTGCACCCTGCCTGAACCAGCCTCGCGATATCCAGCTTTGACGCCTTGAGTACCGCTTCCCTGAACTTATGCCACACATCAGGCATGGGAATGTCACCCGTGGGCAAGCCCGTGTTGGCCGCCACGATCCGGGCGACCCGGTCCGGGTGCTCGGCCGCGATCCGCAGCCCGATCAGCCCGCCCCAGTCCTGGCCGACGACGGTCATCCCGGTCAGGCCGAGGGCGTCGAGCAGCAGGGTGCGGGTCCACTCGACGTGCCGGGCGTAGGTGTGGTCGGAGACCTCGGCGGGCTTGTCGGAACGTCCGAAGCCGACGAGGTCGACCGCGATCGCCCGCAGGCCCGCCCCGGCCAGCTCGGGGATGACCCGGCGATAGAGGAAGGACCAGCTCGGCTCGCCGTGCAGCAGCACGACCGGCTCGGCGCCGGCCGGCCCGTCCTCGACGTACGCCATGCGCAGGCCGTCGCCGACGTCGGCGTACCGGGGCTCGTAGGGGAAGTCCGGCAGGTTCGCGAAGCACTCGTCGGGAGTGCGGAGGATCCGCATAGAACAAAACTCTAGTCATCGGCGCTGGTGCCGTCCGGGGAACTCGCCATCTGCCGGGCGCCCGGCGCAGGACGGCGGCGAGCCGGAGCGGGGCCGCCCACGAGCCGCGGGCCAGGTCCACCGCCCGCTCGGCCGGCGGCAGCGCGTCGGACTCGCGGCCGAGGCGTTCGTGGGCGAGGCTGATGAGCCGGTGCGCCCATTCGGCCCGGGGTCCAGGTCGGCGGCTCGCCGCGCGGCGTCGAGAGCAGACTCGGGGCGGCCGGTGTCGAGCCTGGTCAGCGCCTCGGCGCACCATTCACGTGCGGACCGGTCGGGAGCCTCGCCTGTTCTGTCACCGCCGTCGGTCCCCACGAGATCCATGATCGGCTGAGGGGCGAATGTTGGATAGATACCGACATATGGCTGTATCTCTCTAGAGAGGTACGCCCTCGGGTGGATCAGGCGATACCGCTATGACAACCGCGTCGCATAGCCTAAGCTGCCACGCAAGCCGGAGCGCACGGGCCGGGGCGTCAGACCTCGAGAGGAGAGAGCGTCGAAGTCGCGGTTCGCAAGCGGCCGACCCACCAGCACGCGCGGGCCCTGTCAACGGATCGGCCTGCAAGGAGGCCCATGTCCGTCACACAGGCCGCGCCCCTCGTACGCCTCGCCGGCCGCCGGCGCGAAGACCGTCGCTGGTCCGTTCTCGTCCTGCTCTGCCTGAGCCTGCTGCTCATCACCGTCGACGCGACCGTCCTGCACATCGCGGTGCCCGCGCTCACAGCGGCGCTGGAGCCGTCCGCGGTGCAGCTGCTGTGGATCATCGACGTCTACTCGCTGGTGGTCGCGCCGCTGCTGATCATGTTCGGCACGCTCGGCGACCGGTACGGCCGCAAGCGCCTGGTCCTGTGCGGCTACGTCCTGTTCGGGGTGGCCTCGGCCGTGGCCGCGTTCGCGCCGACGCCGCTGACGTTGATCCTGGCCAGGGCGCTGCTCGGCGTCGGCGGCGCGATGATCATGCCGGCCACGCTGTCGCTCATCCGCCAGGTGTTCACCGACCGGCGCGAGCGGGCCATCGCGCTCGGCGTGTGGAGCGCGGTCGCGGCCGCGGGGGCGGCGGTCGGGCCGCTCATCGGCGGCGTCCTGGTGGGCCTGTGGTGGGGCGCGGTCTTCCTCGTCAACGTGCCGATCCTGCTGGCGCTGCTGCCGGCCGCCGTACGCCTGCTGCCCGAGTCGCCGGTCCGCAAGGACCGGCCGTGGGACGTGCCGAGCGCGCTGCTGTCGGTGGCCGGGATCCTGGCGCTCGCCTTCGGGCTGAAGGAGGCGGGGTCGGGCAGCCTGATGCCGCTGTGGGCGTCGGCGCTGGTGTTCGCGGCGGGGCTCGGCCTGCTGCTCGCGTTCGTACGCCGCCAGCGGCGGCTGCGCGCCCCGTTCCTGGAGATCGGCCTGTTCCGGAGCCGGGAGTTCTCCACCGGCGTGGCCGGGGTGCTGCTCGGCGTGTTCGCGCTGGTGGGCCTGCAGCTCATGCTCGCCCAATACCTGCAGCTCGTGCTCGGCGACAGCCCGTTGCGCGCCGCGGTCCGGATGCTGCCGCTGGTGCTCGCGGCCGTCTGCGGCGGGCTCGCCGCGGCCCACATCCTGCCCCGGGCCGGCCTGCGGGCCACCATGAGCGGCGGCCTCGGCCTCGTCGCGCTCTCCATGACGCCCACGCTGGGCTGGGGCGTCGAGGGCCATCCGGTGATGCTGGCGGTCTGCTTCGTCGGCATCGGGTTCGGGGTGCAGGTGGCGCTGCTGGCCGCCTCCGATACGATCATGTCGTCGGCCTCGGAGTCGCAGGCGGGCGGGGCCGCGGCCATCGAGGAGACCGCCTACGAACTGGGCGCCGGCATGGGCGTGGCCGTGCTCGGCACGATCACCGCCATCGCGTACGCGCCCGGCCTGGCCGCCGTACCGGGCGTGTCCGGGGCCGGCATGGACAAGGCCAGGCAGTCGCTCGCGTCGGCCGCGCACGTCGCCGACGAGGTCGGCGGCCGGGCGGGCGGCGCGTTGCTCGACGCCGCCCGGTGGGCTTTCGTCAATGCCCTGCACACGACCGTGGTCGTGAGCGTCGTTCTGCTGAGCCTGACCGCCGTCGCGGTGGCGCTGCTGCTCAGCCGTGATTGAGGTGTGCCATGTTCCGATTAGGGCAGACAAATACCGTGAAACAGATCCTCAGTGATCTTGCCGCTTTAGTCGCCCGCGTCGGCGTGGGCGGTATTTTCTTCGCCAACGGCTGGGCCAAGCTCGAAGACGGCCTGCGCAACACCGGGGCGAACTTTCTCCAGCAGGGCGCGCCCGCTCCCCGGGCATGGGCCACGGTCACGATGCTCACCGAGCTCATCGGCGGCGCGCTGCTGATCGCCGGGCTCGCGGTCTCCGTCACCGGCATCATCCTGTTCGTCGAGGCGCTGGCGGTGTTCCTGGTGGCGCCGCCGCTCAACCCGATCAGCCTGAACGAGCTGATCCTCCTCGGAGCCGCGTCGCTCCTGCTCGCCGTCGTGGGCGCCGGCCGGGTGTCGGTCGACCACATGGTCGTGATCCGCCGGAGGGAGTCGGAGGCGGCGAACGAGTTCGCCGCCGACCACGAGGCCGACCGCGTCATCGCCTCCCTGCGCGGCCCGGAGGCGCCCGAGCCGTCCCCGCCCAAGGAGGAGCCGCCGCCGCCCGAGGTCTCGCCGGGGGAGGACACCGCCCCGCATCCCCGTCCGCGCACCCGGCCCGCCGAGTCGTCCCGGGCCGAGGACCCGGCGCCGGCGCCGGGCGACACGCTGGTGGCAGGCCGCAAGAAGCCCCCGTCGCGGGGCCGCCGCCCGTCCGCGGAGTGAGTCAGGCGGCCGGTACGGCAGCGCCTGCGCGCCTGCGTACGAGCGCGCCCTGGGTGAGGGCGATGGCGGCGAGGATGACGACCGCACCCACCGGCTGGTTCCAGCTGATCGTCTCGCCCAGGAGCACGACGCCGGACGCCGCCGCGAACACCGGCAGCAGGTACGTCACCGTCGACGTGGTCGTCACCCCGGCCCGCAGCTGCACCCAGTACAGCAGCAGGTACGCCACGCCCGTCCCGAGCCCGCCGAGCCCGGCGAGGCTCCACCACACCTCGGCCGGCGCCGCGAAATCCACCAGCGGCACCCCCGCGACCAGGGTGATCACGCCGAGCTGCGCGGTCCCGCTCACGAGCTGACCGGCCGCCAGCACGACGGCCGGCTCGGCTCGCCGCCCGGTGATGAACCGCCCCATGTACGCCCCGCCGATCCCGTAGCACACCGCGGCCCCGAAGCAGGCCAGGCTGCCGCCGAGCTGCCCGCCGTCCATCGGCTGCCACACGCCGAGCACGACCATCACCCCGGCGAACCCGAGCCCGAGCCCGGTCACCCGCGTGGAGGTCGCCTTCTCGGCGCGCAGCAGGAGCGTGAAGGCCAGCGTGCACAGGGGGGTGGTGGCGTTCCAGATGGCCGCCACGACGGAGGAGACGTACTGCTCGCCGTAGGCGAAGAGGATGAAGGGCAGCGTGGTGAGCACCACGGACGCGACGAGGAAGTGCCCCCAGAGGCGGGGGTCGCGCGGCAGCGGGCGGCGGGTGACCGCGAGGGCGACCAGGAGCACGGCGGCTCCGATGGCCATCCGGGTGAACGACACCTGGAGCGGGTGCAGGCTGCTCACCGCGACCTTGATGAAGAAGAAACTGTTGCCCCAGATGGCCGCCAGCGCCAGGAACCCCGGCAGCCACCGCCTCACGGACCTGCTCCGCACGTACGCCTCCCCGTTGATGGACCACGGAGGAGCGTAGCGACAGAAGCGCCCCAACATGTAGTGATATATGGCGGCGCTGTCGCGGAAGGCCGGCTCCGGCTCACATGCCCGCGGTCAGCCGGGCCACCGTCCGCATCTTGTTCATCGCGTCCAGCGCCGCCACCTTGTACGACTCCGCCAGCGTCGGATAGTTGAACACCGCGTTGACCAGGTAGTCGACGGTGCCGCCGCACCCCATGACGGTCTGCCCGATGTGCACCAGCTCCGTCGCCCCCGTGCCGAACACGTGCACGCCGAGCAGCCGCCGGTCCTCCGAGGAGACCAGGAGCTTGAGCATGCCGTACGAGTCGCCGATGATCTGCCCCCTGGCCAGCTCCCGGTAGCGCGAGACGCCCACCTCGAACGGGACCTTCTCGCGGGTCAGCTCGTCCTCCGACTTCCCGACGAAGCTGATCTCGGGGATCGTGTAGATGCCGATCGGCGGCAGGTCGGCCAGCTCCTCGACGGGCTCGCCGCAGGCGTGCTGGGCGGCCAGCCGGCCCTGCTCCATCGAGGTGGCCGCGAGCGCGGGGAAGCCAATCACGTCGCCGACCGCGTAGATGTGCGGGACGGCCGTGGCGTAGTTCTCGTCCACCGTGATCCGGCCCCGCGCGTCGGCGGACAGCCCGGCCGCCTCCAGGCACAGCTCGGCGGTCTTGCCCTGGCGGCCCGCGGAGTACATCACGCAGTCGGCGGGGATCTTCTTCCCGCTCTCCAGCAGGGTCAGCGCGCCGCCGGGCCGGCGCTCGACGGCGGCCACGCTCTCGCCGAACCGGAACGTCACCGCCAGGTCGCGCAGGTGGTACTTCAGCGCCTCGACGATCTCCAGGTCGCAGAACTCCAGCATGCGCTCGCGCCGCTCCACCACCGTGACCTTGGTGCCGAGCGCGGCGAACATGGAGGCGTACTCGATGCCGATGACTCCGGCCCCGACCACGACGAGGGTCTCGGGGACGCGTGCGAGGTGCAGGATGGCGTCGGAGTCGATGACGGTCCTGCCGTCGAACGCGACGCTGTCCGGGCGGGCCGGCGACGTGCCGGTGGCGATCACGATCTTGTCGGCGGTGATCTTCTTCTCGGCGCTGTCGTCGTCCTGGAGGACGCCGATCGTGTGCGGGTCGAGGAAACGGCCGGTGCCGTGGAGCACGGTCACGTGGTTGCGGGCCAGCTGGCTGCGGATGACCTGGATCTCGCGGCCGATGACGTGCTGGGTGCGCATGCCGAGGTCGGCGACCGTGATCTCCTCCTTGACGCGGTAGCTGGCGCCGTACAGCTCGCGCTGGTTGAGCCCGGTGAGGTAGAGGACAGCCTCCCGTAAGGTCTTGGACGGGATCGTCCCGGTGTTGATGCACACGCCGCCGATCATGTGCCGCTTCTCGACCACCGCCACGCGCTTGCCGAGTTTGGCCGCCGCGATCGCGGCCTTCTGCCCGCCGGGCCCCGAACCCAGGACCACCACATCGAAATCCGCCACACCGTCCAGTCTGCGGGCGGCGTGTCAACGGCGGAAGACCCGCGGGCGGGAGATCGCGAACCGTACCTCGTCGCCCGGCCGCAGCTGGGCGGCCACCGCGACATCCGCCGCGCGCACGACCCCGATCACGGGATAGCCGCCGGTCGGCGGGTGGTCGGCCAGGAACACGATCGGCTGGCCGCTCGGCGGCACCTGCACCGCCCCTTCCACCATGCCCTCGCTCGGCAGCTCGCCCTCCTTGACCCGCCCCAGCGCGGGCCCGCGCAGTCGCACCCCGACCCGGTTGCTGTCCTGGCTCACCATGTACGCCCCCGCGCACATCGCCTCCAGCGCCTCGGGCGCGAACCAGTCGTCACGCGGCCCCGGCGACACCCGCAGCACGGCCGGCCGCGGCCCCGGCGGCGGCGCCAGATCCACCGGGATCACGCCCTCCGCCCGCCCCACCGGCAGCCTCGCGCCCGCCCGCAACGGCTCGGGCCCCAGCCCCGACAGCGCGTCGGTGGCCCGGCTGCCCAGCACCGGCGGCACCGCGATGCCGCCCCGTACCGCCAGGTATGTCCGCAGCCCCCACTCCGGCGCCCCCAAGCGCAGCTCGGCCCCTCCTGGCACCCAGAACGGCACCCCCATCCCGGCCCCGCGCGCCGGTCCCGCCGCCACCGGCGCCCCGGCCAGCGCCACCCACGCCCCCGCGAGGAACCGCAACCGCGCCATCCCGAACGTGAACTCGATCCCCGCCAGCTCCTCGCCGTTGCCCACGAGCCGGTTGGCCAGGCGCAGGCTCCCCGCGTCGGCCGCCCCCGACCGCGGCACCCCCAGGTGCGCGTACCCGGGCCGGCCGAGGTCCTGGACGGTCGCGTACGGGCCGGGCGACAGCACCTCGATCATGCCGGCATCATCCCGACATCATGTCGGCTCGAACCGCACCCGCGCACCGGGCCGGAACAGCGCCGGTGGCTCGGCCGTCACGTCCCACACCCGCACCGCCGTACGCCCGATCAGCCGCCACCCGCCCGGCGAGGCCGCCGGGTAGACCGCCGAGTACGGGCCCGCGATCGCCACCGACCCGGCCGGCACCGACGTCCGCGGCGTGTCCAGCCGCGGCATCTCCAGAACCGGATCCAGCCCGGTCAGGTACGCGAACCCCGGCGCGAACCCCAGCCACCCCACCACCAGCTCACGCCCCGCGTGCCGCTCGACCACCTCGGTCACGGGGATCCCGGCCAGCTCCGCCACGGACTCCAGATCGGCCCCGTCGTAGACCACCGGGATCGTCACCGCCGCCGGCGCGCCGGCCGGGGCGGTCCCGCGCCGGTCCCGCTCGGCGTTCACCATCTCCTCCAGCCGCGCCCGCAGCCGCCCCTGGTCCACCCCCGGCGCCACCACCAGCACGGTCTCCGGCCCCGGCACGATCTCCACGACCCCCGCGGGCCGTTCGCGCCGCAGCGCCGCGTCGAGCCGGTGCGACAGCTCCAGCGCGCCGGTCTCGACCAGCAGGCCGTGCTCCCCGGCCGGCCTGATCACGCGAACGCTTCCACGACCACTCCGGCCGCCAGCAACGCGTCCCGCACCCCCTGAGCCAGCCGGACGGCGTCAGGCGTGTCTCCATGGACGCAGATCGAACGGGCGGAAACAGGGACGGAACTCCCGTCGACGGCCGTCACGGTGCCGCTCACGGCCATCTGGCGGGCCCGCTCGGCCACGACCTCGGGGTCGTGCAGCACCGCCCCCGGCTCCCGGCGCGGCACGAGCGTCCCGGCCGGCGTGTACGCCCGGTCCGCGAACGCCTCGTTGACCGTCGGCACCCCCTCGGCCGCCGCCACCTTGTGCACCGCCGAGCCGGGCAACGTGAGCACCGGCAGCGACGGGTCGTAGTCGGCCACCGCGTTGATCACCGCCGCCGCCTGCACCTCGTCGCGCACGATCCGGTTGTAGAGCGCGCCGTGCGGCTTGACGTACGACACCCGGCCGCCCATCGCCCTGGCGATGCCGTCGACCGCCGCGAGCTGGTAGAGCACCTCGGCGCACAGCTCCTCCGGCTCGACGTCCATCTCCCTGCGCCCGAAGTGGGCCAGGTCCCGGTAGGACACCTGGGCGCCGATCGTCACGCCCCGGTCGACGGCCGCCGCGCACGTGCGCCGGATCGTGACGGGGTCGCCCGCGTGGAAGCCGCAGGCCACGTTGGCGCTCGTGACGACGTCGAGCAGGGCGAGGTCGTCGCCGAGGCGCCAGATGCCGAAGCCCTCACCCATGTCCGCGTTGAGGTCGATCACCATGGCACCATCATGGCAACTCGCCGTCATCTTGGCGCGACGAACAGCGTCTGAGTCGCCGTGCCCACCTGGCCGGTCTGGTCGTACAGGGTGGATCGGGTCAGGCCGCGGCCCGACGGGCCGATCACGGTCCCGGCGTCCATGCAGATCCACTCGCCCTCGGGGGCGCGGAACAGGGAGATCGTCAGGTCCACGTTCACGAACACGTGGGTGGCGAAGTCGACGGCGAAGCTGACGCCGTTACCGCTGTCGGCGAAGACCGCGAGGCGTTCGAGCGGCGTGGTCTCCTCGCCCTCGACCAGCGGGACGGTGAGCCTGCCCCACACCGTGGCGGGGCCGACGTCCATGGGGGCGCCGGCCACGAAACGCCAGTCGAGCGCCCTGCCGTAGCCGAAGCCCGAGGCGAGCCAGGCGCCGTCAAGCCCGGCCGGGCCGGCCGGCACCGGGGCGGGCGGGCCGGGGACGGGGGTGGCGGGGGTGTCGGCCTCGCGGATGCGCCAGGCGCTCGCCCTGGCGTACTCGCGGCCGCCGGACGACACGCTGGCCGTCAGGCACTGCACGCGCTTGCCGTCGCGGGCCACGTCGGTGGCGATCTCCAGCTCGGCCACCGGCACCGGCGCGAAGACGTCGACCGCCAGCCTGGACAGTTCGAGGCCGGGGCGCGGCGCGGTGCGGGCCAGCTCGTGCACGATCAGCGCGGTGACCGGGCCCATGTGCTGGGTGGACGGGTGCCAGGGGCCCTGGGTGTGCTCAGACGCCTGGTAGCGACCCTCGGCCAGGCGGACGTACATGGACATAGAACAAAATTCTAGGGCAGCCTAGATCTCGTCGGGAATGTCGGCGATGTCGTCGAGGGCCGCGGCTAGTTCGTCGGGGTCGCCGCCGATCCGCTCGGCGATCTCGATCAGCACGTGGAGCACGTCGTGGCGGTCGTGGCCGAGGTCGAGCAGCCGCTGCGCGGCCTCCCAGAGCTGGGGCGGGTCGCCGTCCCACAGCCGGGTGGCGATCTCCTCGTGCCAGGCCAGGTGCTCCTGGTCGATGGCGCCGCCGTGGTCGATCTCGAGTAAGGTGCGCCGGTCGGCCTCGTCGGCCGGGTTGAGCCGGTCGAGATCGACGCCGTTGTGGACGCCCTGCAGGTAGGGGAAGGCGAAGACCCGCCGGGCCAGCGCCGACAGGTCGCCGTCGGGCAGCAGCCGCTCCAGCAGCGGCCGGTCGAGCCCGAACGACGTCGGATCGCGGTAGGCCTCGGGGAACTTGCCGGTCGCCTCCCACACCGCGTCGAGCGTCGCCTTCAGCCCCTGGTCGGGCAGGCCGGTGCGGTGGGCGGCGAAGCGCACCCACGCCGACAGCGCGTGCGGCATCGCCTCCTGCTCGGCCACGCTCAGCATCACCTTGCGCGGCAGCCAGTCGAGCAGGAACGTCTCGCACTTGGTCGGGCTGACCCGCAGCGGCCGGTTGAAGTCGTGCTCGCACCCGTAGTCGATGATGTGGTCGGCGCAGCGCGAGGCCGCCGACGGGTCGGACAGGTGCTCGGCCGCGTCGGAGGCCAGGAACTCGGCCGCCAGCATGGCCCGCCGCTCGCGGCTGTAGGGGGCCTCGATGTGGAGCGGGGCCGGCCGCTTGCGGCCCGGCGGCAGCGCCTTGAGCCGGGCGCGGGCGAAGGCGTGGTAGGCGCTGTAGCTGTCGCTCACCGGGGGAGGGGTCTTCGGCTCCCTGGTGGCCTTCATCGCCGACTCCAGCAGCGCCCTGGCCTGGTCGGGGGCGATCTCCTCGAACAGCAGCATCGGATTGCCCGCCGCCTCGGCCCTGGCCTGCTCCAGCAGCTTGTCGACGTGCGAGGACACCCACGCGTCGCGGGCCATGCCGCTCATGTTGTAGTCGACGACCATGACCAGCGCGTGGCGGTCGCGCGGCAGGGATGACTCGTTCCAGCGATATTCGAACGTGCAGATCACGGTGTCCTGGTCGCCGTAGGCGTCGCGGGAGACGTAGGAGCCGGCGGGCTTGACGGCGCCGACCTTGTCGGCCCAGCCGGGCCTGGCCACCCCCGACTCCATCATCGCCAGCGCCGCGCCCTCGGCCTTGGCGCCCTGGCGGGCCGTGCCGAGGTAGGCCAGGCAGATCAGCAGCGTCAGCGAGGCCGGGGTGCCGGCCTTGGCGGCGTAGTCGACCAGCCCCTCGCCGAGCACCTGCTCCACGTCGCCGCCCCGCACCCGCCTGCCCCACCAGGCGCCGATCATGTCGGAGACCATCAGCTCCGCGTCGAGAGGGGTGCGTACGGCGAGCAGCTCACGGGCGGCCTGCACCATCTCCTTGAACACGTCGTCAGGCGGGGTGCTCTCCCGTGGATCTCGTCGGTGTCGGCGCACACCCTCACTCTCTCGTATTCCAGGCGCGAACGGTGCGGAGAACCCGGCCCGGTAACCCCGATGTTATCGGCGAGTCGATGGTGGAGGTGTAGGTGGAGGTGTCGGCGGGGGCGCGCCACGGCCACGCTATCGCGCGCCCCGCGGCGGAGGCGCCGAGTTGACGATGGCGAGCAGGTGCTCCCGCGCGATCCGCTCCACGATCTCGGGCGTCGCGGAGATGCCCAGATGCTGCGCACACGCGCACACGTCGGCGACACATCGGTCGATCGTGTCCACGGGTACGGTCAGGAACTCTTCGGCCAGCCTGAGACTGACCGGCTCCCGTAGGAACCGTGTGGCCAGAGCGAGCATAGATGTGAGATTCCTCTGGAGACCCAGGGGCAAACCCCCAGGAACGTCTGCAGGGCGACTTGCGCTCCCATTTCACCTTTTCTCGGGCGGGTGTCAAGCCTCCGCGACGCCTGTGTTCA
Source organism: Nonomuraea sp. (assembly GCA_036276095.1). Taxonomy (GTDB): domain Bacteria; phylum Actinomycetota; class Actinomycetes; order Streptosporangiales; family Streptosporangiaceae; genus Nonomuraea. The sequence continues at coordinate 5,817 of DASUCK010000014.1, read as the reverse complement.
CTTCACCAGGTGCCCATTCATGCGAAGCTGTCTTCATGCGCATCCAGCTCGCCCAGAAGCGCGAGGCGGACGAGCTCCTCGGCCGCAGCCCGCTCGCCCTGCTCGTCGGCATGCTCCTCGACCAGCAGATCCCCATGGAGTGGGCGTTCACGGGGCCGTACACGATCTCGCAGCGGCTCGGCCACGACCTCACCGCCGCGGAGATCGCCTCCTACGACCCCGAGGCCTTCGTGGCGCTGCTCGCCGAGAAGCCGGCCGTCCACCGCTACCCCAAGTCCATGGCCGGCCGGGTCCAGCAGCTCGCCGCCCACCTCGTCGAGCACTACGACGGGCGGCCGGAGATGATCTGGGCCGACGCGGCCGACGGCAAAGAATTGCTGAAACGACTCATGGGGCTTCCCGGATACGGCAAGCAGAAGGCCCAGATTTTTTTGGCATTGCTGGGGAAGCAGCTGGGGGTTCGACCAGCAGGCTGGCGTGAAGCAGCCGGAGCCTACGGCGAGGAGGGGTCACACCGATCGGTCGCCGACGTCGTCGACGCCGAGAGCCTGGTCCGCGTGCGTGCCGCCAAGCAGGAGGCCAAGCGCGCGGCTCAGGCCGGATAGCTGCGCGGTAACCTGATCTTGCTGCGCGACGTGGAGCGATTTTGACAGGATGCGTTGACCTTAGAGGCGACCGGGCCGCGGCGGGGGCTTCCGTCCGCACATGCCCATCGCCGATGATGTACTGCAGAATCCGGTCGCCCGGAGCTGCGCTACACCGATACACGACTATGGAGATGTGCCGCGTGGGAGACCCTGGCACGCGACGGAGGTGCCGACGATGAGCGCCGAGACCTCCGTTCCCCGTCCCCGGGAGTCGGATGTGGACATCTCAGACTCCGCCCTCTTCCAGGGCCTGCTGTCGGAGGCCGAGTTCGCCTTCGCGTTCTTCGACGGCGACGCCCGCGTCCAGCGGGTCAACGACGTGTTCTGCGATGTCGTCGCCGTGCCCGCCGAGCGCCTGTTCGGCCGGCAGCCCGTCGAGGTGCTCGCGGCCGACCTCAGCCAGATCATCACCCACGCGGTGCAGGCGGTCATCGAGACCGACGCGCCGGTCACCGAGAGCCGCGTCCGCGTGCGCTCGGCCGAGGGCGACACCCGGCACTGGTCGCTGTCGTTCTCGCCGGTCCACGACGAGGCGGGCGAGCTGCGGGCCGTCGCGCTGGTCGGGCTCGACGTGACCGAGAGCCGGCAGACCGAGGAGGCGCTGCGCCGCAGCGAGGAGCGCTACCGCTCGCTGGTCGAGGCGCAGTCCCAGCTGGTCTGGATCACCTCGCCCACCGGCGCCGTCCTGGAAGACGCCCCGCAGTGGCGCGCCATCACCGGTCAGGGCCTGGAGGAATACCTCGCCAACGGCTGGCTGGAGGTCGTCCACCCCGAGGAGCGCCAGCAGACCGAGGAGGCCTGGCGGGAGGCCCTGCGCGGGCGCACCATGTTCGAGTGGAACTACCGGGTCCGCACCCGCGCCAGCGGCTACCGCCACTTCGAGGTGCGCGCCGTGCCGATCATCCGGCACGGCCGCGTGGTGGAGTGGGTCGGCGCCAACACCGACGTCACCCCGCAGCGCGAGGCCGAGGAGATGCGCGGCAGGCTGACCGACCAGCTCGGCGCCGCCGCCCTGCGCACCGCCCGGCTGCAGGGCGCCACCGCCATGCTCGCCGAGGCGCTGACGGTCGAGCAGGTGGTGCAGGTCATCATCGACGTCGGCCGCACCGCCCTGGCCGCCGACCGCTCGGCCGTGGCGCTGCTCGACACCGACCGGGCCGCGCTCAAGCTGATCAACGGCGAGGGCATCCCCGAGGCGTCCGGCGCCTTCGGCGAGGAGATCCCGCTGTCCAGCTCCAGCGTGATGACCATGGCGGTCAACAGCCGCCGCCCGGTCTTCGCCGAGTCGCCCGACAGTCTCAAGTCCCAGCTGCTGGAGGCCGGCGGCGACGAGCAGGTGCTGGCCAACTACCTCGCCAGCAGCGACGAGCGGGCCTGGGTGGGCCTGCCGCTGCTGGCCGCGGGGCGAGCCTTGGGAGCGCTCCGCTTCTCCTTCACCCGGCCCCAGAAGATCTCCCAGGAGGACGGCGTCTTCCTGGAGGCGCTGGCCGGCCAGTGCGCGCTGGCGGTCGAGCGGGCCACCCTGTTCGAGCGCGAGCACCGCACCGCCGAGACGCTGCAGCGCAGCCTGCTCCCCGACCGCCTGCCCGTGGTCAAGGGCCTGGTGCTGGCCCAGCGCTTCCGCTCGGGCAGCCGCCACGTCCAGGTCGGCGGCGACTGGTACGACGCGTTCGTGCTGCAGGACGGGCGGGTCGCGGCGGTCGTCGGAGACGTCATGGGCAAGGGTGTCAAGGCGGCGGCCGGCATGGGCCGCATCCGCAACGCCATGCGGGCGCTGGCGCTGACCAACCCGCCGCCAGCGGCCGTGCTCACCGGCCTCGACCGCGTCTTCGAGGCGACCGAGGAGGAGGAGCAGGTCACCACACTCGCCTACATGGTCGTCGAGCCGGTCACCGGCGAGGGCACCCTCGCCATGGCCGGTCACCCGCCACCCGTTCTGGTCTCGCCCCAGGGCACGGCGATCCTGTGCGACGCCGAGCCCGGCACGCCGCTGGGCTGGCCGACCAGTCGCCGGCAGTTCCGGTTCGTGGTGCCCCCGGGACACACCGCGGTGCTCTACTCCGACGGGCTCGTGGAGAACAGGAAGCGCGGGTTGGACGCCGGATTGGCAGAGATTTGCAGTGTTGTGACCGAAGCGCCGCCTGAGGTCGTGAGTAGTCCGCACATGTTGCTGGACTTCCTGGTTGACCGGATGTTGTCTGGATATGAACAGGACGATGACGTTACCGCGCTCGCAATTCACGTCCCGCCGGTTACGAAGAGTGACTGAATGAAACAGTCATAACGGTTGCTTTCGGGTATCAGTGACCCGCTCACGTACGCACTACTGCCTCGGTCGGCCTAGGGTGGAGGTCAACCGCCGGGAGGTGGCCGTATGGAGTGCGGGGTCGTGCCACAATGCTGTGCAGGTCCGTCGCGTCCGCACGGCCTCACCGATCTCCGAGAGAGGCAACAGCCCCCCAGCGGGCATCTGGGTCCATTGTCGCCACGCGTTCGTTCGAGAGGTGTTCGTGTCGCCTGCAAGTTCGACTCGCTCGAAGCCACAAGAGCTGAACGAGCCCGTCATTCAGCGACTGCTCGAGCGTGGGCGCTCGCAGGGTTTCCTCGAGTCTGAGGATGTCCGTCAGGCCTTCGAGGAGGCGGACATCCCCATGTCGCACGCCGCCGCGTTCTTGCGGAACCTCAGCAAAGAGGGCGTGACCGTGGTGGTGACCGCCGCGGATTCGGCTGCGCCGAAGAAGTCTCGTGGACCAGCAAAGCGCCGCACCGCCGCGCCCGTCAAGACCAAGACAGCGGCGGCCGCCAAAGAGCAGCAGCCGGAGACCGTGACCGCGGTCGTCGGCGCCGCCGAAGCCGAGCCGGCCGCCAAGAAGGCGGCCCCCGCGAAGAAGGCCGCCCCGGCGGCGAAGAAGGCCGCGGCTCCCGCCGCCGCCAAGAAGGCCGAGCCGAAGAACGCTGGGCCTGCCGAGACCAAACCCAAGGCGCCCGAGGCCGACGCGGACGACGACGAGGACATCGAGCTCGACGGCGACGTGGAGCTGGAGGACCTCGAGGACATCGTCGTCGACGACGAGGACATCGTCGCCGAGGAATCCGACTCCGAGTCCGACTCCGACGACGACTCCGAGGAGGAGCCCAAGCCCTCCGAGATCGTCGCCGTGGAGAAGAGCGAGGACGAAGTCCTCATCCTGTCCGACGACGACGATGACGCCCCGGTCGCCCAGGTCGCCGCCGCCGGCGCCACCGCCGACCCGGTGAAGGACTACCTCAAGCAGATCGGCAAGGTTCCCCTGCTCAACGCCGAGCAGGAGGTCGAGCTGGCCAAGCGCATCGAGGCCGGCCTGTTCGCCGAGGAGCAGCTGGGCAGCGCCGAGACCGAGGGTCTGCCGGTCGACGTCCGCGCCGAGCTGGAGTGGATCGCCGAAGACGGCCGCCGGGCGAAGAACCACCTGCTGGAGGCCAACCTCCGGCTCGTGGTCTCGCTGGCCAAGCGCTACACCGGGCGCGGCATGCTGTTCCTCGACCTGATCCAGGAAGGCAACGTGGGTCTGATCAGGGCCGTCGAGAAGTTCGACTACACCAAGGGCTACAAGTTCTCCACCTACGCCACGTGGTGGATCCGGCAGGCGATCACCCGGGCCATGGCCGACCAGGCGCGCACCATCCGCATCCCGGTCCACATGGTCGAGGTGATCAACAAACTGGCCCGCGTCCAGCGGCAGATGCTGCAAGACCTCGGCCGCGAGCCCACGCCGGAAGAGCTGGCCCGTGAGCTCGACATGACGCCCGAGAAGGTCGTCGAGGTCCAGAAGTACGGCCGCGAACCCATCTCGCTCCACACGCCGCTGGGCGAGGAGGGCGACAGCGAGTTCGGCGACCTGATCGAAGACTCCGAGGCCATCGTGCCGGCCGACGCCGTCAGCTTCACGCTGCTCCAGGAGCAGCTCCACTCCGTTCTCGACACGTTGTCGGAGCGGGAGGCGGGCGTCGTGTCCATGCGGTTCGGCCTCACCGACGGGCAGCCCAAGACGCTCGACGAGATCGGCAAGGTCTACGGCGTGACGCGTGAGCGCATCCGCCAGATCGAGTCGAAGACCATGTCCAAGCTGCGCCACCCGTCCCGCTCCCAGGTGCTCCGCGACTACCTGGACTGAACTCCTTCAGCCAGCCGCCAGAGCCCCGCCCCACCGGTCACCCGGTTGGCGCGGGGCTCTGGCGTGGTTGGCGCGAGCGCCCGGCTCAACCCGAGGCCGGGGCCCGTGCGGGGTGGTCGGTGCGGGGCTCTCGTGAGTCGGTGGGTTGTTCTTGGTGCCGCCCGGCGTCAGGTCAGGCGTACGTCGAGAGACCACTGCCGGGAGGGGCGCGGCGGGGGAGTGAGGTCGACCGCGTAGCCCAGGTCGGTCAGGAGCTTGGCGAGTTCCTCCGGGGACGACGGGCTGACCTCCTGCCGCACGAGCGCGCGGGCGATCTCGCCGCGCGTGGCCTTGGCCATGTGGCTGACCACCTTGCCGTCCCGGAACACGCGTACGGTGACCGAGCGCTCGCCCGGCTGCCAGGCGCCCGCGTACGTCGCCGACCGCAGATCCACCACCAGCCCCGGCAGCGCGTCGAGCACCTTCGACACCCGCGGCCGCCAGAACGCCGCCAGCCCGCCCACCGGCGGCAGGTTGACGCCCATCGAGAGCCGGTAGGGCGGGATCCGGTCGGTGATGCGCACCACTCCCCACAGCCCCGAGAAGATCAGTATCGACTCCTCAGCGCGCCGCCGCGCCGCGTCGTCCAGCGTGGCCAGGCCCAGGTTGTCGTAGAGAACGCCGGTGTAGAGCTCGGCGGCCGGGAGCGTGGGGGCGGTCTTGAGCACCACGTTCCTGGCCGCCTCGCCGGCCAGGCCGGGCGTCAGGCCGAGCACGTCGAGGGCGTCGCGGCGCTTGGAGGCCCGTACGAGCGCGGTCATCACCCGCTTGCGGCCCCTGTCCAGCGTGGGGAAGGACAGGGCGGCGACGGGCGGGCCGCTGCCCTCCGGCGCCTTGCCCTCCGACGGCGGCAACAGAATCATCACAGCCCCCCACCTTATGCCTGACCTGGAAATGCGGGCCGCCTGGAAGGCCCGGCACGGAATGCAGGCCGCGCGGGGTGAACGTCGTTCGAGGCCGGCATCCACGGCTCGACG
>DASUCK010000013.1:0-17527 GCA_036276095.1 Nonomuraea sp. | reverse complement strand
CATGCGGGACGAACTCCTCCAGCTCCGGCGCTCCCTCCACACCACCCCCGAGCTCGGCCTCCACCTTCCCCGCACCCAGGAGAAGGTGCTGGCCGCCCTGGACGGCCTGCCGCTGGAGATCAAGACCGGCACGGCGCTCAGCTCCGTCACGGCCGTGCTGAGAGGCGGCCGGCCGGGGCCCGCGGTGCTCCTGCGGGGCGACATGGACGCGCTGCCGGTGACGGAGAAGAACGACCTGCCCTACGCCTCCCAGCTCCCCGGCCAGATGCACGCCTGCGGCCACGACCTCCACACCGCGATGCTGGTGGGCGCGGCGCGGCTGCTGAGTGCCCGGCGCGACGAGCTGGCCGGTGACGTGATCTTCATGTTCCAGCCGGGCGAGGAGGGTCACGAGGGCGCCAAGTACATGATCGAGGAGGGCGTGCTGGAGGCCGCTGGGGCCCGCCCGGTCGCGGCGTACGGCATGCACGTGGTGTCCTCGATGCTGCCGAACGGGCTGTTCACGTCCCGGCCTGGGCCGATCATGGCGGCGGCGGACACGTTCCGGGTGACGGTGAAGGGGCGCGGCGGCCACGGGTCGAGCCCGCACCGCGCGCTCGACCCGATCCAGGCCGGGTGCGAGATGGTGGCGGCGCTGCAGTCGATGGTGACCAGGACATTCGACGTGTTCGACCCGGTGGTGGTGACGGTGGGCACCTTCCACGGCGGGGTGGCCGACAACGTGATCCCCGACGAGGCCAGGTTCGAGGCCACCGTGCGCACGTTCAGCCAGGCCAACCGGACGCTGGTCAAGCGCAGGCTCGTGGAGGTCGTCGAGGGGGTCGCGGCGGCGCACGGGGTGGAGGCGGAGCCGTCGTTCGGGACGGGGTACCCGGTGACGGTGAACGACGACGGCGAGGCCGGTTTCGTCGGCCGGACGGCGGACGAGCTGTTCGGACCGGGCCGGTACTTCGTGGCTCCGCAGCCGGTGATGGGGTCGGAGGACTTCTCGTACGTGCTGGAGCAGGTGCCGGGCGCGTTCGTCTTCCTGGGGGCGTGCCCGCCGGACCGCGACCCGGCCACCGCGCCGTACAACCATGCGCCGGAGGCCGTGTTCGACGACGCGGTGCTGCCCGACGGCGCCGCGCTCTACGCCACGCTGGCGCGGGCGCGGCTGGCCTCGGCGTGAGGGCGTGGGTGGTCACCGAGCCAGGGCCGATGGCGTCCGGGCCGCTGGCGCTGGTCGAGCGGCCGGTCCCGGAGCCGGGGCCGGGTGAGGTGCTGGTGCGGGTGGAGGCGTGCGGGGTGTGCCGTACGGACCTGCACCTGGCCGAGGGCGACCTGGTCCCGCGGCGGCCGCGTACCACGCCGGGCCACCAGGCCGTGGGCCGGGTGGAGGGCACCGGGCGGAGGGTGGGCGTGGCCTGGCTGCGCTCCACCTGCGGCGTGTGCCGCTACTGCCGGAAGGGGATGGAGAACCTCTGCCCGAAGTCGGCCTACACGGGCTGGGACGCCGACGGCGGGTTCGCCGAATACCTGGTGGCGCCCGCGGACTACGTCTACGACCTGCCGGACGACGTGCCGGCCGAGCGGCTGGCGCCGCTGCTGTGCGCGGGGATCATCGGCTACCGGGCGCTGGCCCGGTGCGACCTGCCGCCGGGCGGGCGGCTCGGCGTCTACGGGTTCGGGGCCTCGGCCCACCTGACCGCGCAGGCGGCCATCGCGCGGGGGGCGACCGTGCACGTGGTGACGCGTTCGCCGGCCGCCCGGCGGCTGGCGCTGGAGCTGGGCGCGGCCTCGGCGAGCGGCGACCGGCCGCCGGAGCCGCTGGACTCGGCCATCCTGTTCGCGCCGGTGGGCGAGCTCGTGCCGCCCGCGCTGGAGGCCCTCGACCGCGGCGGGACGCTCGCCGTCGCGGGGATCCACCTGACCGACGTGCCCTCGCTCGACTACGAGCGGCACCTGTTCCAGGAGCGGACGCTGCGCAGTGTGACCGCCAACACCAGGGCCGACGGGCGGGCCTATCTGGAGCTGGCGCTGGCGCACCCGCCGCGCGTGACGACCACGCTCTACCCTTTGGAGGCGGCCGGCCGCGCCCTCACAGACCTGGCGAACGACCAGGTCAAGGGGGCCGCGGTGCTGGTCATGGCGTGAAACTTTACTTGACGGCGCTTATCTCCACCACGCACACTCATGAAGGAAAGTTACATTAGCCTCACAACCCGTGGAGATTATTGACGCTGGTGTGACGCGATCGTAGTGTCCGGTCAATCCCTAGACATCCCCCGGAGCGGCAAATGAAGCGACTTGCAGCGGCAGTGACGTTGCTGGGCCTGGCCGCCGCGACAGCGGCGTGCAGCGGTGGCACCACCACCAACAAGTCCGGCGGCTCGGGCGGCGGTGGCGGGCTCTTCACCACGATCGACATCAACAGACCAGGTCTGGAGGCGTCGGCGCCGGCCAACCCGTACAACCCGAAGGGCAATTCCTTTCCAGGTTACAGCTCCATGAAGCTGGGCTGGGTCGTCAACCACATGACCGACCCCAACCAGGCCCTCCCCGGCATCGCGGCGAGCTGGGAGATCGCGCCCGACAACTCGGCCATCACCCTGAAGCTGCAGCCGAACGCCAAGTGGTCCGACGGCAAGCCGGTCACCGCCGAGGACGTCAAGATGTCCATCGGCATCGCCTACACGCAGGGCAGCACGGCCTTCTCGATCACTCCGGGCGCGGCTGGCGCGGCGGCCGAGGTGACGGTCGTCGACCCGCAGACGGTGAAGATCACCCAGGACATGGCCAATCCCAGCGCCAAGTTCGCCCGCGGCGTGCTCGACACCACCGTCCTGCCGTCCCACGTGTGGAACGGCGTGCTCCCCGCCGACTTCTGGGAGAAGCTGAAGGCGGCCCGCGGCGAGGGCGCCGAGGCCGACAAGGCCCGCGAGGAGGTCACCGCGCTGGGCGAGAAGGTCATCTCCTTCGCCCCGCCGAAGGACGTCTCCGCCGGCCCGTTCGTGCTGGAGCGGGTCAACCCGTCGGAGGCGCTGCTGGTCAGGAACCCGCACTTCTACAACGCCGCCAACGTCGCGCCGACGCAGGTGAAGTTCCTCAACTACACCGGCAACGAGCAGATCTGGAACTACCTCACGCAGGGCAAGCTCGACCACGCCGGCTTCACCGCCACCCCGACCGACGTGATGAACCGCATCAAGTCGACGCCGGGCAACGACGTCATCAAGGGGTACTCGCCGGTCGCCGTGGGCATGGCGTTCAACCAGTCGAAGAAGCCGTACGACAACGTGCACGTGCGCCGCGGCCTGGCGTACCTGATCGACCGCGCCCAGGTCGCCAAGGTCGCCTCGCCCGAGGGCGGCACGCCTGCCCTGGCCACCAGCGGCATCCACCAGAAGGCCGCGCAGGCGTGGATCCCGGAGACCGTGCCGGAGCTGGAGCCGTACGCCACGGACGTGGCCAAGGCCGAGGCGGAGTTCCAGCAGGCCGGGCTGACCAAGAAGGACGGCAAGTGGACGCTGGCCGACGGCACGCCGTGGAAGGTGTCCATGCACGCTCCGACCGGGTTCACCGACTGGCTGGCGGCCCAGGAGAACATCAAGAGCCAGCTCGTCGCGACCGGCGTGGACGCCGAGGTCGTGACGACCGCCGACTACCCGCTCTACCTGGAGGAGCTGGCGGCCGGCAAGTACGACGTCGGCTTCTGGCTGATGGCCCTCGGCCCGGCGCCGTACGACATCTTCCAGCGCCTCTACGGCGCCTCCAACGGCTGGACGAACGTCGCCGGCAAGGTGACGCACTCCGAGCCGGGCAAGAACGGCAACTGGATGGGCGGCCCCGAGGAGATCGACGTCGACGGCGACAAGATCAACCCAGGTGAGCTGACCGCCAAGCTCAACTCCTCCGACGAGGAGGCGGCCAAGCCGATCATGGCGCAGCTCGCCAAGGCGGCCAACCAGGACCTCCCGGTCATCCAGCTCTGGGACTACGTCAACAACCAGTTCGTCAACAACAACCGTTTCACCGGCTGGCCCAAGGACGACCTCGTCCTCCGCATGGGCACCGGCGTGCTTCCGTCGGGCGTGTGGATCCAGCAAGGTCTGATCAAGGCGAAGCAGTAGCCTATGACGCTCATCGCGCGGCGACTCGCGGGCCACCTGGCCCGCGGACTCGTCATGATCCTCGTAGTGGCGACGATCACGTTCGTCATCGTCAACAACATCCCGGGCGACCCCATGGCCGCCCGGTACGAGAAACTGGTCGAAGGGGGCATGGCGCCGGAGGCGGCCTCGCAGGCCGTCAAGGTGCTCTACGGCTTCCAGCCGGACGGCTCCCTCTGGCAGCAGTACACGGAGTACATCACCGGCCTGTTCCGGTTCGACCTCGGCGTCTCGGTCACCCGGCCGGGCACGCCCGTGCTCGACGTGCTGACCGAGGCCGCCAAGTGGACGGTGATCCCGGTGCTGGTCGGCACGATGCTCAGCTTCCTCGTCGGCATCGTCCTCGGCGTGTACGCGGCCATCAAGCGCACCGGCAGGCTCGGCGACGCCCTGGCCGTCTCCGGCTCGCTGCTGCACGGCATCCCGCAGTACGTGCTGGCGATGCTGCTCGTGGTGATCTTCGCCACGCTGCTGCCGATCCTGCCCGCCGACGGCACCGTCGACATCCTGTACGAGCCGGGCTTCAACGCCCCCTACATCGGCTCGCTGGCCGAGCACGCCGTGCTGCCGGTGGTCACGTACGCGCTGTCGGCCTACGGCGGCTGGATCCTGGCCATGAAGTCGAGCGTGGTGACCGTGCTCGGCGACGACTTCATCCTGGCCGCCGAGCTGCGCGGCATGAAGCGCTCGATCGTCTTCCGCTACATCGCGCGCAACGCGATCCTGCCGCTGTTCACCATGCTGGCGCTGTCGCTGGGACTTCTGCTCGGCGGCGCGGTGTTCATCGAGAAGATCTTCAACTACCCGGGACTCGGCTGGCTGCTCATCGGCGGCGTCCAGGACCGCGACTACGCGCTGATGAGCGGGGCGTTCCTGCTGATCACGGTCGCGACCATCGTCGCCAACATCGTGGCCGACCTGTTCTACACGGTGATCGACCCACGGGTCCGCAGCGGAGGGGAGGCTGCATGAGCGCCACGCTCATTCCCGAGGCGGGGGCCTCGGCCGGCTCGACCATGCGCCGCAACTTCTGGCGCGGCGTGTGGCGGGTGATGAGGCGCAAGCCCAGCCGGATGGCCGGCGTGGTCATCCTGGTCGGGTTCGTCGTCATGGCGGTGGTCGGACCGATGGTGCTGCCCGACCACCTGCCCGCCGACCCCAACGCCATCACCCAGCCGCCGAGCTGGGCACACTGGTTCGGCACCGACCCGCAGGGCCGCGACGTGCTCGCGCTGGTCATCACCGGCTCGCGGTACGTCCTGCTCACCGCGGCGGTGACCGCGCTCATCACGGTCGTGGTCGGCACCGGGATCGGCCTGTTCTCCGGCTTCAAGCGGGGCCGCTGGGACACCGTGCTCATGCGGCTGACCGACATGAAGCTCACCATCCCCGGCCTGCCGCTGCTGCTGGTGCTGGCCACCGTGTGGCAGTTCGGCAGCCCGTTCCAGATGGGGCTGGTGCTGGGGCTGCTCGGCTGGGGCGGGGTGGCCCGCGCGGTGCGGTCGCAGACGCTGTCGCTGCGCGAGCGCGGCTTCATCGAGGCGGCGCGCGGTCTGGGACTGTCCACCTCGCACATCATCGGCAGGGAGCTGCTGCCGAGCATGGCGCCGTACATCGCGATGAACATGCTCATCGCGGTCACCGGAGCCGTCTACTCGCAGGTCGGCCTGTTCTTCCTGGGCGTGCTGCCGTACGAGTCGGACAACTGGGGCGTGATGCTCAACCTGGCCGTGTTCCAGGCGGGTGCGATGATCACTCCGTACGCGCTGGGCTACCTGCTGGCGCCGCTGCTGGCGATCCTGCTGCTGACGCTCGGGATCGTGCTGGTGGTCGACGCCATGGACGAGATCTTCAATCCCCGGCTGCGCGAGGAGTAGAAGCGTGACCAAGCAGGCACCGGGAGTGCGCATCGACGGCCTCACCGTCGTCTACAAGACCCCCGCGGGCGAGCTGCCCGCCGTCAGGGACGTCGGCCTGACGCTGGAGCCCGGCACGATCACGGGCATCGTCGGCGAGTCCGGCTCCGGCAAGTCGACGCTGGCGCTGTCGCTGCTCAACGCGGTTCAGCCGCCCGGCAGGATCGCGGCCGGCAGCGTCGAGATCGACGGGCTGGGCGACGTGGTCGGGCTGCGCGGCGAGGAGCTGCGCAGGGCCCGCGGCAAGCACGTCGGCTACGTCTTCCAGGCCGCCCAGAACTCGCTCAACCCGCTCAAGACCGTCGGCAAGCAGCTGCTCGACCTCGGCCGCTCGCACGGCGTGGAGGACCTCCGCGGCCTGGTGCGCGAGGCCAAGGAGCTGCTGGGCCGGATGGGCCTCGACGGCGCGCGGGTGCTCGACTCGCACCAGCACGAGCTGTCCGGCGGCATGCGGCAGCGCGTCGGGATCATGCTGGCGCTGGTGCTCAACGCCCACCTTGTGGTGCTGGACGAGCCCACGACCGCGCTCGACATGATCACCCAGGCGAACATCCTCAAGATCGTCCGTGAGGTGCACGCCGAGCGCGGCCTGACCACGCTCGTCATCACCCACGACATCGGCGTGGTGGCCGAGGTGGCCGACCGGCTGGCCGTCATGTACGGCGGCCGCCTGGTCGAGCAGGGCCCCACCCGGGAGGTGCTGGGCGCGCCGCGGCACCCGTACACGCGGGGGCTGATCACCGCCATCCCGCGGCTGACCGGCGACATCGCCGCGGCCCAGGCGCTGCCGGGGCGGCCTCCGACGCTGGCCACCGTGCCGCGGGAAGGCTGCGTGTTCAGGGAGCGCTGCCCGCTGCGCATGGACGTGTGCGACACCGTCGACCCGGGCGCGCACGCGGACGGGGCCCGGATCGTGGCCTGCCACGCCGTGACCAGCAGCGCACCCGCGAAGGCGACCGTGAAGGAGCACGCGTGATCACCGGTACCGGCATCGTCAAGACGTTCAAGCAGCGCGGCAGCGTCCTGGCCGGGCGCGAGGTGCGGGCGCTGCGCGGGGTGGACTTCGCGATCCCGAAGGGTGGGGCGGCCTCGTTCATCGGCGAGTCCGGGTGCGGGAAGACCACGCTGGGGCGGATCATCGCGGGGCTGGAGACGTACGACGAGGGTGAGATCCTCATCGACGACGTGCCCATGTCGCCGCTGACGCCGCGCAGGCGGCAGCCGCACTTCCGCAAGATCCAGATGATCCACCAGGACCCGTACTCGGCGCTCAACCCGACGAGGACCATCCACCAGACCCTGCACGCGCCGCTCAGCCTGCGCGCCCGGCAGACCGGCCGGTCCAAGGCGTGGATGGAGGAGCGCGCGGCCGAGGTGCTGTCGCTGGTCGGGCTCGACCCGGGCTCGGTGCTGTCGCGGTACCCGCACCAGCTGTCCGGCGGCATGCGGCAGCGCGTCGTGATCGCGCGGGCGCTGACCGTCGACCCCGAGATGCTCGTCGCCGACGAGGCCGTGTCGATGATCGACGTGTCGCTCCGGCTCGGCATCCTGGCGCTGCTGAAGGACCTGCGCGAGCGGCTCGGCGTGAGCGTGCTGTTCATCACGCACGACGTGGCCACCGCCCGCTACATCGGCGACGACGGCGAGCTGTACGTCATCTACCGCGGCCAGGTCGTCGAACGCGGACCGGTCGACACCGTGATCGCCGACCCCGTGCACCCGTACACGCAGGCGCTGCTGTCGGCCATCCCCGTGCTGCACGGGCTGGAGCGGCCCGGCGAGGAGCCGGTCGTGCCCCTGGAGTCGCTGGACGAGAGCCAGGCCGACACGGGCTGCCTGTTCGCCCGCCGGTGCCCGTTCCGCGGCGAGCGGTGCGCCGAGGAGCTGCCGCTGCTGCGGGTCACCGACGGCGTGCCGCAGGAGCACGCCTGCTTCCACCCCGCGCGCCGCAGCGTGATCGCCCGGCCCATGAGCGAGGTGTGATGACGCCCGCGGAGCTGGCCGAGGCGGCCCGGATCGCCGGGGCGGCGCTGACCCTGGACGCCGCGGAGGGCGCGGCCCTGGTGAACCGTCTGGCCCGGCCGCCGGCCGACCGGCGCTGGACGGCGCTGGCCGTGGACGGCGGGGTCGCGATGGCGTCGCTGTCGTCGGAGGACCCGGCGATCGGGCATCTGGACCTGCTCGCCGTGCATCCCTCCGTCCAGGGGCGGGGGCGCGGTCGGGAGCTGGTGCGGGCGGCCGAGGAGTGGTTGCGCGCCCGGGGCGCCCGGGAGGCCCGCTGGGCCGGCAACCCGCCGTGTTACGCCTGGCCGGGCGTCGACGTGCGCTACACCGCCGCCGCCTGTCTGGCCGAGACCCTGGGCTACGAGCGCTACCACGTGGCCTGGAACATGACCGCCGACCTGTCCGCCGACCTGTCGGTCGAGGACGACCTGGCGCGACTGGGGCGCGCGGGGGTGTCCGTGCGCGCGGCGAGCGCCGTTCCTGGCGGGGCCGGTGGGTCCGCGCCCGCGGCCGGCGCGGAGCGGGAGCGGGTGGCCGCGTTCGTGGCCGGGCAGTGGAACGAGCGCTGGGCGTGGGAGGCGGCCAACGCCGCCGGGCTCCACTACGCCGAGCGCGACGGCGAGATCCTGGGCTTCGCCGCCTGGGGGGCGCGGCCGTCCTGGTTCGGGCCCATGGGCACCGCCCCGGACGCCCGCGGGCTCGGCCTCGGCCGGGTGCTGCTGCGCCGGTGCCTGGCCGAGCAGCGGGCCGCCGGACAGACCGAGGCCCAGATCGGCTGGGTCGGCCCGTTGCGGTTCTACTCCCGCGCGGTCGGCGCGCGGGCGGAGCGCGTCTTCTGGCTCTACCGGCGCGATCTGGCGTGATGTCACGCGTACAGCAGCGGCCCGTCCGGGCGTCCGGGCGGCGGGCACAGGTCGCGCGGGTCCTCCCCGGCACCCAGGCGGCGGGTGAGCGCGCCGGAGCCCCACAGCTGGTCGAGGAAGCCCTGGAGGCGCAGATCGGCCGGGTAGAGCGTGCGGGCGACGTGCAGCATCGACAGGCCGGTCAGCACCGGCCGGAACGCGTCCCGGTCGTGGACGTGCACCTGCACCCCCCGTACCGGGGTCCCGGCGTGCTTGTGGAAGGCCGGCGTGAACCAGACCTCGCGGAAGCGCGCGCCGGGCAGGCCGAGCGCGTTCAGCGCGGGCGCGAACCGGCCGTCCACGTACGGCGCGCCGACCAGCTCGAACGGCCGGGTCGTGCCACGCCCCTCGGAGAAGTCGGTGCCCTCGAACAGGCCGGTGCCGGGGTAGACGAGCGCGGTGTCCGGCGTCGGCATGTTGACCGACGGCATCACCCACGGCAGGCCGGTCTCCTCGTACGTCATGTCGCGCCGCCAGCCCGCCATCTCCACCACGCTCAGCTCGACGTCGAAGCCGAACAGCAGGGCCAGCTCCGCCACCGTGCGGCCGTGCCGCAGCGGCAGCGGGAAGCGGCCCACGAAGCTGGCGTACGCCGGGTCCAGCGGCGGCCCCTCGGTGACGGCCCCGCCGAGCGGGTTGGGCCGGTCGAGCACCACGAACCGCAGTCCCAGGCGGGCGGCCGAGGCCAGCAGGTCGTACATTGTCCACACGTAGGTGTAGAAACGGGCGCCCACGTCGGCGATGTCGAAGATCAGCGTGTCCACGCCCGCCGCGGCCACGGCCCGGTCCAGTTCCTCCCCCGCCAGCTCGTACGTGTTGGTCACCGGCAGCCCGGTGCGCTCGTCCACGGTGTCGGCCTCGGCGCCGGCCGCCTGGGCGGTGCCGCGCAGGCCGTGCTCGGGCCCGAACAGGGCGGTCAGGGGCGCTCCGGCGGCCAGCAGCGCCTCTGGGGTGGAGGTCAGATCGGGCAGGACGCCGGTGGGATTGGTGATCAGTCCGAGGCGGTGACCTCCCGCGAGCGCGGGATTCGCGGCCAGCCGTTCAGCTCCGGTTCGTACATGTGCCATGAACCCATAGTGCTGAAAAATATTTGCAAATGTGAAGGAGAGGGTGGAAATTAGCGTCATGGAGTCGCTACCCGAGCTGTCCACCGAAATGAGCGATCCCCGCTACAGCCAGATCGACCGGCTGCCGACGGACGAGATCGCCCGACTGATGAACCAGGCCGACGCGGCCGTGCCCGCGGCCGTCGCGGTGGCCATCCCCGCCATCTCGGCGGCCATCGACGCGATCTCCGCCCGCATGGCCGAGGGCGGCCGGCTGCTGTACGTCGGCGCCGGCACCTCCGGCCGGCTGGCCGTGCTCGACGCCAGCGAGTGCCCGCCCACGTTCGGCACCGACCCGTCGCTCGTGCGGGGCGTCATCGCGGGCGGCCTCGATGCGCTCACCCGGTCGGTGGAGGGCGCCGAGGACGACGCCGAGGCCGGCGCCACCGCGCTCAAGGACCTCGACGCCGGCCCGCCGGACTCGGTGGTGGGCGTGTCCGCCAGCGGGCGGGCCCCTTTCGTGCTGGGCGCGCTCGCGGAGGCGGCCGGCCGCGGCGCGCTCACCGTCGGGCTGTCCTGCAACGCCGGCGCTCCCCTGTCGGCGGCCGCCGAGCACGCGATCGAGGTCGTCGTCGGCCCGGAGGTGGTGACCGGCTCGACCCGGCTGAAGGCGGGCACGGCCCAGAAGCTCGTCCTGAACATGATCTCCACGATCTGCATGGTCAAGCTCGGCCGCACGTACGGGAACAAGATGGTCGAGATGTCGGCGATGAACCGCAAGCTGGCCGGGCGCGCGCTGCGCATGGTCAGGGACATCACCGGCGCCGACGAGCAGACGGCCGGCGCGGCGCTGGACGCGGCCGGCGGCCGGACCAAGATCGCCATCCTGATGATCGAGCACGGCATCGACGCCGCCGCCGCCCGCGCCCTGCTGGCCTCCCACGGCGAACGCCTCAGCGACGCGCTGAGCGGCTGACCCGCGCACCGGCGGCCGCGGGGGCCTGACGGCGCGGGGGCATGGCGCGGGGGCATGGCGCGGGGGCATTGCGGGGGCAGGACGTCGCGGGGGACGGATACGGGAGACGGGGAGGGGTGCGCGGATGGGGGATCGGCTGGACGCGGTGCTGGCGGACGCGGTGCGGGCAGGGGCCGTGCCGGGGGTGTGCTCGGCGGCGGTGGCGCTGATCGCCGTCGACGGGTCGGTGGCCGCCGCGAGCGCGGCCGGCGAGCTCGTACGGTACGCCGACGCCGACGGAACCCCGGCCGCGCACCGCCCGCCCACACCACGCGACACGATCTTCGACCTGGCCTCGATCAGCAAGCTGTTCACCACGGCCGTGCTGCTCGCGCTGGCCGAGGAGGGCCGCGTCGCCCTCGACGAGCCCGCCGCGACCTGGATCCCCGGCCTGGACCGCCGGATCACCCCGCGCCGCCTGCTCACCCACACCGCGGGCCTGCCCCCGACCCGCCGCATCGACCGCGAACTCCCCCGCGCGGACCCGTCCGAACGCCTGGCCGCGATGCTCCGCACCCCGCCCACGCACCCGGTCGGCGGCCCGTACCTGTACAGCGACGTCGGCATGGTCATGGCCGGACGGCTCGCCGAACTGGCCGGCGGCGCGCCCCTGGACGCCCTCGTGCGCTCCCGGGTCACCGCCCCGCTCGGTCTCGCCGACACCGGCTACCGCCCGCAGGCGGTCGACCGGATCGCCGCGACCGAGTGGAAGCGGGAGCGTCCGGGGCCGGGCTGCGTACGCGGCGAGGTGCACGACGAGACCGCCTACGCGCTCGGCGGCGTGGCCGGGCACGCGGGGGTGTTCGCCACGGCGGACGACCTGCTGGCGTTCGGCGAGGCGCTACGCCGCGGCGGCGGGCCCGTGCTGGGGCCGGCGAGCGTGGCCGAGATGACGCGCGACCAGGGCGTCGAAGGAGCCCCGTTCCGGCACGGACTCGGCGTGCGCGTCGGCGACCCCGGCATCGTGGGGCCGCTGGCGGGCGCGTACGGCCATGCCGGCTTCACCGGCACCTCGCTCGTGATCGACCCGGCCCGCCGCCTCACCGTGGTGCTGCTGACGAACGCCGTCCACCCCGTACGCGGCCGCGACGGCATCCGCGGCCTGCGCCACGCCGTCGCCGAGGAGGCCCTCCGCCTGGCCGGCGACCACTGGGCATAGCCTGAAGGCATGGCTGTTCACCTGAACCACACCATCGTGCCGGCCAGGGACAGAGACGCGACCGCGGCCTTCTTCGTCGACGTCCTCGGCCTCGACCCGGCGCCGATCTACGGTCCGTTCCGCGTCGTCTCGCTCGACAACGGCGTCTCGCTGGACGTGGTCCAAGTCGACGGGGAGATCCCGTCGCAGCATTACGCGTTCCTGGTGAGCGAGAACGAGTTTGACCAGATCTGGGGGCGGATCAAGGAGCGCGGCCTGACGTACTGGGCCGACCCGGCCCACCGCGAGCCGGGCCGCGTCAACACGAACGACGGCGGCCGCGGCCTCTACTGGTCCGACCCCAACAACCACAACCTGGAGATCATCACCGTCCCCTACGGGGGCGCCTGAGCTTCCCGGCGCCGCCGGACGCCGCCGGTCGTCCGGCTCCCGCCCGTTCCTTCCCGCACGGGGCGACCTTCGCCTTGCCGGGTGACCTTCGCCGTCCCACCGGGGGACCGTCAAGGGCGTGCGGTGGCCGGGTGCGGGACGGGCTCAAGGGGCCAGGGCTTCCAGCGCCTCCTCCGCGCGGCGCATGGCCTCCCTCGGGTCGGCGGCGGCGATCTCGCGGTCGAAGTTGAGGTCGTGGAAGACGTCCGTCACGCCCGCCGCGGCGAGCGCGGCCACGTCGTCCTTGATCTTGTCGTACGGGCCGGTCAGCGGCCGGTCGCCGGCGGGCCTCACCTGGGTGACGCCGCGGCACACGAACCGGAACCCGCGCGTGTCCCGCCCGGCCTCGGCCAGCGCCGCCTTGACCAGCGCGATCCGGCCGCCGACCGCGGACAGGTCCTCCCGGCTGGAGCTGACCCAGCCGTCGGCCAGCCGCGCCGCCCGCCGCAGCGCCACCTCGGCGGTGCCGCCGAGCAGGATCGGCGGCGGCCCCGGCACCGGCTTGGGGTCGATGTGGCCGGGCGGAACCCGGTAGAACTCGCCGGCGTGCTCGACCACGTCGTCGGCCCACGCCTTGCGCAGCACCTCGACGAACTCCTCCCCGCGCCGCCCGCGCCCGGCGAACCCCGTGCCGAGGGCCTCGAACTCCTCCGGCACCCAGCCGAGCCCGATCCCGGCCACGAGCCGGCCGCCGGACACCGTCTGCAGCGTGGCCAGCTGCTTGGCCAGCAGCACCGGCGGCACGTACGCGTTGATCACCGCCACCGCCAGCCCGATCCTGCCGGTCGCCCCCGACAGGTGGGCCAGCGTGACGACCGGGTCGTGCACGCTGCGGTACGTCGGCCCCATGGGATGGCCGACGGGGTAGAGCACCCGCTGGAACGTCCACAGGTCGTGGTAGCCCAGCTCCTCGGCCCGTACGGCGATGCGGCGCATGTTCTCGGGCGTCGCCCAGGGCCCTGACAGCGGTACGGCGAATCCGATTCTCATGCCCCTAGTCTGTACGAGTGGTCCTGGAGGAGGAGCTGGCGGGCATAGCCGCCGCGTACGGCGGGACGGGGGAGCCGGTCCTGCACCCGTCCCGCACCGACGTCGTCGTGTTACGCAGGGGCGAGGTCGTGGTGAAGGCCCATTCCGCCCGCGACGACGCCGGGGCGCTGCGGGTGCGGCTGCGGGCCGCCGCGGCGGCCGCGGTGAGCGGCGTCATGCTGGCCCCGCTCCACCCCGAGGTGCTGACGGCCGCCGGCCGCGCGGTCACGGTGTGGCCCGCCGGCCGCCCCATCGCGCAGGCCGACGACCCGCTCGCCGCGCCCTGGGAGGAGGGCGCCCGGCTGCTGGCCGCGCTGCACGCCGTCCCGCTGACGCTGCTGCCGCCGCTGCCCGCCGCCGGAGGCCCGGCGCGGGCGGCCCGCGCGGTGCGGCGGCTGACCGGTGACGGGCCGGTCGAGCAGCTGGTCAGGAAGGCGTTCGAGCGGCTGCCCGCGTCCGCGCCGGAGCCGGCGCTGCTCACGCACGGCGACTGGCACCTGGGCCAGCTCGTCCATCGCGACCGCTGGCTGCTCATCGACGTGGACGACCTGGGCGTCGGCGACCCGGCGTGGGACCTCGCCCGCCCGGCCGCCTGGTACGCCGCGGGCCTGCTGGAGCCGGCGATGTGGGACCGGTTCCTGGGGGCGTACCTGGCCTCGGGTGGGCCGGCGCTCGGCGGCGGCGACGATCCGTGGCGGCGGCTCGACGTGCCGGCCAGGGCGCTGACGGTGCAGCTCGCGGCCGTGGCGGTGGTCAACGCCGGGCGCGACGGCCGGGAACTCGACGAGGTCGAACATTCGTTGGTCGAGTCGTGCAACAGAATCGTCCGAGCGTGACGACGTTGCGCGCGGTAGGTTTCACCCTGAGACCTCGAAGCCAAGGAGAGCGACTTAGATGCAGTGCCCTAAGTGCCGCGGCAACATGCGGACCTATGAGCGCAACGGCGTCCACATCGAGCAGTGTGACAATTGCCGTGGGATCTTCCTGGACTACGGCGAGCTCGAGACGCTGACCAGGATGGAGTCGCAGTACCACGCGGCTCCTCCCCCTCCACCCGCCCCCGGCCCGGCCTGGGGCGCCCCGCACGGCGGCCACTACGGGCACCACCGGCAGCGCAGCTGGGTGGGCATGCTGTTCTCGACCTGACCGCGGAAGGGGCCGCGCGCCGGGGTGCGCGACCCCTTCCCGTCAAGACGACGACCGCCCTGAGCCGGCCGCGGGTCAGCCTTCGTAGAAGGAGTCGAGGGTGTCGCCGTGGCGTTCCTCGACAGCCTTGCGCTTGATTTTGAGGCTGGGCGTCAGCTCTCCGGTCTCCACGGTGAAGTCGTCGGCCAGGATCGCGAACTTCTTGATCGTCGCGTAGCTCGCCTCCCCGGCGTTGACCTGGTCGATCGCCTTCTGCACCTCCTCGCGCATCCGCGGGTGCTCCCGCAGCTCGCGCGGGTCCTCCGGCAGCCCCTCGGCCCGCGCCCACGGCCTGACCACGTCGGGGTCGAGGGTGACCAGCGCGGTGCAGTAGTTGCGCCGGTCGCCGTGCACGAACACGTGCGACACGTACGGGCAGGCCGCCTTGACGCGGCCCTCCAGGTACGTCGGGGCGACGTACTTCCCACCCGAGGTCTTGATCAGCTCCTTCTTGCGGTCGGTGATGCGCAGCCGGCCGGCCTCGTCCAGCTCGCCGATGTCGCCGGTGCGCAGCCAGCCGTCGTCGAGCGCGGCGGCGGTCTCCTCCGGCAGGCCGTGGTAGCCACGCATGACGCCGCGGCCGCCGATGAGGATCTCGCCGTCGTCGTCGATGCGGACCTCGGTGCCGGGCAGCGGCTGGCCGACGGTGCCGAACCTCACCGCGTCGGGCCGGTTGAGGAAGCTGCCCGCCGACGACTCGGTCAGCCCGTACCCTTCGAGGATGGTGAGGCCGGCGGCGTCGAAGAACTCGGCGATGTCGGTGGACAGCGGAGCGGCGCCGGAGATGAAGAAGCGGATCCGCCCGCCGAACCGGTCGCGGAGCTTGGCGAACACCAGGCGGTCGGCCAGGGCGTACTCGAGGCGGGTGGTGAGCGGGATGTCGGAGCCGCGCTGGCGCGCCCGGCTGACCCGGATGCCGGTCTTGCGCGCCCAGTTGAAGATCTTGAGCTTGGCGCCGCCGTCGTTGCGCATGGTGGCGGCCACGGTGTTGTGGATCTTCTCGAAGATGCGCGGCGCGGCCGCCATGACCGTCGGCCTGACCACGCCGAGGTTCTCGGCGATCTTGTCGAGCCGGCCGTCGATGGCCGTCGGCACGCCGATGCCGATCATCACGACCTCCAGCAGCTTGCCGAACGAGTGCGACAGCGGCAGCCACAGGAAGTGCAGGTCGTCCGGGGAGATGAGGCCCAGCTCGCGGACCGCCTCGGCGGCGTAGAGCCAGTTGTCGTGGGTGAGCTCGACGCCCTTGGGGCGGCCGGTGGTGCCGGAGGTGTAGATGAGGGTGGCCAGGTCGTCCTGGGCGATGGCGTCGACCAGGGCGTCGTAGTCGCCCTCGGCGGCGGGCACGGAGTCGAGGGTGACCACCCAGCCGTCGTCGCCGGGCGAGCCGTCGACGACGACCACGTGGGTGACGTCGGGCAGCTCCTTCTGCACGGATCTGAGCTTGGCGACCTGGTCGTCGTTCTCGGCGACGACGATCGTGCTGCCGGAGTCGGTGATGACGTACGCGGCCTCGGCGGCGGTGTTGGAGGGGTAGATCGTGGTCGTGGCCGCGCCCGTGGCCAGCACGGCCAGGTCGGTGAGGATCCATTCGAGCCGGGTGGAGCACAGGATGGACACCCGCTTGCCGGGCCCCGCGCCCAGCTTCGCCAGCCCCAGTGCGAGCCCGCGCACCCGCTCGCCCACCTCCCGCCACGAGATCGACTCCCAGCCGTCGGCCGCGGGGACGCGGTACGCCTCGGCGTCGGGGGTGGCCGCGATCCGGTCGCGGAGCAGGGCGGGGATGCTGGACATGCCTGGCCTCCTGGGGGTGTTTGAGCAGACTTTAGGACGTCAGGACCGGATCAGTCGACAATCTGGCGCGAGCGCGGCGAGATCGTTGCGACCAGGCCGCGGGTGCGCACCTCCCACGCGCCGCAGGCGCAGCGGAGGTAGGAGACCAGACCCTCGGACGTGCGGTGGGAGGAGACGACGGTCAGCGTGAGGGGGTCGTGAAGGTGTCCGGAGTGCATACATCCAACCTGATGTAATGGCCTTATGCATTTCAACGCTTACGGGGGCAACGGCGCGGCCCTCGCGGCGGCGCTGGTCAACGCGACCGACTTCGGCCCGCCGGCGGTCGAGGCGCTCCTCGCCGAGCACCGGCTGCTGCGCACGACGATCACCGCGGCGCAGGCCGAGGAGCTGCGGGCGTGGGCCGCGCGGCTCGCCCCGGTGTTCGGCGAGCCCGGCCAGGACGCGCAGATCACGCTGGTCAACGACCTGCTCGACGCGACCGCGTCCAAGCCGTACGTCAGCGCGCACGACGGCCGTGAGCCCCACCTGCACTTCTACTCGCCGGACGCCGACGTCGTCTCCCGCGCCAAGGACACCACCGCGGGCGGGCTGGCCATGTGCGTGTCGTTCGCCGGCGGGCGGCGTCTCGGGCGGTGCGACCGCGAGGGGTGCGGGATCGTCTACGTCGACACCTCGCGTAACGGGCGGCGCCGGTTCTGCTCCCTGGCCTGCGCGAATCGGGTCAACGTGGCGGCCCACCGGGCGCGCCGGATCGCCGGCTAGTACTCCAGTGACACTTCGCGATCTTGAGGGGTCGGGGTCACATGGCGACGGCCACCGCGTGATCATTCGTGGTTTGTGAAGACAACAAAAGATCGTGCGGTGGCCGCGAGCCACAGCGTAGACCCTGACGGCTGG
>DASUCK010000012.1:0-49201 GCA_036276095.1 Nonomuraea sp. | reverse complement strand
GAGAAGCCCCTGTCGACCCTGCACGAGAAGGCGTCCTACGACCTGGCCGACTTCGAGGTGCCGACCGGGCGCGAGGAGGCGTGGCGCTTCACGCCGCTCTCGCGCCTCAAGGGCCTCCACGACGGCAAGGCCGAGGCGGCCGGCCACGTGCGGCTCGACGTCGACGCGGCCCCCGAGGTCACCGTCGAGACCGTCGGCCGCGACGACCCCCGGCTCGGCACGGCGTTCACGCCGACCGACCGGGTGAGCGCGCAGGCGTGGAACACGTTCGAGAAGGCCACCGTGGTCACCGTGCCGCGCGAGGCCGTGACCTCCAAGCCGACGGTGCTCACGCTGACCGGCTCCGGCGACGGCGCCGCCTTCGGCCACCTCGTGGTCACGGTGGAGCCGCTGGCCGAGGCCGTGCTCGTGCTCGACCACAAGGGCAGCGCCGTCTACGCCGACAACATCGAGTACGTCGTCGGCGAGGGCGCCTCGCTCAAGGTCGTCAGCCTGCAGGACTGGGACGACGACGCCGTCCACGTCTCCCACCACCACGCCCAGCTCGGCAAGGACGCCACGTTCAGGAGCTTCGTGGTGACGCTCGGCGGCGACCTCGTCCGCCTGTCGCCCAGCGTGGCCTACACCGGGCCCGGCGGCGACGCCGACCTGACGGGCGTCTACTTCGTCGACGCCGGCCAGCACCTGGAGCACCGCCTGTTGGTCGACCACTCGCAGCCCTCCTGCAAGAGCAACGTCGACTACCGCGGCGCCCTGCAGGGTGACGACGCGCACGCCGTCTGGATCGGCGACGTGATCATCCGGGTCGAGGCCGAGGGCACCGACACGTACGAGCTCAACCGCAACCTCATCCTCACCGACGGCGCCCGCGCCGACTCGGTGCCCAACCTGGAGATCCTCACCGGCGAGGTTGCCGGCGCGGGCCACGCCTCCGCCTCCGGCCGCCTCGACGACGAGCACATCTTCTACCTCCAGGCCCGCGGCATCCCCTACGACGAGGCCCGCCGCCTCGTCGTCAAGGGCTTCCTCGGCCAGCTCATCGAGAAGATCCAGATCGACGAGATCCGGGAACGCGTGCTGAGCGCGGTGGAGGCGGAACTGAACGCACGCGAGTCCGGCGCGGGTTCGAACGCGCCCCGGTCCGCCGCGGAGCTTTCCCGATGAGTTTCGAGAAGGTCTGCAAGGTGGGCGACATCCCCGACGGGGGCGCGCTCGGCGTGGAGGTGGGGGAGACCCCGGTCGCGCTGGTGCGCAAGGGTGAGGAGGTGTTCGCCCTGCACGACGTCTGCTCCCACGCCGAGGTGAAGCTCAGCGAGGGCGAGGTCTACGACGGCACCCTGGAGTGCTGGCTGCACGGTTCGTGCTTCGACATCCGCACCGGCAAGCCCACCGGCCCGCCCGCTACCAAGCCCGTGAACGTCTACACAGTCAAGATCGACGGCGATGACGTGCTCGTCTCGCTCTCGAAGGAGTCATAAGCAACCATGTCCACCCTTGAGATCCGCGACCTCCACGTCGCCGTCGAGGACAAGGAAATCCTGCGCGGCGTCAACCTGACCGTGACGGCTGGCCAGACCCACGCCATCATGGGCCCCAACGGCTCGGGCAAGTCGACGCTCGCCTACGCGATCGCCGGTCACCCGAAATACACGATCACCGGCGGCCAGGTGCTGCTCGACGATGTGGACCTGCTGGAGATGTCGGTCGACGAGCGGGCCCGCGCGGGCCTGTTCCTGGCCATGCAGTATCCGGTCGAGGTGCCCGGCGTGTCGGTGTCGAACTTCCTGCGCTCGGCCGTCACCGCCGTCCGCGGCGAGGCGCCCAAGCTGCGCGAGTTCGCCAAGGACCTCAAGAACGGCATGGACGCGCTGTCCATCGACCCCGCCTTCGCCCAGCGCAACCTCAACGAGGGATTCTCCGGCGGCGAGAAGAAGCGCCACGAGATCCTCCAGATGGAGTTGCTCAAGCCGAAGATCGCCGTGCTCGACGAGACCGACTCCGGCCTCGACGTCGACGCGCTGCGCGTGGTGTCGGAGGGCATCAACCGCTTCCGCGCCTCGGGTGAGACCGGCGTGCTGCTGATCACCCACTACACCCGCATCCTGCGGTACGTGAAGCCGGACTTCGTGCACGTCTTCGCCGGCGGCCGCATCGTCGAGGAGGGCGGCCCGGAGCTGGCCGACAAGCTCGAGGCCGAGGGCTACGAGCAGTACACGAAGGCATCTGCATGACATACGCCGGCTTGGACGTGGAGAAGATCAGGAAGGACTTCCCGGTCTTCTCCCGCGAGCTGCCCGACGGGCGCCCGCTCGTCTATCTCGACTCGGGCAACTCTTCGCAGAAGCCCAACCAGGTCATCGAGACCATGCGGGAGCACCTGGCGCTGCACTACAGCAACGTCGGGCGGGCCATGCACGTGCTCGGGGCCGAATCGACCGAGGCGTACGAGGGGGCCCGCGACAAGGTCGCGGCGTTCGTCGGCGCCCCGTCGCGCGATGAGATCATCTTCACGAAGAACGCCTCCGAGGCGCTCAACCTCATCGCCTACTCCTTCGGCAACCCCGCCAACACCGATCCGCGCTTCACGCTCGGCCCCGGCGACGAGATCGTCGTCTCCGAGATGGAGCACCACTCCAACATCGTGCCGTGGCAGCTGCTCGCGCAGCGCACCGGCGCGACGCTGAAGTGGTTCGGCGTCACCGACGACGGCCGCCTCGACCTGGCGGACGGCGTCATCACCGAGCGGACGAAGATCGTGTCGGTGGCCCACCAGTCCAACGTGCTCGGCACCGTCAATCCGGTCGCCGAGCTGGCCGGGCGGGCGCACGCCGCGGGGGCGCTGATCGCGCTCGACGCCTCGCAGTCGGTGCCGCACCACCCGGTCGACGTGGCCGCGCTGGGGGCCGACTTCGTGGCCTTCACCGGCCACAAGATGGTCGGGCCGTCCGGCATCGGCGTGCTGTGGGGGCGGGGCGAGCTGCTGGAGGCCATGCCGCCGTTCCTGGGCGGCGGCGAGATGATCGAGGCGGTCTGGATGGACCGCTCGACGTACGCGCCGGTCCCGCACAAGTTCGAGGCCGGCACGCCGCCGATCGTCGAGGCCATCGGGCTCGGCGCGGCCGTCGACTACCTCACCGGGGTCGGCATGGCGGCCGTCGAGGCGCACGAGCGCACGCTCACCGCCTACGCGCTCGACGCGCTGCGCGAGGTGCCCACGATCAAGGTGATCGGCCCGGAGACGCTGGAACAACGCGGCGGCACGGTGTCGTTCACGATGGAGGGCATCCACCCGCACGACGTCGGGCAGATCCTGGACGACCAGTTCGGCGTGGCCGTGCGCGTGGGACATCACTGCGCGCGCCCGCTGCACCTGCGGTTCGGAATACCCGCGACCACGCGGGCGTCGTTCTACCTGTACAACACCACGGGCGAGATCGACGCCCTGGTGCGCGGCCTGCATCACGTTCAGAAGGTGTTCGCATAGCCATGATCGGCGAGTCGATGTACCAGGAGCTGATCCTGGAGCACTACAAGCACCCGCAGGGGCGGGGGCTGCGCGAGCCGTACGACAGCGAGGTTCACCACGTGAACCCGACGTGCGGCGACGAGATCACGCTCCGGGTCAAGGTCGACGCCGGCAAGATCCTCGACGTCTCCTACGACGGACAGGGTTGTTCGATCAGCCAGGCCGCGGCTTCGGTGCTGCACGAGCTCGCCACCGGCTCGACGGTCGAGAAGTCGTTGTCCGTCGTGGAGGAGTTCACCCGGCTCATGCAGGGCAGGGGCCAGGTGGAGGCCGATGAGGAGGTGCTCGGCGACGCGGTCGCGTTCGCGGGCGTGGCCAAGTTCCCGGCGCGGGTGAAGTGCGCGTTGCTTTCCTGGATGGCCTACAAGGACGCTGTTGTGAGGAGTGCTGCCCAGTGAGTAAGCCAGTCGAGACGCCGACCGACTTCGACGGCGACGCCAGCGTCGAGGAGGTCATGGAGGCGCTCAAGGACGTCGTCGACCCCGAGCTCGGCATCAACGTCGTCGACCTGGGCCTCGTGTACGGCCTCAACCTCGACCCGTCCGACTCCGGCAAGCCCGTGGCCACCATCGACATGACGCTGACCAGCGCGGCCTGCCCGCTCACCGACGTGATCGAGGACCAGGCCCACTCCGCCCTCGACGGCATGGTGTCGGACGTGAAGATCAACTGGGTCTGGCTGCCGCCGTGGGGGCCGGACAAGATCACCGACGAAGGCCGTGAGCAGCTCCGTATGCTAGGCTTCAACGTCTGATCTTTTCTGCTGTTACGGCTGGCGTCAAACGTCAGCCGCTTCAGCGTGCCATAGGGGGTGTCGGAAACTCCGCACTTTGTCGGGAATTATTCGCTAATATCCCGGCGTTGGTAACAGATGTACCTGACGTCTCATTACACGTCGCGCTCCGCTCTGCGGCCGGTGCCCCGGTGCATCCCCCTTATGCATGTTCCCGCCATCAGCGGCGGGTGCCCTTGAACCCTGGTACGGCGCTAGACGTCGTACGTCCCGGCTCGTCCTTTCGCAGAAGTGACGTGCCACTTCGACGGAAAGGCACGACTTTCGTGACCATGCTTGATGCTGTCATGCCCACGCTCGACGAGACCACCCCCGCGCTGCCGGGCGAGGTCACCGAGCCGGGCCCCTCCGAGTTCGAGCTGCTCGGGCTGCCCAGGCCGCTCGTCAGCGGGCTGGCCAGGCAGGGCATCGACAGCCCCTTCCCCATCCAGAGCGCGACCATCCCCGACGTGCTCGCCGGCCGCGACGTGCTCGGCCGCGGCCAGACCGGCTCCGGCAAGACCCTCGCGTTCGGGCTGCCCACCATGGCCCGCATCGCCGGCGTGAAGCCCGCGGCCGGGCGGCCCCGCGCCATGATCCTCGTGCCCACCCGCGAGCTCGCCCTCCAGGTCCACGACGCCCTCGAACCTCTCGGCCGCGGCCTCGGCCTGCGCATGAAGGTCGTCGTGGGCGGCATGTCCATGGGCAAGCAGGTCGAGGCGCTGCGGCGCGGCGTCGACGTCGTCATCGCCACCCCCGGGCGGCTCGGCGACCTCATCCGCCAGGGCGAGTGCTCGCTGTCCGACGTCGAGGTGAGCGTCCTGGACGAGGCCGACCACATGTGCGACCTCGGCTTCTTCCCCGTCGTCACCGACCTGCTCGCGCAGACCCCCGACGACGGGCAGCGGCTGCTGTTCTCCGCCACGCTCGACGGCGACGTCGACAAGCTGGTGCAGCGCTTCCTCAAAGACCCGATCACCCACTCCGTGGCCCCGGCGACGTCGCCGGTCGACACCATGGAGCACCACGTGATGCAGGTCACGCGTGACGACAAGTTCGACGTCGTGGCCGAGATCGCCAACCGCGAGGGCCGTACGATCATCTTCGTCCGCACCCAGCACGGCGTGGATCGGCTGTGCAAGCAGCTGGCCAGGGTCGGCGTCAGGGCCGGCGGGCTCCACGGCGGCAAGCGGCAGAACCAGCGCACCCGCATCCTCGCCGAGTTCCGCGAGGGCGCCATCAACGTGCTGGTCTGCACCGACGTCGCGGCGCGCGGCATCCACGTCGACAACATCAGCCTGGTGCTGCACGTCGACCCGCCGCAGGACCACAAGAGCTACCTGCACCGGGGCGGCCGCACGGCGCGGGCCGGCGAGAAGGGCACCGTCGTCACGCTGGTGCTGCCGAGCGAGCGCCGCTCGACCGACGCCCTGACACGGCGGGCCGGGATCCACCCGTTCCGGCTGAAGGCCACGCCCGGTCACCCGCGGGTGGCCGAGGTGACCGGCGCCCGCGCGCCGAGCGGCGAGGCCATCCCGGTCTGGGAGCCCGACGTCCGCAAGCCGCTCCGCCCCCGCCGCGACGGCGGCCACGGCGGCGCCGAGCGGCGCGGCCGCCGCCCGCGCCGCGACTTCGACGACCGGCGTCCGCGCCGCCACGAGGACGGCACCGCGGAGGACCGCCGTCCGCGGCGCCACGACGACGGCGACCGCCCGTTCGGCGGCGAGGACCGGCGCCCGCGCCGCGACTTCGACGCCGGTCGGCGGCACGGCGAGGGGCAGCGTCCGTTCGGGAAGGCGCAGGAGCCGCGGACGATCGGCGACGACCGCCGCCGCGACGGCCGGCCGCGCGGCGGGTTCCGCGACGACCGCGGTTACCGCGACGAGCGTGGGTTCCGCGACCAGCGTGGGTTGCGTGACGACCGCGGGTTCCGTGACGACCGCGGTTACCGCGACGACCGGGGGTTCCGCTCCGACGACCGGCCGTTCCGGCAGGACGACCGCGGTCAGCGGGGCGGCGGGTTCCGTCCCGAGGAGCGCGGGCGGTTCGGCGGCGACCGCGGGCGCACGTACCCGGGTGACCGCGCGCCCCGCGACGGCCACCGCTCCGGCGACGACCGCGGCAACGGCGGGTTCCGTCGCGGCCCGGGCCGCCGTTTCGACCGCTGACGGACCCACCGGCCCCGGACCCCGTGACTCGTGACCTCGTGATCCCGCCGGTCTCGTGATCCGGGGGCCGGTGCCGATCGGATGCCAGGCCCGCCGTGCCTCCGCGAGAAGGTACGGCGGGCTTCGTCGTGCCTGGACGCTCGCGTCCGCCCCTGACAGTTGGCCAGAACCGGTTAAGTCACCCCTTCAGGCCGCTGAGCGCGATCCCGCGGGTGAAGTACCGCTGGAAGACCAGGAAGAAGACGATCGTCGGAACCGACGCCAGCAGCCCACCCGCCATGATCGCGCCCTGGTGGTCGGGCCCGCCGAAGTAGGAGTTGAGCCGGGCCAGCGCGACCGGCAGGTTGGCCATCTCGTCGCTCTGCACGATGACGAGCGGCCACAGGAAGTTGTTCCACTCGGCGAGCACGATGAAGATCGACATCGCCGCGAGCGCCGGCCGCAGCAGCGGCAGCACGATCCGCCACCAGATCCGCCACTCCCCGGCCCCATCCACCCGCGCGGCCTGGATCAGCTCGTTCGGCAGCGACTGCAGGAACTGCACCAGGAAGAACAGCACGAACGCCTTGGCCAGCGCCGGGACGATGTAGGCGGGGTAGCTGTCCAGCCAGCCCAGGTTCCGTACGATGACGTAGTTGGGGATCAGCGTGGTCTGCCAGGGCACCATCATCGAGGCGACGATCAGCAGGAAGATCGCCCGGCGTCCCCTGATGTCGTGCTTGGCGATCACGTACGCGGCCAGCGAGCAGATCAGCAGCGACCCGACGGTGATCGTCGTGGTGATGAGCAGGCTGTTGAGCATGAACCGCCAGAAGCCCAGGTCCACCTGGAAGCGCTGGAAGATGCCCTGCAGGTGGCCGGGGTTGATCCGGTCGGGAGACCATTCCGGGTCGTGGAAGTTGGCGAACGTGGGGGCCTGCGGCACGAACGACGGCGGCGTCCTGGCCAGCTCCGCCGGCGGCTTGAACACCGTGATGAGCAGCCAGTAGAACGGCGCCACCATCGTCAGCGACAGCACGTAGAACGGCAGGCGCAGCAGGTGCCCGTTGACCTTCGACCGCCGGCCGCGGGCCCGCACCCGGTCCCTTGTCCGCCGCGCGGGGGCGAGGGTCGCCATCGGGGCGACGGCCATCACAGCTCCTTCATCGCGCGGCCGGCGCGCAGGTTGACGAGGCTGAGCACGAAGATGATCAGGAAGAGCACCCAGGCGATCGCGGCGGCGTAGCCGAGCTTGAAGTGGGTGAACCCCTGGTCGTAGAGGTAGGGGACGATCAGCAGACCGGAGTCGAGCACGCCGCCGATGGTGTTCGCGCCGGTCTGGAAGACGATGTAGACCGCCTCGAACACCTGGAACGCGCCGATCAGCCCGGTCACCACCACGTACGTGGTCACGGGGCGCAGCAGCGGCAGCGTGATGCGGCGGAACTGCTGCCACGTCGAGGCGCCGTCGATCCTGGCGGCCTCGTAGTACTCCTCGGGGATCGCGCCGAGCCCGGCCACGTACAGCACCATGCCGTAGCCCATGCCGCCCCACACCGACATCAGCACCAGGATGGGGATCGTGAGCGCCGGCGTGGCCAGCCAGGCGACCGCCTCGCCGCCGAACCAGCCCACGACCGTGTTGGCCAGGCCCACGTCGCTGGGGAAGAAGACCCACTTCCACATCAGCATGAGCGCGATGGAGGAGGTCACCGAGGGCAGGAAGAACAGCGTGCGCATGATGCGGTGCGGCCAGGTCGAGCCGTTGAAGGCCAGCGCCAGCCCCAGGGACAGCAGCGTGCCGAGCACGACCGACGCCGCCACGTACAGCGCCGTGTTGCCGAGCGCGTGCCGGAACCTGGCGTCCCGTGCCAGCTCCGCGACGTTCTCCAGGCCGGTGAACGCGGCGGGGTTGATGCCGTCGAACGTGGTGAAGCTCAGGTAGAGGGAGTTCGCCAGCGGCCAGAGCAGGAACCCGGCGAACAGCGCGAGGAAGGGCAGCAGCATCGCGTACGACGTGCCGTGGCGGCGCAGTCTGCTGCGCAGGGGGACAGGGGTCGCCATGTCGGACTCCTGGATCGGGCCGGGACCGGCCGGGCCGGCGCCGGCGGACGGCTATCCGGCGTTGCGCTCCATGACCTTGGCGGCCTCGGCCAGCGCCGTCTTCACGTCCGCCTTGCCGAGGATCGCCGACTGGAGGTGCTTGGCGACGTCCGGCGCGCTCTCGTCCCAGCCGGGGCAGCCGGGCGCGGCCGCGCCGGTCCTGATCGCGGCCTCGAACACCTGGGCCTGCTCGGGGGTGAACACCGAGCCGTTCACGATCTTGTCGGGGCGCGGCGGGATGTAGGAGATGTTCCGCTTCCTGGCCTCGTCGGCGATCGCGGCGATGGCCTCGTCGGTGTACAGGAACCTGACGAAGTCGGCGGCCGTCCCGGCGTGCCGGCTGAAGGTCGTCACGCCGATCGCCCGGCCGCCGATGAACGTGGTCGGCCCTGCGGGGCCCGCGGGCAGCGTGGTCATCGCCCACTTGCCCATCAGTTCCGGCTTGTCGACGTCGATGCCCTTGGCGATCCAGTTGCCCGCCACCACCATCGCGGTGCCGGTGTCGAGCGCGTCGGCCCCCTCCACGGTGGCGGTGGGCGCGCCGTGCTCGCGGTAGAGGTCCACCCAGTACGTCAGCGCCCGCTCGGCCTGCGGCGTGCCGAGCGAGGGCTTGCAGTCGCCGGTGTAGAACGACCCGCCCGCCTGGTAGAGGTAGTTGAAGTAGCCGATCCAGTCGAGGTTGCCCCAGTCCTGGCTGTACGGCTTCTCGACCCCGGCCGACCTGAGCCTGCCGATGGCCGCGGTCAGCTCCTCCCAGGTCCTCGGCGGCTCGACGCCGGCCCGGTCCAGCAGGTCGGTGCGGTAGTAGAGGGCGAGGGTCGACATGTCCAGCGGCACCCCGTACACAGAGCCGTCGGGGGAGACGGCCGACTCCCACTGGGCCGGCTGGGCCTGCGCCCTGAGCCCGTCGAGGCCGTGTTTCCGCAGGTCGACCATGGCGCCGCGGGTGCCGAACTGGATGGTCCAGGTCATGCCTCCCGAGAGGATGTCAGGTCCGCTGCGGCTGGTGGCCGCCGCCAGGAGCTTGGCGTACGCGTCGGACCACGACAGGGTCTGCACCTTGATCGTCACGTTCGGATGCGCCTGCCGGTAGAGGTCGGCGGCCCGCTGGAAGGTCGCGGTCTCGTCGTCGCCGCCGGTCGACCAGAAGGACAGGGTCGCGGGGGCGTTCGGGTCCGCCTGCCGCGTCTGGGTCTGACCGCTCGTGGCGCAGGCCGCGCTCAGAACCGCCACCAGGACCGCGCTGCACATCGTCATCGTCGTTCGCACGGGGGCCATCCGATCTCTCGGTCAGCTGGGCGCGGGCGCCCAATGCACATGGTGTACGGATCACACCACTTAAACGGGTAAGTGACAAGAGTCAGTGCTGTGGTGTGATGGCGTGCGGCCACCTCCGTGGTGACGGCTCCGGACAGGGTCGGAGCGCTGCTGATCTGGCCACAGGCCGAGGCGACGGATGCGAGCCAGGGCGGCTTTTCCCGCCGGTTTTCCTCTGCGAAAGTTTCACTGAACCGTGTCAGCGATCACGGCCGGACCGCCTCACGCCCGCCGGAAGCTGCGCGGCCGTCCCGTTTCCCGGCCTGCGAAGGAGATCCCATGTTCGTCGACCTGCCGCTCGCCCAGCTCCGCGCGTACCTGCCGGAGCGCGCCGAGCCCGCCGACTTCGCCGCCTTCTGGGAGCGCACGCTGGCCGCGACGGCGCTGGCCGACGACCTGGCCCGCGCGTTCGTCGACGTGCCGTTCATGTGCCACATCAGGCACGCCACGGAGAGAAGGAGATCAAGGTGTACCCGTACAACGGGCACGAGGGCGGCGAGTCCGCGCACGCCATGGAGAGGATCGCCGGAGCGCGGAAGGCGTTCGGGTGATGGTGCGCCGCCGGGGATGTGCGCCATCGGGTGATGTACGCCGTCTCGCGTGGCGGACGCGGGTCCGCGGCACCCTCTGCCGCAGACTAGGCTTGACAAGCACGCCAGCCGATGACGAGAGAGATCATGAAGACCTTCGAAGAGCTGTTCGCCGAGCTGTCCGAGAAGGCCCGTACCCGGCCCGCGGGGTCCGGCACGGTGGCCGCGCTCGACGCCGGCGTCCATGCCATCGGCAAGAAGGTCGTCGAGGAGGCCGCCGAGACCTGGATGGCCGCCGAGCACGAGTCGGACGACCGCGCCGCCGAGGAGATCTCGCAGCTCCTCTACCACGTGCAGGTGCTCATGATCGCCAAGGGCATCGGGCTCGACCAGGTCTACAAGCATCTCTAGGGCGCCCCCGCGCCCGCCACCAGGCCCCTGGAGAAGCGAGAGAGATCGAGGACCTCACCATGCTGCGTCTGGCAGTACCCAACAAGGGCGCGCTCAGCGACGCCGCCCAGAGCATCCTGAAGGAGGCCGGCTACCGGCCCCGCAGGGACAGCAAGGAGCTGTTCGTCGTCGACCAGGACAACGGCTGCGAGCTGTTCTTCCTGCGCCCGCGCGACATCGCCGTCTACGTCGGGGAGGGCACCCTCGACGTCGGCATCACCGGCCGCGACATGCTGATCGACTCCGGTGCGCCGGTGGAGGAGGTCATGCCGCTCGGCTTCGGCGCCTCCACCTTCCGGCTGGCCGCCAAGGCGGGCGCCATGTCGTCGGTGCAGGACCTGCAGGGCCTCCGCATCGCCACCTCCTACCCGGGCCTGCTCGAGAAGTACCTGTCCGACCAGGGCGTCGACGCCCGCGTGATCAAGCTCGACGGCGCCGTGGAGACCGCCATCAGGCTCGGCGTGGCCGACGCGGTCGCCGACGTCGTCGAGACCGGCACCACCCTGCGTAACGTCGGCCTGGAGGTGTTCGGCGAGCCGATCATGCGGTCGGAGGGCGTGCTGATCAAGCGGCAGGGCGCGCCGGAGACCTCCGGCATGGGCCAGCTCATACGCCGCTTCCAGGGCGTCGTCCACGCCCGCGACTTCGTCATGATGGACTACGACATCCGCGCCGAGCGCATCGAGGAGGCCATCGCGCTCACGCCCGGCATGGAGGGCCCCACGGTCTCGCCGCTCCACCGCGAGGGCTGGGTCGCGGTGCGCGCCATGGTCCGGCGCAAGGGCCACCAGCAGGTGATGGACCAGCTGTGGGACATCGGCGCCCGCGCCATCCTGGTCACCGACATCTACGCCTGCCGCCTCTGACCACCCTGCGGCCTGGGCGGCTGCACAGGGCGGTGGTTCCCTTGCGGGCGGCTGCGTCCGCGACCACCCGGCGGCCCTCGGCGCAAGAGCCGTCATGGTCACCGCCACCTGCGCCGGCCGCCTGTGACATCTTCCCGCTAGGCCAGTCGCCTGCCGGGCATATCGGAACCGTGCGTGACGAAACAGTTGCCTGGCGTGATGCCGCCGGGCGTATGTGGGCGAGATTAGAGCAGGGCAACCGGCGCTGGGCGACCGGCATGTCCTGCCACCCGGGCCAGGACCCCGAACGCAGAAGACAGGTGGCCGCCGGCCAGTCGCCGCAGGCGGTGGTGTTGTCGTGCATCGACTCGCGGGTGCCGCCCGAGGTCGTGTTCGACACCGGGATCGGCGATCTGCTGGTCGTCCGTACGGCGGCGCACACGCTCGACCCGCTGGTCACGGCCGCGGTCCAGTACGGCCCGCAGGCCCTGCGCGCCCCGCTCGTCGTCGTGTTGGGGCACCAGCGCTGCGGCGCGGTCACGGCGGCCGCCCGCGCGTTACGCCGGCGGGAGACGCTGCCCGGCGAGCTGCCCCGTATCGTCGACGCGCTCGAACCCGCCTACACCTCCTCGGACGGCCAGGTCGAGCCCATGGTCCGGGCGCACATCCTGCGTACCGTCGCCCGCCTGAGAGCCGACCCGCTCCTGTACAGATCCGCCTCCGTGCTCGGCGCCTACTACAGCCTCGACACGGGCCTCGTCACCCGCCTGACCTGAACCGCCGGCGCCGCCCGACCTCGCGGCCCTCGTGTCCCGGCTCCGCCCGGCGCGGTGGCGGCGCCGGGCTCGGGCCCGGCGCGCGGTCACCGCGCGACGCGCCGCATCCCCGGTAGGCCCGGTGAGCACCCACTACGACGGCCGTACGGCTCACGCCAGCCCCGCCACCGCCTTGATCGCCTGGTCCACCTGCTCCGGCGTGGTCACGACGCTGGTGCCGAAGCGCAGGAGCGGATCGCGGTACGGCGTGACGCTCGCGATCACCTTCTGCCCGTGCAGCCGCCGCACCGCCACGATCGGCGGCACGTCCCTGATCGAGCAGCACACCAGCCCGGCCGACAGGTCGGGGGACTCCGGCGTGGCCAGGGTGACGTGGGGCAGCTGCCGCAGGCCGGCCTTGAGCCGGGCGGCGAGCTCCTGGGTACGCCGCTGGACGCGGTCCTTGCCGATGGCGGTCATGAAGGTGAACGCCTCCGGCAGCGCCCACCGGTGCTCGAACGCCTTGAAGCCGCCCGGCGTGACCAGTTCGGCCGTGCTCGTCCCCGGAGACCCGCCGCCCTGCCAGGCCTCGAACGCGTCCTGGCTGAAGCTGGGGATGACCGGGGCGAGGGCGTCCCAGGCCCGTCCCCACACGATGCCGGTGCCGCGCGGGCCGAACAACCACTTGTGCGTGCCGCTGGCCAGGAAGTCGCACCCCAGGTCGGTCACCCCGTCGGCCATCGCGCCGAACCCGTGCACGCCGTCCACGCACAGCAGCGCCCGGTCGGCCTCGTCACGGCCCCGGTTGACCTCGGCCAGCAGGTCGGCGATCGCCCGCACCGGCACGCGGACGCCTGTGCTGGAATGCACCCAGGTGATCGCCACCACCCGGGTACGCGGGCCGAGCCCGTCCTTGACCGCCGACACCATGCGGTCGGTCGTGGCCCGCGCCGGGTCGTCGTACAGCCGGACCCTGCGCACCTTCGCGCCGGTGCGTCCGGCCAGCAGGCGCAGGCCCTCGTGGGTGGCCAGGAAGTCGTGCTCGGTGGTCAGCACGTCCTGGCCGGGGCGCAGCCGGAGGCCGGAGTAGAGCAGGCCGAGGCCCATCGTGGTGCTGTCGGTCAGCGCGACGCCGGCCGGGTCGCCGCCGAGGTAGCGGGCCGCGGCCGCGCGTACCGGCTGGTCGCCGCCGGGCGGGGTGTACTCGGGGTCGGCGTCGAGGGCGTCGCGGTACCGGGCGATCGCCGCGCGCACGGGCGCGGGGTGCGGGGCCAGCACGAACGCCGCGAACTGCGCGTGGGCCGGGTCCAGCGCGAACTGCGTCCGGACCGAGGCCCAGTCGCCGGGATCGAAGGCGGGCGCGGCGGGCGCGGGCGTATCGGGCCCGGATGCGGGCGCGGAAGGAGGCGCAGGAGGCGCTGACGTGGGCGCGGAACCGGGCGCGGCGGCCGGCGCGGACGCGCAGGCGGCGACACCGGCGACGCCGGCCAGCACTCCGGTGCCGAGCAGGGCCCGTCTGTTCAAGGACATGCCTTCTTACTATCCAGGGGAGGCGCCCCTGACGACTTTTCTGTCCGCGGTCACCTCCTCGATCAGGTCGGACACCGGACGATGCCGAGTCAGCGGCTCATCTCGTCAGTCACAACCAGGTCGTCGTAGACGCGGCCGGCGTACGCGCGACCGCGCGGGGCGGATCGCCGCGCCGGGCCAGGACGCTCTCCCGGTTCGCGGACCTGCCGGTTGGGGCTAGCCTTCCAGGCATGAACGCGCGTCCGGCCAAGGGCGGCGGCCGGTGGGTGACCGTGTCGCCCGAGCGCGTGCACCCGTGGATCGACGGCTTCGCCGAACGCCACGGCCCGTTCACGGCGACGGGCGACGAGCGGGCGGTGCGGCTGCGCGCCGCCGACGGCGCCCTGGCCGAGCTGCACGTGCCGTTCCCGCCGATGCGTCCCGGGCCGCCGCACGTCACCACCCTGGTCGCGCACGCCCGTGCCGAGCGGCGGGTCGGGGTCTTCCTCCTGCGGCTCGGCGGCTACGCCGCCGGCGTCTTCCACGGCTCGGCCCTGCTCGCCTCGAAGGTCGGCTCCCGCCTGGTCCAGGGCCGTACGGCGGCCGGCGGGTGGTCGCAGCAGCGCTTCGCCAGGCGCCGCCGCAACCAGGCGGCCCAGGCGTTCGACGACGCGGTGGAGACGGCGGTGCGGGTGCTGTCGCCGCACCTGGGGGAGCTCGACGCGGTGGTGCTCGGCGGCGACCGCCGGGCGATGGACACGCTGCGCGGCGACCGGCGGCTGGCGCCCCTGCTCGCGTTGGAGGCCGAGCCGTTCCTGGTGGTGCCGGACCCCAAGCTGGCCGTGCTCCGTGAGACCCCGGCCACCTTCCGCGCCGTCCGCGTCCGCGTGCTCGACCCCTTCTGACGGCCGTCGGTTCCCCCCCTCCTGAACGTCCTCACCTGACGCCCCGGCCGACCTTCCGCCCCGGTGGCCCGCCGGCGCGGCGAGATCCCTGAACTCAGGCTCGACGGCCTGCGAGCGGATGTCAGGACTGCCCCATTGTGACCGAATTCGCCGGTTGAGACGATTCAAAAGAATCTTGCACCTCGCTATGATGAGCGGGTTCTCAGCAGCACGGCCTCGTGAGGATCGATGGCGACCAGGAACATCAAGGAGGTCGCGCAGCTGGCGCGCGTCTCCGTGGGCACGGTGAGCAACGTGCTCAACCGCCCGGAGATCGTGTCGCCCGCCACCCGCGAACGCGTCTTCGAAGCGATCAAGAAACTGGGCTTCGTCCGGAACGAGGTGGCCCGCCACCTGCGCGTGGGCCGTAG
Source organism: Nonomuraea sp. (assembly GCA_036276095.1). Lineage (GTDB taxonomy): Bacteria > Actinomycetota > Actinomycetes > Streptosporangiales > Streptosporangiaceae > Nonomuraea. Next base: position 33,932 of record DASUCK010000012.1, on the reverse strand, counting down.
CCGCACGGTCGGCCTCGTCGTGCTCGACGTGGCCAACCCGTTCTTCGTGGACGTGGCCCAGGGCGCCGAGGCGCTGGCCGACGAGCACGACACGATGGTGGTGTTGTGCAACAGCGCCGGCGACCCGGGCCGCGAGCGCCGCCACCTCGACCAGCTCGAACAGCAGCGGGTGATGGGCATCCTCGTCACCCCGATCGAGGCGGAGCCGCCCTGGCTGGAGGAGCTGGTCGCCAGGGGCACGCCCGTGGTGCTGGTCGACAGCCCGGCCACCGGGCTGCAGTGCTCGGTCGCGGTCGACGACCGGCTCGGCGGGCAGCTCGCCGGCGCCCACCTGGTCGAGCGCGGGCACCGGCGGATCATGTTCGCCGGCGGGCCGCCGTCGGTCAAACAGGTGGCCGACCGGCACGCCGGCCTGGCCACCGCGGTCGCGGCCGCGGGCGGCGCCGTCGAGCTGCGCGCCTCCACCGCGCCCGCGCTGACCGTCGCCGGGGGCCGGGCCATCGGCGAGCGGGTGGCGGCCCTGCCGCCCGGGGCGCGTCCCACCGCCGTCTTCTGCGCCAACGACATGATGGCCCTCGGTTTCTTACAGGCCATGGCCGCCCACGGCCTGCGCGTGCCGGAGGACCTGGCCATCATCGGCTACGACGACATCGACTTCGCCGCGGCGGCCGCGGTGCCGCTCTCCTCGGTCAGGCAGCCGCGCGAGCTGCTCGGCCGCACGGCCATCGACCTGCTGCTGGAGGAGGTCGCCGAGCCGGAGCGGCACCGGCACAGACAGGTGATCTTCCAGCCCGACCTGGTGGTCCGCGAGTCCAGCGCCCCGCGCCGCGACGGCTGACCAGGTCGGACCCTCTTCCCTCCGGCCCGTGAGCCGCGGAGCGCCGCGTGGAGGAGGGCTGCGTGACGCCCTCACGTGGCCGGAGATGGCGTGTTCGACCAACGCTTCGGTCTCGTTCCGCCGGGCGGGCGGCGGCTGGATCGGCGGTACCGCCCTGGCAGGAGGCAAGGTCGGGGTTCCGGCGGATGGTCCCGCTCACCGGGTGTACGAAAATCTGCGGGTATCGCGTCATTGACTTTGAGTCGATTCAACACTAATTTCGCAGCACCGACCAGCGTTCACCCGCTCGTAACAGAGGGGAACCGACGCTGCGACACCCTGCCCCGTGTCCGCGCACAAGCCGTCAGAAGGTGCTGCGGGATGAGCCATCCAGCCATGTCAATGAAGGTCCAGGCGGTCTGCTCGGAGGTGTTCCTGGCAGCGCGGCTGAATCTGCTGTGGATCGTCTTCACCCTTCTCGGCGGCGTGGTGCTCGGGCTCGGGCCGGCGACCGTGGCGGCGTACACGCTGGCGCGGCGGCACCATCGGCATGAATCGTTTCAGGGCTGGAGGGAGTTCTGGGCCGTCTACCGGCGGGAGTTCGTCCGGGGCTCGCTGCTCGTTCTGCCCCTGGCGCTGGCGGCCACGGTCCTGATCGGCAACCACCTCTATCTGTCCGCTCTCGGGCCCGGCACGGGGCCGCTGCGCGTCGTCACGTACGCGGCGCTCGTGGCGCTCGTCGCCGCCGGGGCCTACCTGGGCCCGCTCTATGTGCACTACGAGCTGCCGCTGTGGAGGTACATCCCGAAGGCGTCACTGCTGGCACTCACGCGGCCGGCCTCCACGGCGCTGCTGCTGTTCACGCTCTCGGCGATCGTCTTCGCGACCGCGACGGTGCCCGCTCTCGCGCCGCTGTTCGGCGTCGGCGCGTGGATCCACCTCAACACGTGGCTCTGCCTGCGCTTCTTCGAGGAGAACGAGGCGCGCCTGCTTTCGAAAGGGAACTCATGAGCGCTTTCCGCCCCCGGCTCATGGCCGGCTTGTTAACGCTAACGACGGCTCTCGCCGCGTCCGGCTGCGCCGGCGGCGGTGAGCAGGGCCAGGCCGCCGCCAATGCGCTGAACCTGATGGTTCCGCTGTTCGGCACCGCCCCCGACCCCAAGGGCGAGATCCAGCAGGCCGTGGAGAAGCTGGTCGGCAAGAAGCTCGCCATCACCTGGGTGCCCAACGCCGAGTACAACGAGAAGACCAACGTCACGCTCGCCTCGGACAGGCTGCCCGACGTCATGGTCATCCAGGACAACAAGTCGCCGGCGTTCGTCAAGGCGGCCGAGGCGGGGGCGTTCTGGGACCTGACCGACAAGCTCGGCAAGTACCCGAACCTGACGCCCAAGTCGCAGCAGGCCTGGGTCAACTCCAAGACCAACGGCAAGAACTACGGCATCTACCGGGTGCGCCCGCTGCTGCGCTCGGCGATCGTGCTGCGCAAGGACTGGCTGGAGAAGCTGAACCTGGACCCGCCGAAGACCACCGACGACCTGTACGACATCGCCAAGGCGTTCACCGAGAAGGACCCGGACGGCAACGGCAAGCAGGACACCTACGGCATGATCCTGCCGAAGTGGCCGGGCACCAGCTTCGCCGCCTCCAGCCCGTACAACGCCGTCGACGTCTGGTTCGGCGCGCCGAACAACTACGGCATGCGCGACGGCAGGCTCGTGCCCGAGTTCGACACGCCGGAGTTCTGGGAGGCGCAGAAGTACCTCAAGAGGTTCGTCGACGAGGGCCTGGTCAACCCCGACTGGGCCACGCTCGACACCGCCAAGTGGAACGACGTGTTCGTCCAGGGCAAGGGCGGCATCATCATCGACGTCAACGTCCGCGCCGGGCAGCTCTTCGACCTGTTCAAGGAGCTCGACCCCGAGACCTACGACGAGAAGGTCGCGATGGCGGGCAACCTCACGCGCCCCGACGGCAGGAAGTTCTCCCTGCCGTTCACCGGCTACAACGGCATCGTCGCCATCTCCAAGCAGAACATCCGCACCGAGCAGCAGCTGGACGACGTGCTGAGTACGCTGGACCGGCTGGCCTCCAAGGAGGGCTCGATCCTGGTCAACAACGGCATCGAGGGACGCAACTTCACGGTCGAGGACGGCTTCGCCGTCAAGATCAACGACACCGACCCGGCCGTCAAGACCATCAACAACGACGTGGAGTTCGCCTTCATCCAGCTCGGCATGACCTCCAGCGTCGGCGTGGCCGGCGAGGCGTACGAGTGGATGCGCGAGAGCCAGGCCGAGCGTGACTGGCTCAAGCAGCGCGAGGAGCTGATGAACCTGGACCTGCAGACCGCCGTGCACGACCCGTCGCTGCCGGTGATCTCGCAGACCGCGGTGGAGAAGGGCGCCACGCTCAACCCGATCCCCACCGACGCCCGCGTCAAGTACCTGGCGGGCCAGCTGACCGAAGACCAGTTCAAGGCCGAGATCAAGCGCTGGTACGACAGCGGCGGCACCCAGATCCTCGCCGAGCTCCAGGCCGGCATCGCCCAGGTCGGCGGCTGACCGACCCCGACCGGAGGGGCCCGGCGGGCCGGGCCCCTCCCGCGAAAGGAGGCCGCTGTTGGCCACCGACCTGGCTCCGCCTCCGGCGGAGGCGGCCGGCAGGGCCGGGCGCGCGGGCGGGCGGCCCGGCCGGGTGCGGCTGGGCGTCGCGCTGCGGCGCTACCGCTGGCTGTACCTCATGCTGATCCCCGGCCTGGCGTACTTCGCGCTGTTCAAGTACCTGCCGATGTACGGCCTGACCATCGCCTTCCAGGACTTCGTGCCGTTCCTCGGCTACTCCGGCAGCCCCTGGGTCGGGGTCAAGCACTTCGAGGAGCTGTTCACCGGGCCCGACTTCGGCCGCCTGCTGTTCAACACGCTGTTCCTCGCCCTGCTGACGGCGATCTTCGTGTTCCCCGCTCCGATCATCCTGGCGCTCCTGCTCAACGAGCTGCGGGTCAGCGTCTACAAGAGGTACGTCCAGTCGCTGATCTACATCCCCCACTTCCTGTCGTGGACGATCGTGTTCTCGCTGACGTACCTGCTGTTCTCGGTGGACTTCGGGGTGCTCGCGGGCTGGATCCACGACCTGACGGGCGGCGGGCCGAAGGTCGACTACCTGGCCCGGCCGGAGTGGTTCCGGCCGCTGGTCGTCCTGCAGCTGATCTGGAAGACCTCCGGCTGGGGCACGATCATCTACCTGGCCGCGCTGGCGAGCGTGGACCCGAACCTGTACGAGGCTGCCCGCATGGACGGCGCCGGCCGCTGGCGGCAGTTCTGGCACGTCACGCTGCCCGCCATCCGCCCCACGATCGTCGTCATGGCCATCCTGACCTCGGGCAACCTCCTCGACCAGAGCTTCGAGCAGATCTGGCTGCTCACCAACTCGCTGAACCGCTCGGTCGCCGACGTCTTCGACACCTTCGCCTACTACGTAGGCGTCCAGCAGGGCGGCTACAGCTACGCCACCGCGGTCGGCCTGTTCAAGGGCGTGGCGGGGGTGGTGCTGATCTTCGGCTCCAACTGGCTGGCCAAGCGCCTCGGCCAGCGCGGACTGTTCTAAGGAGCGCCCGGACATGGCCGCCATGACCAGAGACGAGAACACGGACGGGACCACAGCGAGGACGTCCGGCGACACCGTCGGCAAGCCCGGCACGCCGGTCCGGCACTACAGCTCGCCCGGCAGCCGCGTCTTCGACACCCTCAACATCCTCTTCCTCGGCGGCGTGGCGCTGGTGACCGTGCTGCCGCTGCTGTACGTGCTGGCGGGGTCGTTCGCCGGCGAGGCGGAGATCGCCTCCCGGCCGTTCTTCCTGTGGCCGGAGAAGGTCGTCACCAGCACGTACGCGTACATGTTCGCCAACGACACCATGATCAGGGCACTGCTCACCACGGTCGCGGTGACGGCGGTGGGCACGGTGGTCCAGGTCCTGCTGACCTTCACCATGGCCTACCCGCTGGCCAAGCGGTACCTGCCGGGCCGGGCGCTGGTGCTGAACCTGGTGGTGTTCACGCTGGTGTTCGGGGGCGGGATCGTGCCGACGTACCTGGTGGTGCGGGATCTCGGGCTGCTGGACAGCTACTGGGCGCTGATCCTGCCGCTGGCGGTCAACCCGTTCTACCTGATCATCGTCAAGTCGTTCTTCCAGGAGCTGCCGCAGGCGCTGGAGGAGGCGGCGCGCATCGACGGCTGCAACGAGATGGGCGTCTTCTTCAAGATCGTCCTTCCGTTGTCCAAGCCGATCATCGCGACGTTCTCGCTGTTCTACGCCGTGGGCATCTGGAACGACTACATGTCACCGCTGCTGTACAACAACGACAGCGGCAAGTGGACGCTGCAGGTGATGGTCCGGCAGCTCACCAGCCCCGACGCGGTCAACGCCCTCCAGGCGCTGGACACCGTGTTCTTCCCGGCCGAGGGGCTGAAGTTCGCCGTGGTCGTGGTGGCCACGCTGCCGATCCTGTGCTTCTACCCGTTCCTGCAGAAGCACTTCGCCAAGGGCGTGCTCATCGGGTCGGTGAAGGAATGAGGGGGACGTACGTGACCGAGCTGCGGTGGCTGGACCGGCCGGGCGAGCAGGGGGCGACCTGGGGCGTTCCGTGGCCGCGCGGCGCGGTCGCCCGCGAGTCGCCGTTCGCGCTGAGCGACGCCGACGGGCGCGAGGTGCCCGTGCAGAGCTGGGTGACCGCGACCTGGCCGGACGGCTCCGTCAAGTGGTCCGCCCACGCCGTCGGGGCCGGGCCCGCCTCGGCCGCGTACCGGCTGCAGCCCGGGCGCGCGCCCGCCGTGCCCGCGACGCCCGTGGCCGTCTCGCGCTCCGGCGGCGTGCTGACCGTCTCCACCGGAGTGGTCGTCTGGACGATCGAGGGGACGGGCGGCACGCTGGCCCGCTCGATCGCCCGCGCCGGCCGCGAGATCGCCCGTGACGTCCGCCTGGTCAGCCTCCGGCAGCACGGGCCCACTCCCGACGAGGGCGGCCCGGTCGCCCGGGAGCGGGCCACCGGCGTGGTCGAGCGCGTCACGGTCGAGCAGGACGGCCCCGTACGCGCCGTGGTGCGCCTGGAAGGCCGCCACGGCGACTGGCTGCCGTTCACCGTCCGCCTGTACTTCCACGCCGGCGCCGAGAACGTGCGGATCGTGCACACGTTCGTCTGGGACGGCGACCCCGGGCGGGACTTCCTGGCCGGGCTCGGCCTGCGGGCCGACGTGGTGATGCGCGACGAGCTCCACGACCGGCACGTCCGCCTGGCGGGGAGCGCGGGCTTCCACGCCGAGGCCGTGCGCGGCCTGACCGGCCTGCGCCGCGACCCCGGCGAGGAGGCCCGGCGGGCGCAGGTCGCGGGCCGCGGGTGCGGCGAGATCGCCCCCGACGTCGCGCGCCGCCTGCGCCTCGTTCCCGCCTGGAACGACCACACCCTCGACCAGACGTCCGCCGACGGCTACACGCTGCGCAAACGCACCGCCGAAGGCCACGCCTGGGTGACCGCCCCGTCGGGCACCCGCGCGGCCGGGTACGGCTACCTCGGCGGCGTCTCCGGCGGCCTCGGCTTCGGCCTGCGCGACTTCTGGCGCCTGCACCCCACCCGCCTGGACGTCAGGAACGCGGCCACCGGCCTGGCCACGGTCACCGTCTGGCTGTGGTCCCCGTCCGCCCCGGCCATGGACCTGCGGTTCTACCACGACGGCATGGGCCAGGACACCTTCGCCGAGCAGCTGGAGGGCCTGGAGATCACCTACGAGGACTACGAGCCCGGGTTCGGGGACGCCCGCGGCGTGGCGCGTACGCACGAGCTGACCCTGCGCGCCCTCGGCGCCACGCCGCCGGCCGCGGACCTGGCCGCCTTCGCCGCCGCCATGAACGAGCCCGGCCTGCTGACCGCCGCACCCGAGCGGATCAGGGCGGCCGGCGTGTTCGGCGTGTGGGGCCTGCCCGACCGCTCCACCCCCGCGCACGCCGAGATCGAGGACCGCCTCGACTTCCTCGTCGACCTGTACGTCCTGGAACGCGAGCAACGCCGCTGGTACGGCTTCTGGGACTACGGCGACGTCATGCACACCTACGACGCCGACCGCCACACCTGGCGCTACGACGTCGGCGGCTACGCCTGGGACAACTCCGAGCTCTCGCCCGACCTGTGGCTCTGGCTGCAGTACCTGCGCACCGGCCGGGCAAGCGTGTTCCGCTTCGCCGAGGCCATGACCCGGCACACCGGCGAGGTCGACGTCTACCACCTGGGCCGCTGGAAGGGGCTGGGCAGCCGGCACAACGTGCAGCACTGGGGCTGCAGCTGCAAGCAGCTGCGCATCTCCAACGCCGCCTACCGGCGCTTCTACTACTACCTGACCGCCGACGAGCGCACCGGCGACCTCATGGACGAGCTCGGCGCGCCGGAGGAGACGTTCCTGGCGGTCGACCCGCTGCGCAAGGTGCGCGACGACGTCTACACCCCCGACCCGGCGGCGCTGTCGGTCGGCCTGGGCACCGACTGGGGCGCGCTGGCCGCGGCCTGGCTGACCCGCTGGGAGCGGCACGGCGACGAGCGGGCCAGGGACCGGCTGCTGGGCACGATGGCCGACATCGCCGCCATGCCGCTCGGCTTCCTGACCGGCGAGGCGCGGCTGGACCTGGCCACCGGCAGGTTCGGCCCGGCGTCCGAGAGGATCTCGGTCTCGCACCTGTCGTCGCTGTTCGGCCTGCCGGAGATCTGCGCCGAGCTGATCGACCTGGTGGACCGCCCGGACTTCGAGCGGGCCTGGCTGCGCTACTGCCGTCTCTACCTCGCCACCCCCGAGCGGCAGGAGGCCGAGGTGGGGGAGCGGCTGGGCGGCGTCTCGCTGGTCCAGGCGCACAGCCGGCTCACCGCGTACGCGGCCGCCCGCACCGGCGACGCGGATCTGGCCGCCTGGGCGTGGCGCAAGTTCGCCCTGGACGAGGGCGACCAGCTCAACAGGAACGCGCTGCAACGCCAGGAGATCTGGGCGCTGATTCCGGTGGACGGCCCCGAGGTGCCCGCGCCCGTCCGCGAGGCGCCGTTCGTGAGCACCAACGACGCCGCGCAGTACGGCCTGGCCGCCATCCACAACCTGGCCCTGATCGGCGAGCACCTGGCGGCGCGGGCGGCGCCGGAGCCCTGGACGGGGGGACGTTAACCAGAGGTGGGCTCGCGCATGGGGGCCCTACACTGATCGGTATGCATACTCCCGATTGATCGGCGTCGCACGCCCAATCCCTCGTTTCCTAGCTCGGGAGTGTTCCGCCACCATGATCATAGCCAATGATGTCGAGCTGCGCGCGGGTGCGCGCCTGCTCATCGAGAAGGCCTCGTTCCGCGTCAATCCGGGCGACAAGATCGGGCTCGTCGGCCGCAACGGTGCCGGCAAGACGACGCTGACCAAGGTGCTGGCCGGTGAGGCGCTGCCCGCCGCCGGCACGGTCTCCACCAGCGGCAGCGTGGGCTACCTGCCCCAGGACCCGCGCACGGGCGACCTGCAGGTGCTGGCCCGCGACCGCATCCTGTCCGCCCGCGGGCTCGACGAGGTCCTGCGCCGGCTGCGCGAGGCCGAGCTCGGCATGTCCTCGGCCGACGACCGCACCCGCGAGAAGGCGGTCCGGCAGTACGGCCGGCTCGAAGACCAGATGCACGTGCTGGGCGGTTACGCCGCCGAGTCCGAGGCGGCCTCCATCGCCTCCAGCCTGGGCCTGCCGGACCGGGTGCTGACGCAGCCGTTGCAGACGCTTTCCGGGGGTCAGCGCCGGCGAGTGGAATTGGCGCGAATTCTTTTCAGCGGCGCCGAAACTCTCCTCTTGGACGAGCCGACAAACCACCTTGATGCCGACTCAATCGGGTGGCTTCGTGATTTTTTGCGATCTCATCAAGGTGGCTTGGTGATCATCAGCCACGACGTCGGCCTTCTTGAAGCCACGGTCAACAAGGTCCTCCACCTCGACGCCAACCGGTCGATGATCGATCACTACAACGTCGGCTGGACGGCGTACCTCGCCCAGCGCGAGACCGACGAGAAGCGCAGGAAGCGCGAGCGCGCGAACGCCGAGAAGCAGGCGGGCGCGCTGCTCGCCCAGGCCGACAAGATGCGCGCCAAGGCGACCAAGGCCAAGGCCGCCCAGGACATGATGCGGCGCGCGCACCGGCTGCTGGCCGGCACCGAGGAGGAGCGCAAGAGCGACAAGGTGGCGCGGCTGCGGTTCCCCGACCCGCAGCCGTGCGGGCGCACGCCGCTGACGGCCGAGGGCCTGTCCAAGTCCTACGGTTCGCTGGAGGTCTTCACCGACGTCAACGTGGCCATCGACCGAGGTCACCGCGTTGTCATCCTCGGGCTCAACGGCGCCGGCAAGACCACGCTGCTGCGCCTGCTGGGCGGCCTGGAGCGGGCCGACACGGGCGTGATCCGTCCCGGCCACGGCCTCAAGATCGGCTATTACGCCCAGGAGCACGAGACCCTCGACGCCGGCCGCACGGTGCTGGAGAACATGCGCTCGGCCGGCGGCGAGTTCACCGACACCGAGCTGCGCAAAGTGCTCGGCTCGTTCCTGTTCACCGGAGACGACGTCGACAAGCCCGCCGGCGTCCTGTCCGGGGGCGAGAAGACCCGGCTGGCGCTGGCCATGCTGGTGCTCTCGAGCGCCAACGTCCTCCTTCTCGACGAGCCCACCAACAACCTCGATCCGGTCAGCCGGGAGCAGGTCCTCAATGCTCTGAGGTCGTATTCAGGAGCAATCGTCCTAGTCACACATGACGAGGGTGCCGTTGACGCCCTGTCACCGGATAGGGTGATCTTGCTACCGGACGGAACTGAAGACGCATGGAGCGACGAATTTTCCGATCTTGTGGCACTTGCCTGATCTTAATTTGAGTGGGTACGGATCTTTTCCCGTGGAGTAGGTAGCCGATCCCGCTGAAATGACTGATCATGGCGGAGTAACGCTGCGGAAGTCCGGCACTACAGGAGGTACTCGTGGCCGAGACACTGAAGAAGGGCACCCGGGTCACCGGGGCCGACCGGGAGAAACTGGCCGGCGATCTCAAGAAGCGCTACGCCCAGGGTGAGAGCATCCGCGCTCTGGCCGCTTCCACTGGTCGGTCCTACGGGTTCATCCACCGCATCCTGAGCGAGTCCGGCGTGACTCTGCGCGGGCGCGGCGGGGCGACCCGAGGCAAGTCCAAGCGCTGACGGCCGCCTCGGAACGTGCGACCGCAGCCGCCCGTCCCTAGTCAGCCGCCGTCGCGCCCGGGCCAGAACGATATTCTGTAGGCTCGGGCGCGACGGACAGCGCTCAGACACGGCGCTCTGACACGGCGCCCTGAGACGGCGCTCGGCGACGGCGCCCGGACACGGCGCTCTGACCCAGGGAGCGGGCGATGACGGAAGCACAGGCGCGACAGCGCGGGGGGTACGCGGAGGACGTCTCTGCCGAGCGATTGGCGGAGATCGGGCTTCGCTTCGAGGTGGACGGTGAGATAGCGACGATCACGCTGGACCGGCCGGAAAAGCGCAACGCGCAGACGTTCGCGACATGGTCGGCCCTGGCCCGCATCGGCGGGACCCTGCCCGAGCAGGTGCGCGTCGTCGTCGTGAAAGGTGAGGGACCGTCCTTCTCGGCAGGGATCGACCTGCGAATGTTCACATCCGAGGGGGTGCCCGGACAGGGCTCGTTCGACTCGGCGGCCGCGAGCGAGGGCGCGGACCTCGAGCACAGCATCAAACAGGCACAGGCGGGGTTCCTGTGGTTGCGTCGGCCGGAGATCGTCTCCATCGCCGCGGTGCAGGGCCACGCGATCGGCGCGGGGTTCCAGCTCGCGCTGGCCTGCGATCTGCGGATCGTGGCCGATGACGTCGCGTTCTGCATGAAGGAGCCCGCTCTGGGGCTCGTCCCCGACCTGACGGGGACCAAGCCCCTGGTCGAGCTGGTGGGCCTGGCCAAGGCGATCGACCTCTGCCTGACCGCCAGGACCGTGCACGCCGACGAGGCCATGCGCATCGGCCTCGCCGAGAAAGTGGTCGCCAGGAGCGACCTGACGCAAGCCGTACAGGAGAAGGTCGCGGAGCTGCTGTCCACCAACCGGGACGCGGCGGTCGCGACCAAGCGGCTCCTCCAGGGCGCGCGGGCCCGCACCCTGGAGGAGCAGAGCGCGGCCGAAGGGCGGGAACAGGCCGCGCGGCTCAAGGCCCTCTTCCGGCGCTGACCCGCCGGCGGGCGCTGTGCGCGCCGCACGCGAGGCATCCGGCGGCTTCGGGGATCTTCCCGCGCCGGGTTCCGGCGGAGCCCGCCCAGGGCCCCTCAGGGCGCCGGTGTGCCATGCCGGCGCCGGCGCGGGGCAGAATGGGATTTCGCGGGAATTTCGCGCTGAGCTGAGACGGGAATCGGCTCGTCCCTCAGCGGCGCTGTCCCGGGAGGAGGTGGGATCCCCCGGATGGCGATGATGGGAGGGGGCTTCGGTCCCCACGTGATGGCGTCGCTGCGGCGCGACGACTCGGTGGCCCGGCAGCGGCTGCGGCCCGGCACCGTGCGCCGTATCGCGCGTTACGCGCGCCCGTACACGACGCAGATCGCGGCGTTCCTGCTGCTCGTCGTCGCGGGCGCGGTGATCGTGGTCGCCAACCCGCTGCTGATGAAGGCGATCATCGACGACGGCATCCTGCCGGGGCGCACCGGCGTCGTGACCTGGCTGGCCGTGGCGATCGCCGGGCTGGCGGTGGTCGACGCCGGGCTGACGCTGGTGCAGCGCTGGTTCTCGGCCCGCATCGGCGAGGGGCTGATCTACGACCTGCGCACCGAGGTGTTCGACCACGTGCAGCGCATGCCGGTGGCGTTCTTCATGCGGGCGCAGACCGGCGCGCTGGTCAGCCGGCTCAACACCGACGTGATCGGCGCCCAGCGGGCGCTCACGAGCACGCTGTCGTCCGTGGTCTCCAACGTGGTCAGCCTGGTGCTCGTGCTGGGCGCCATGCTGGCGCTGTCGTGGCAGGTGACGCTGGTCGCGCTGGTGCTGCTGCCGATCTTCATCGGGCCCGCCAAATACGTCGGCCGCCGCATGTCCGCCCTGACCCGCGAGCAGATGCAGCTCGACGCCGAGATGAGCTCGGTCACCACCGAGCGCTTCAACGTGGCCGGCGCCATGGTCGCCAAGCTCTACGGCCGCCCCGAGGACGACGCCGCCACGTTCGGCGGCCGGGCGGCCAGGGTGCGTGACGTCGGTGTCACGGTCGGCATGTACGGCACCGTCTTCCGCGTCGCGCTCGGCCTGGTCGCCGCCCTGGCCACGGCCCTGGTCTACGGCATCGGCGGCGTGCTGGCCGTCTCCGGCGCCTTCGAGCTCGGCACCCTCGTGGCCCTGGCCGCGCTGCTGATGCGCCTGTACGGCCCGCTCACGTCCCTGTCCAACGTGCACGTGGACGTGATGACCGCGCTGGTCAGCTTCGACCGCGTCTTCGAGATCCTCGACCTCAGGCCCATGGTCGCGGAGAAGCCCGACGCCGTGCCGGTGCCGGACGGCCCGGTGACGATCGAGTTCGACGACGTGCGCTTCCGCTACCCGTCCGCCGAGGAGGTGTCGCTGGCCTCGCTGGAGTCCGTCGCCCGCCAGGACACCGGCCCCTCCCAGCCGGTGCTCAGGGGCGTGTCGTTCACCGCCCGCCCCGGGCAGCTCATCGCCCTGGTCGGCCACTCGGGCGCGGGCAAGACCACGATGACCTCGCTCGTCTCCCGCCTCTACGACGTCAACGACGGCGCCGTGCGGCTCAACGGGCTCGACGTGCGCGACGCCACGCTCGCGTCGCTGCGCGACACCGTCGGCGTGGTCATGCAGGACGCCCACCTCTACCACGACACGATCGGCGCCAACCTGCGCTACGCCCGTCCCGAGGCCGCCGACGGGGAGATCTGGGAGGCGCTGCGGGCCGCACAGATCGGCGACCTGGTCGAGAGCCTGCCCGACGGGCTCGACACGGTCGTGGGCGACCGCGGCTACCGCCTGTCCGGCGGCGAGAAGCAGCGCCTCGCCCTGGCCCGGCTGCTGCTCAAGGCGCCGCGGGTGGTGGTGCTCGACGAGGCCACCGCCCACCTCGACTCCGAGTCGGAGGCGGCCGTGCAGGTGGCGCTGAAGACCGCGCTGGAGGGCCGCACCTCGCTGGTGATCGCCCACCGGCTGTCGACGATCAGGGAGGCCGACGAGATCCTCGTCGTCCACGACGGGCGCGTCGCCGAGCGCGGCCGGCATGACGACCTGCTGGCCCGCGGCGGCCTCTACGCCGAGCTCTACCGCACCCAGTTCAGCTCGTCAGGTAGCCCAGGCGGGTGAGCTCCTCGCGGGCCACCTTCTCCACCAGCTCCAGGTCCGCCGGGCGGAGGCGGGAGCGCCAGGCGCCCGCCTTGGCGTCGTGGCCGTACAACGCGACCTTCGCCACCCGCGTCTCCAGGAACTCCGCCAGCGTCGTCACCGACTGCGCCGGCCGGCGCACCAGCTCCTCGTAACGCAGCGTCATGAGCTGGTCCGCGGGCAGGGTGCGGCGCAGCTCGGCGCTCAGCCGTACGGCGCTGCGCCAGCGCAGGGCGCACTTGCCCGCCGTCGGCATGCCCTTCCACCGGTCGAGGTGCTCGTCCCTGTTGACGCCCAGGAACGCGTTGGGGAACTCGGCGGGCTCGGGCAGCATCGCCGGGCGGAACCAGGCCAGGCATCCGGGGTCGGCGAGCATGTCGGCGGCGACGTCCCGGCCGTCCCTGATGAGCTGCACGAACCGGGCGTCGGGGAAGGCCCGCAGCAGCACCGTCGCGCTGTAGATGAGGTCGGGGCTGCCGTCGCCGAACCGGGTGATGTCGCCCGCCGCCACGCACGGACCCACCCCGGTGACGCCGCCGGCCTCCCGGCACGGCTCGGCGCACTGCCCGCACGAGCCGGGCAGCACCTGCCACGACTCGGCCAGCGCGTCGCGCAGCACGCGCACGGCCCCGGACGTGCGGCCGATGGACGGCCTGCGGGCGAAGGCGTGCACGACGTGCGCCACGCTCGCCCGGCCCATCGTCACATGGAAGCCGGGCGACCGTTTCAGGGCGCGGGCCAGCAGGTCCGCGCCGGAATGCGGCGCTCCCAGCAGGAACACCGGGCGGCGGACCTTGATGCCGTTGACCACGAGGATGTGGGGCGGAAGTCGCATACCGAACGTAAGTGTGACACCGTTTGCCACGTGAATGAGCCACCGTCCGGGTCGGTCCTTACCGGACCGGGACTCTCCACCGGCTCCGGCCTCACCGGCGACCAGGCCAGGAGGGCCTTCCCGGCCGCGGCCCGCCGCGCGCCGGCCGCCCGCCGCCGGTGACCCGCTCGCCGGCCGGGCCGCCCGCGTACCGGCCGGCGAGGCACCGCCCCGCATCCGTCCAGGAGTTGATCCATGCAGCCAGGTGACACCGTCGCGATCGTCGCGCCCTCGGGCCCGCCCGACCCGGCCCAGCTGAAGCGCGGCGTCAAGCTGCTCGAAGGGCTCGGGCTCACGGTGGTCGTGGGCGCGCACGCGCTCGACCGCCAGGAGCTCGACTACCTGGCCGGCGCGGACGCCGCCCGGGCCGCCGACCTGCAGGCCGCCTGGTGCGACCCGGCCGTGACCACGGTGTTCTGCTGCCGCGGCGGGTACGGCGCCGCCCGCCTGCTCGACCTGCTCGACTGGGGCGCCATGCGGGCCGCCGGGCGGAAGGTCCTCGTCGGGTCGAGCGACATCACGGCGCTGCACAACGCGTTCGCCGTCGAGCTGGGCGTGCCCACCCTGCACGGCCCCATGACCGCCTGCGACGTGCTGGCCGGCGGGCCGGAGCCCGAGCCGGTCACCTGGGCGAGCCTGCGGGCGGCGCTGTCCGGCACGCCGCGGGCCGTGCGCGGCGACCGGGTGCTGAGCGACGGCCGCGCCGAGGGCGTGCTGTACGGCGGCAACCTGTCGCTGCTGGCGTCCATGTGCGGCACCCGGTGGCAGCCGTCGTTCGCGGGGCGGCTGGCGTTCCTGGAGGATGTGGGGGAGGAGCCGTACCGGATCGACCGCATGCTCACCCAGTTGCTGCACGCGGGGGCGTTCGAGGAGGTGCGCGGGATCGCCCTGGGGTCGTGGGTGGACTGCGGTGACCCGTACCCGGTGCTGCGGGACCGGCTGGAGCCGCTCGGTGTGCCGATCCTGGCGGGGCTGCCGGTGGGGCACGGGTCGCCGCAGATGAGCGTGTGGCTGGGGAGACTTGGTGTTATCGATACCGAATCGTGCTCGCTCACTGGCTCGTTCGGCGAGGGGGAGCGGGCAAGGTAGGAGGGACGAATCCGACAGAAAGGGACACGGCGGGTGAGGTGGTTCAGGCGTGATCGTGAGCCCGCGCGCAGACCCGTCGAGGACGTCGATCTCGACTCACTTCTCGCGCTCGTCGCCGAGTCCCGCGGATTCACCTGCGACTTCGCCCGCGACGGCCAGTCCGTGACCCTGCGGGGCGAGACCGCCCTGGTCGTCCGCCTCACCGGGCTCCGCCGCGAGGCCGGACGCCGCTCCCGCGAGGACTGGCCGGTGCTGGTCTCCGAGCACCTCGCGCACGCCGTCGCCACCGTCGGCGAGCACCTGGACGTCTGCGACCTCGACCAGGCGAGACCGGCGCTGCGCACCCGCGTGGAGTCGGTGGACCAACTGGCCGACCTCACCCGGGTCGTGGGCCGCCACCTCAACGCCGACCTCGTCGAACTGCTCACCGTCGGCTCCCGCCCGGTGCGGCCGGAGGAGGCGGGCTGCTGGCCGGTGCCGGCGGCGCGGGCACTCGACCTCGCCGTCGCGAACGCGCGCCGCGACGAGCGGCTGCACGTGGAGGCCATCAGGCTGGCCGGCACCGCGGTCACCCGGCTGACCGCGCGCGGCCCGTCGGCCGCCACCCACCTGCGCTGGCTGGAGCGGTACGCCAGCGTGCCGGCCGACGGGGTGCTGGTGGCGTTGCCGGACCCGTACACGCTGCTCGTCCACCCCGTGGACGGGATCGGCGTGGTGCGGGCCATCGAGCGGATGCGCGTGCACGCCGTGCGAACCGACGGCCTCAGCTCCCAGGTCTACTGGTGGCACGAGGCCCGGCTGACGCGCATCCAGGCCGACATCGTCGTCCAGGACGGGCTGACCAGACTGGTGGTCGCCCCGCCGCCGGAGTTCGCGAAGGTGCTGGCCAGACTGGCGGTCTGACCGGCACCCGGCGATGCCCGCCCCGCGGGCGGCCGACCCCGCGGCGGGGTGACCCCTTCGCCGCGCCGGCGGTGCGGAGTCAGGCCGAGAGCGGGTTGGCGTGCCGGTGATGCAGGCCGATCACGGGGATCTCGTGCAGACTGCCCGAGTACAGGAACTGCGTCATCCCGATCAGCAGCCGCCGCACGTCCTCCTGCGGGCGCACGACCAGGCGCAGGAACTGGCTGGTGGTGCCGAGCTTGTTGCCGCACTCGCGGACGTACACGCCGTGCTCGGCGAGCAGGTGGTCGCGCAGGGGCACCCCGTCGTACCCGGGCGGCAGCTTCACCAGCAGGAAGTTGCCCTGCGACCGCAGCACCCCGAGCCCCGGCATGGTGCTGAGCTGCTGGTACATGGCCCGCCGGTCGTGGCCCAGCCGCTTGAGGCTGTCGTGGTACTCCGGCGCGAACTCCTTCATCATGAACACGATCACCTCGGCGAAGGAGTTGAGGTTCCACTTCGGCAGCGCGTCGCGCACCCGCCCGGCCAGCGCCGGGTTGGCGACCATGTAGCCGAAGCGCACGCCGTGCAGGCCGAAGTTCTTACCGAGGCTGCGCAGCACGATCACGTTCGGCCGCACCGCCGCCTCCTCCGCCACCCCCGAGTACGGCTCGGCGTCCACGAAGTCGCCGAACGACTCGTCCACGATCACCAGGTCGAGGTCGATGAGCTCGTCCAGCAGTCGGATGACCTCGTGCCTGGGCAGGTAGCCGCCGTCGGGGTTGTTGGGGTTGCAGATCACCGCGACGCGGGAGCCGCGGGTGCGGATGAAGGAGACGTAGTCGCTCACGTCGAGGCCGAAGCTGCGGCTCTCCTGCAGCGGATACATGTCCACCCGCTTGCCGGTCTCCAGCGGCTGGTCGGTCCAGCGGCCGAAGGTGGGGATCGGCACCGCCAGGCTCTCGCGGACGAGGAGGTGGTCGATCCAGGTGATCAGTTCGGTCGAGCCGTTGCCCATGGCGACCGTCTTGGGGTGGAGGCCGAGCGTCGAGCAGAGCTCGTCGGCGATCGTGGTGGCGTCGCTGGGGTAGTACTTGAGTATCGTCTCCAGGTTCCTCCCGAGGTGCTCGAAGATCTCCGGCGTCGGGAAGTACGGGTTGCACGGTATGCAGAAGTCCACCGGTGCGGGCTCTCCGGACGAGCCGCGCAGCAGGGAGAAGTACGACGGGCTGTGCGCCTGTGTACGCAAGAGGCTGAGCTCCACGACACCTCCATGGAACACGTGTCCGATGTGTGGAGGTACGCGCCGATCGCGAAGGCGGTTCAGGGAGCCGTGCCCGCCCTGGTCACGGTGAGGGCGATCAGGAGCGCTTCCGCCCGGCCCCGGTCGCCGTGAGGGCCGTCAGGAGCGCTTCCGCCCCGTCCTGGTCACCGTGAGGATCGCGACGTCGTCGCGCGGGGAAGTGCCCGTGAAGGCGCGCAGGTCGGCGTCCAGCGTCGCGACGAGGCTGGACGGCGGGGCCGGCGCCCACGCGCGCAGCCGCTCCTCCAACGGGTAGAACCGGCCGCGGCGGTCGCGGGCCTCGGTCACGCCGTCGGTGCACAGCAGCAGCGTCGCGCCCTCGGGGAATGGGAACCGGGCGACGCGGCGCGGCCCCCGCGCGAGCGCGGCCACGCCGAGAGGCACCGCCGGGTCGCCGAGCGCCGCCTGGTAGGCGTGGCCGTCGTGGATGACGTACGGGGCGATGTGCCCGCAGTTGACCGCCTCGGCGCCCGGTTCCCGCCCGACGCCGAGCACCAGGGCGGTGACCAGCCGCTCCGACTCGCCCGTACGGGTGGCGAACGAGTTGTGCCTGACCACCGCCGACTCCAGCGCGTCCACGACCCCGAGCAGCGTGTCCTCGCGGAAGGCCGCCTCGCGGAAGGCGCCCAGCACCGCCAGCGCGCTGCCGATCGCGGGCAGCCCCTTGCCCTGCACGTCCGCGATCAGCAGGCGGGTGCCGTGGGGGGAGGCGGCCACCTCGTACATGTCGCCGCCCACCAGCGCGTCCTCCTCGACCGGCTGGTAGAGGCCGTCCACGACCACGTCGCCGGTGCGCAGCGGCAGCGGGCGCACGAGCTGCCGCTGCAGCGCCGCGCCCGCCGAGCGGAGCCGGTGCACCTCCTCCTCGCGGTGCACCCGGTAGCGGCACCCGAGCACGCTCACCAGGCCGAACACCACCAGGAAGCCGGCCGCCAGCAGGTTGTCGTCGGGCGCCGTGCCCAGGTAGGCCAGCGTGCCGGCGACCACCAGCACCGTCCACGCCGACGCGACGACGGTCTGCCACACGTTTCCAAGGCCGGCGACGATGGACGGCAGGAAGATCAGCAACGGCAGCAGGCGTACCGCCGTCTGCCCGAATACGTCCAGCGCGACCACCGCCGCGGTGACGCCCGTCAGCCCCGCGGCGAACACCGGCACCGGCAGCCCGCGCGGCCGTGCGTCGTCATCCACCACGACCTGATCGTGCCCAGCGGGGGGCGCGCGGAAAACACGTCCGGCCGGGCCGCCATTTATGCGCGCGGAAATCGGCCGCCATTCTTCCGGCTGGAATTCCGGCCCGGCGGGCCTCTGTGCAGGAAGGATAGGCAGGACGCTACGGAAAGTAAACAGCCCTGCCCCATATGCAGGCATTTGCCGGTGTTGGCGGCGAAACCGCTCCAGCCGGTCCTCGCTGACAGTACATAGTTCGGAATTATTTCTCATGGAAGAATGTATTGACAGAGATAAATGATCTTGTAAACATCTGGTGTAAGTGCCTGGGAATTATGTTGTCGAGAAAAGGAGACGGGGTCGATGGGCGAACACGAGTGGACCTTGCTGCCGACCGTGGTCGCCCGTAGTTCCGGCTTCCCCTGGGAGCTGGTGCGGTCCCTCGCCTGCCCGCGCGCGGCGGAGACGGCGGCCGCCGTCGTCCGTCTGGAGCAGGAGGCCCTCACCCTCCTCACCGCCGCCCCCGCCCGCTGCTCGGCGGGCGATCCGGAGCCGGCCGCGCGTGGCCGCCTCGCGGAGGCCGCCGACGAGCCGGCGGGACGGCGAGGCTCCGCCGGGGTCCCCGGCCGCGGCGGGCGGTTGTCGCAGGGGCTGCGGGGGCGGCTGCGCCGGCTGCGCCCGCTGCCGCCCGACACTCCCGCGCCGGAGGGCTGGCTGGCCGACTGGAACCGGGTGACGGGGCTGCTCCAGGAGGCCAGGCTCGCCCTGTCAGAGGTGCTGGCCGCCGACCTGGCGGCCGTACGTGCGGCCGCCGCGCGGATCGCCGCCGACGAGCGCTTCCTCGACGCCCTCGCCTGCTCCGCGCCCGCCGCCTACCGTGACCTGCGGCGCGGCCCCGCCGAGCCGTCCGGCCTGGCCCGGCACGTGCAACGCCTGGCCACCCGGTGCGCCGCGACCGGCTGCCACGCGCCCATCGGCCACGCCCGCCTCGACCCCGGCCGGGACAGCGGCTACACCTGGGCCGGGCACCACGAGCTGACCCGCCGCGTCGCCTACCCCACCGCCCGCGTCACCGAAGCACTCCAGCAGCGCATCCTGGCCGACCCCGCCCTCGTCGCCGGGCTCGTGCCCCGGCGGCGGGCCTGGACCGGCGCCACCCCCCACGGCGCCGCCTTCGCCGGGCAGTGCGACGGCAGCCGGACGCTCGCCGAGATCGCCGCCGACACCGGCACCGGCATGGAACGCGCCTCCGCCGCCCTCGCCGTCGCCGTGCGCCGCGGGCTGGTCACCCACGACCTGTGCCCGCCCGCGACCGTCCTCGACCCGCTCGGCTGGCTGCGCGACCGGCTGCCCGCGACCTCCGTCCACGAAGGAGGGCTCGTGAACGCGCGGGGCGTGCCGCCGCAGCGGCGGCGCTCCCTGGCCCGCCCGCGGCTCGCCGCCGAGTCCGACCTGCCCGCCGGACGGCGCGTCCACGAGATCGCCGCCCTGCTGGAGCGCTACCCCGCCGCCTCGCCCGAGGTGAAGCTGGCCGTCCAGAGCCGCATCGAGACCCTCGCCGGCACCGGTTCCGGCTCCAGCACCGTCGTGGACGAGGCCGCCGCCTCCTCCCTGCACGTCACCATCGGCGGCCCCCTCGCCGCCGACCTGCGCGAACGCGTGCCCAGAGCCCTCGACCCGCTGGCCGAGGAGGCCGAGCTGACCCGGCTGCGCACCAACCGGCTGCTCGCCGCCCGCCTCGGGCCGGGCACGTACGAGCTGGCCGAGGTGCTGCGCACGGCCGGCGACCTGGAGGTCCAGCACAGTGACCGGCTCGCCGGCCTGATCCGCTCGGCGCCTCCGGACACCGCCGCTCTCGACCTCGCCGAAGTCTTCGGCGACACCCCCCACGTCGGCCCCGGCACGCCGCCGGAACGCGCCGCGGGGCCGCTCGGCGACGCCGGCGCCCGCGCCTCGGATCTGCTCCGGCTCCTGAGCGACGCCGACGCCCGCGCCCTGCACCTCGCCGGGCTGTCGGGCGACGCCCGCGCACTCGACCTCGCCGGGCTGCTCGGGGCGTCCGTACTGCCGATCCCGCCGGTGTTGTGCGCGGTCGACGTCATGGTGGCGGCGGGCGCGCTGGAGGCGTACGAGGCGGGCGTGACGCCGCTCGTGCTCGCCGCGCTCCACGACGCGCCCCTGCTCACGCCGTGGGAGCTGCAGTTCCACCCGAACGGCGGCACGCTGGCCGCCGAGCGCGACGCCGCCGTCGCGCGGGCGCTCGGGGGCTTCACCGCCCTGAACGTCATCTCGCCGCGCGCCGGGTGCCTGCCGTCACCGGAGTTCCCCGGCCCCGTCCTGGAGACCGGCGGGGCGGCGGCCGACCCGCTACGGCGCCGCGTCGGCCTCGACGACCTGTACGTACGCTGCGACGGCCACCACGTCGTCCTGCACGCCAAGGGCGCGGACGAGCCGCTGATGTTCCACAACGGCGGGTCCGGCAGCGCGCTCCACACCGCGCCCCGCACCGCGCTCCACACCGCGCTCGCCCTGCCCAGGATCGCCCCGCCGGGCCTCCCCGACCTCCCCAGGACCCCCCGCCTGACCTGGGGTAACGTCGTCATCTCGCGGCGGCGGTGGCAGCTCGGGCGGGCGGCGCTCGAAGCGCTCGGCCGCACCGGCGGCGACCGCGACCTGCTGCTCGCCATGGCCCGCCTGCGGGCCGCCCACGACCTGCCCCCCACGTTCTTCGCCGCCGGCCCCGGCCGAAGACCCCTGTACGTCGACACCCGCGCCCCCGCCCTCATCACCGAACTGGCCCGCCTGGCGGGCACGGCCGACCGGGTCACGCTCACCGAGACCCTGCCCGGCCCGGACGAATGCTGGCTGCGCGACGGCGGGCGACGCTTCGCCGCCCAGCTCCGCTGCGTCTACCTGCGGCCGGGCCGCGCGCCGGGAACGGGGGAGATCGGTTGATGGACCTGCTCGTGGTGCCCCCGCTCACCGACTTCACCACCGAGGTCGTGCCGCCCGCCGGGATGGAACCGCTCGACCTCAACGCACACCTCGTCCGGCGCCTCGCCGACCCCGCCCGCCTCAGAGCCGCGGTCGGACGGCACGCCGTCGGGCCGCTCACCGCCCTGTTCGGGCTGGCGGCCGCGGCCATCCTGGAACGCCGGGCGTACGACGACGCCCACCTGCGCGCGGTCGGCACGGCGCTCGGGCTGGCCGGCGACCCGGCGGTCCGGCTCGCGATCGACGGTCTGGAACTGGTCGAGGGCAGCCGGCAGAGCAGCCGCGACCTGCTCGCCGCGGCCCGGCGGTGCGAGCTGTTCCGCCCGGAGGTCGAGCTGGCCAGGCAGGCGGCCGACGGCCGGCACACCCACGTGGTGGTGGACGTGGCCGACCAGCTGCCCGGCGCGTTCGCCCTGGTGGAGGCGCTGGGGCCCGGCCGGGTGACGCTGTGCGGGCGGTTCGCGGCCGAGCACGCCGCCGCGTTGGGGCGCGTGCCCGAGCTGGCCGGCGTCCGGTGGGGGAGCTGGTCGCCCGAGCGGGTGATCAGACCCCACTGGTGCGCACGCCGCCGCCACGGCGACCACGCACCTGGCCTCGGCGACCACGCATCCGGGCCCGATGACCAGGCGTCGAGCCGTGGCCGCTCGGGGTCCTCGGCCGGGGAGCGGGTGACCGCGTCCGGGCGGCAGGTGTTTCGGTCCGGCGAGCGGGTGCGGCGGGCCGGTGGATGGGTGCGTTGGGTGACCGGCGCGGGCCTGCCGCCGGAGCGGGGGCCCTGGGCCGGGTGGCTGGACGCCGAGCGGGTGGCCGCCTTCCCCCGTGAGGCGCTGGCCCGCTGCGCCGGCCTGACCCTCGTCGTGACCCGCGCGGACTTCCTGGGCGCCGCGACCGGCATGAACGGCGTCACGGTCAACCTGCGCGGCCTGATGGCGGCGATCCCGCGCGGCGTCCCGGTGACGTGCGAGCTGGCGGTCGGCGCGCCCGGCGTGCCGGCCGGCGTCGTCGTCGAGTCGGCCGAGCTGCTCGCGGACGGGGCCGGCGGGGTGCGGCTGGGCGGGCTGCGGCCGTACCGGATGGGCATCCGCGCCACCTGGGCCGGCAACAGCGTGCGTTTCCCGCCCGCCGCCGGCGACGACCTGGCCCGCTGGCTGGCGTTCGGATCGCCGGACACCATGCGGCCGCGGGAGGTCGCGATGCTCATCCGGCGCTGGCAGGAACGGCTTCCCGGCCTGCTGCCGGGCCGCCTCGCCGCCTGCTCGGTCGCCCTGGACTCGCCCGGCCCCGGGCCCGCGTGGGACCCGTGCGCCGAGGTCGTCGCCGGCGCCGGACCGGACGGGCACGGGCCGGGCACCTTCGCGGTGAATCTCCGCTCCGGCCGGTCGTTCCGCCTCCACCAGCGCCTGATCGTCCCCGTCACCCGCCTGTCCACCGACCCGCACGCCCTGGACGGGCTGACGCCTCCCGCCCGCGAACACCTGACCGCCCAGCTGACCAGGGCAGGGGTGCTGAGACGATGCCCATGACCCCGACGACCACCGCCCCCGACCCACCCGACCGCCCCACTCCCGCCTGTCCGGATCCGCTCGACCACCGCCTCCACTCCGGCGCGCCTGACCGGCCCGGGCGGGGCGGCCGCGAACCGGCCGCCGGTGGCGGGCTCTCCTGGCGGGTGGCGGCCGGTGGGGGAGAGCTGGTCGTGGGCGTGCATCCTTGGGGGTTCGTGTGCGGGGCCGGGTTTCCCGTCCGGGTCGTCGAGGGGCTGGGGCATCCGGGGCTGGGATGGGTTACCGAGCGGATGCTTGCCACGGAGCGGCGGCTGAACGCCGAACGTCACGTGTTCCGGCGACGGGCGGCTGCGTCGCGCGGGGCCGTTCTGTCGCTGTCGGCGGAGGAGCGCGCGCTGGCCCGGAGCTGCCTCAAGAGCGTGCGCTTGGGGGTGCCGCTGGACGGGGACGAGATCGGGCTGCTCGAATCGGTCGGGCTCGGCGCATGGGCGCGACGGTGGCAGGCCGCCGTGGTCGCCGCAGCCGCCGTACGGGCCGCGGCCAGGAGTGACCACGCCGCCTCCTGGCTGGTCACGCGCCGCAGGGTCGCCGAGGCGTACGACGACGAGTCCGTACGGCACGCGACCTCGCTCCTCGACCCGGCGCTCCACCAGGCGATCGGGAAACGCCCGCTGGCCCGCCGCCCCGGCGACGGCACGGGCCGGCGATCCCGGCTGCTCACCGCCGCCGCGCACCGCCACCTGCGGCGCTTAGCCACCGCCATCGACCCGGCCGCCTTCCCCGGCCCCACCCGGTACGCCCGCCTCGACCCGGCCGCTGCCGAGCCTCTGCGTGCCGGCGGGCCACCCCCGATCACGATCGGCGGCCCCGCCCTCGCCCGCCTCCGGGACGCCCTGGCCTCGATCATGCCCCTGTGCTACCTGGCCGCGTTGCTCGCCCGCGAGGACGCCCGCGAGGACGCCCGCGAGGGCCTGCCACCCGCGTCCACCGGGCCGCGGATGGACGCGCTCGCCGCCGTCCTGCGCCGCCTCGTCTCGGACGCCGCCCGTCACCGGCGGCGCGGCCGGGACGCCGTCCGGCTGACCGCCCGAGACGTCACCGAGGCCACCGAGGCGCTGTGGGCGCGGGCCGGTGAACGTCTCGACCCGTGCCTGCCGAGCGTCCGCCTGATGGGGATCGGCCCGGATCCGGCCGAAGCCACCTGGCTGCTGTCGGACGTTCGCGACGACCGCGACACCGTCTACCCGTGCCCGCCGGGCGAGCGTGCCGTCCCGGTCGCGTACCCGGCCGTCGACCTGGGTGTTCGCACGCCGCGCATCATGATCGACGACCTGGTCTGGCAGCGTGCCCGCTGGCGGTTGCGCCTGCCGGGCGGCCCCGGCGCCGACGCCTTCGACCGCTGGACGGCCCTGCACCGCCTGCGTGCCGAACACGGCCTGCCCCGTCATGTGGTCGTCCATCACCCCGCCGAGCCGGCGCCCGTGCACGTGGACCTGTTCGACCCGCTCGCCGTCGAGGACGTCGCCCGCCGTGACCCCGCCGAGGTGCTGGTCACCGAGATGCTTCCGGCGCCGGGCGAGCTGTGGTGGCGGGTCGCGGGGGAGGAGCGCTGCGCCGAGCTGCGGCTCGCCTGCGTCCTGCGCCGGTCGCGATGAGGCGCGGCCGCATCGCGCGGTGGGAGCGGTGCACCGGTTGCGCGGGGTGGGGGCCGACCCGTGCTCGGTGAGGTGGCTGAGTCGGGCACCATGGAGGGGTGACGTTGACGTCCCAGATTGCGGAGCCGCCCGAACCGGATGCCCTGGCGGAGCTGGTCGCGTTGGTCGGTGGGGGAGGGGTGGCGGTGCTGAGCGGGGCCGGGCTGTCGACGGAGTCCGGCATTCCCGACTACCGGGGGCCGACGGGGCGGGCCCGGCGGGCGGAGCCGATGACGTACCAGCGGTTCGTCGGCAGCGCGGAGGCGCGGCAGCGCTACTGGGCGCGCAGTCACGTCGGCTGGCGGCAGATCGGCCAGGCCCGGCCCAACGCCGGTCACCGTTCGGTGGCCGCCCTCGAACGCCACGGCCTGCTGGCCGGCATCGTCACCCAGAACGTCGACGGCCTGCACCAGGCGGCGGGCGCGCGGCAGGTGGTCGAGCTGCACGGCGGGCTCGACCGCGTCGTCTGCCTGTCCTGCCGTGGCCGGAGCCCGCGCGCCGACCTGGACCGCCGGTTCCGCGAGGCCAACCCCGGCTGGGAGGCCACCGGCCTGATCAACCCGGACGGCGACGCCGTGCTGACCGACGAGCAGGTCGCGGGCTTCCGTGTGGTGGGCTGCCCGCGCTGCGGGGGCGTGCTGAAACCGGACGTGATCTTCTTCGGCGAGAACGTGCCGCGCCCGCGCGTCGAGGAGTGCTTCGGGCTCGTGTCTCGGGCCCGTGCGCTGCTGGTGCTCGGGTCGTCCCTGGCGATCAGGTCGGGGTTGCGGTTCGTCACCAGGGCGGCGGCGCTCGGCGTCCCGATCGCCATCGTCAACCAGGGCCCGACCGGCGGCGACCCGCACGCCGCCCTCACCCTGAACGCCCCTCTCGGCCCGACGCTGACGGCCCTGACCGCTCGGCTGCGGGCACAATAGGCGCATGCCTGCTCGATCGTGCCCCTGCGGCCTGCCCGCCCCCTACGACGACTGCTGCGGCAGCCTCCACCGCGGCGAGACGGCGGCGCCCACGGCCGAGCGGCTGATGCGGTCCAGGTTCAGCGCGTTCGCGGTGGGCGACGCGGCGTACCTGCTGCGCACCTGGCACCCGGCCGCCCGCCCCGCCCGGCTCGACCTGGACAGGCGGGTCCGGTGGACGCGCCTGGAGATCCTGGCGGCGGCCGGCGGCACCGTCGTCCACACCGAGGGCACCGTTCGCTTCCGCGCCCATTACGTCGAGCGCGGCCGCGCGGGGCAGATGGAGGAACACAGCCGCTTCGTACGCCTCGACGGCCGCTGGCTCTACGCGGGCGCGGTCTAGGTCCGACGCTGAGATCCGACGCTTTGGGTCGCTTTGGGTCGCTTTGGGTCGACGTCTGAGGTCGACGCCGTCACGCCGACTCGCGTACCACCAGCTCCGTCGGCAGGATCACCGGGTCGACGTGGGCGGCGCCGTCCAACAGCGCGAACAGCAACCGCATCGTCTCCTGGGCCATCTCCGCCAGCGGTTGCCGGATCGTGGTCAGCGGGGGATGGGTGGAGACGGCGACGGAGGAGTCGTCGAAGCCGCCCACCGCCACGTCGTCCGGCACGCGCCGGCCCGCGGCCCGCAGCGCGGCCAGCGCGCCCGCCGCCATCAGGTCGGAGGCGACGAAGACCGCGTCGATGTCGGGGGAGCGGGCCAGCAGCTCGGTCATGGCGCGTTCGCCGCTGGCCTGGGTCCAGTCGCCGTGGGCGATCAGCTTCTGGGTGGCCTTGCGGCCGAGGACCTCGGCGAAGCCCTCCAGGCGCTGGATGCCGCCGGGGGTGTCCATGGGGCCGGTGATCATGGCGATGCGCTTGCGGCCCCGGCTGACGAAGTATTCGGTCATCTGGCGGGCGCCGAGGCGTTCGTCGGCGGCCGCGTACGGGATGACGTTCTCGTGGCCGATCACCGCGCCGCAGGAGACGGCGGGGAGGCCGCCGGAGCCCAGGGTCTCCACCAGCGGGTCGCCGGCGTGGGTGGAGACGAGCAGCACGCCGTCGGCGTGGCCGCCGCGGACGTAGCGGACCACCCGCTCGCGGTCGCCCTCGTCGCCGGCCAGCATCATGACCAGCGACAGGTCGCGCTCGGCGAGCATCCGGATGGCGACCCGGATGAGGGTGCTGTAGTTGGGGTCCTCGAAGAGCTTCTCGTGCGGCTCGGAGAGCACCATCGCGACGGAGCCGGTGCGCTGGGTGACCAGGCTGCGGGCGGCGCGGTTGACCACGTAGCCGGTCTCGGAGATGGCCCGTTCGATGGCCACGCGCGCCGCCGGGCTGACGTACTTGTCGCCGTTGAGGAGACGGGACACCGTGCCGCGGGACACGCCCGCGGCGGCGGCGACGTCGTGGATCGTAGGGCGCTTCACTTGACGGCTCCAGAGGACAGGTCTGTCCTCCAGTATCGCTGCATCGTGAGGAAGAGCGCGATCAAGGGGACGATGGACAGGAACGCCCCGGTGAGGATCAGGTTGTAGAGCGACGGCTGGTTGGCCCCGGCCGCCAGCAGCGTGAACAGGCCCACCGTGAGCGGGAACTTGGCGTCGTCGCCGAGCATGATGAACGGCAGCAGGAAGTTGTTCCAGATGGCCACGAACTGGAACAGGAAGATCGTCACCATGCCGGGCACCATGAGCGGCATCGCCACCCGCGTCATCAAGGTCCACTCCCCGGCCCCGTCGATGCGCCCGGCCTCCAGCAACGAGTCGGGGATGGCCGCGGCGGCGTAGATGCGGGCCAGATAGATGCTGTACGGGTGCAGGATCTGCGGCAGCAGCACCGCCCAGTACGTGTCCGCCAGCCCGATCCGGGAGAACAGCAGGTACTGCGGGATCGCCAGCACCACGGCCGGCACCAGGATGCCGCCGATGAGCACGTTGAAGATCGCGTTCCGGCCGGGGAAGCGGTATTTGGCCAGGGCGAACCCGGAGATCGCCGACACGGCGGTCGACAGCAGGGCGCCGCCGCCGGCGTAGACGAGCGTGTTGAGCGCCCACAGCCAGAAGACGCCGTCGCGGTAGGCGAACAGCTCGGCGACGTTGGACAGCAGGCCGGTGCCGAACGCGAGGGTCGAGGTGGTGAACAGCTCGCCCGGCGACTTGGTGGCCGCGACCAGCACCCACAGCACGGGGAACAGGCAGTAGATCGCCCCGATGAGCAGCAGCGCGGTCGGCACGACGCCGACCGGGCGAGGCTCGGCGGCACGGGCGCGGCGGCCGCGGTGCGCGGTGGCGGCGGTGATCCCGGCCATCAGCCCTCCCCGAAGGCGTGGTTGCGGACCACGCGCAGGAACCCGAACGACAGGACGAGCGAGATCGCCGCGATGACGATCGAGGTGGCGGCGGCCGCGTACAGGTCGCCGGTGACGAAGGCGTCGCGGTAGACCTTCATGAGCGGGCTCCACGTGGAGCTGATCGTGTTGGTCAGCGGCCGCAGCGTGCTGGGCTCGGTGAACACCTGGAGCGTGGCGATGATCGAGAACACCGTGGTGAGGATGATCGCCGGGGTCAGGATCGGGATCTTGACGCGCAGCGCGATCTGGAGCTCGGAGGCGCCGTCGAGGCGCGCGGCCTCGTACAGGTCGCGGGGGATGGCGCGGAGCGTGGTGGAGAGGACGAGCATGTTGAAGCCGACCCCGCCCCACACCGCCACGTTCGCCATCGAGTACGTGACGGTGGTCGCGCCCAGGAGGTCGACGTCCAGCAGCGCCCGGAACGGGCTGAGCGAGGGCAGGTAGAGGAACCCCCACATCAGCGTGGCCGCCACCCCCGGCACCGCGTACGGCAGGAAGATCGCGATCCGGGAGAACCGGGCCAGCCGCACCCGCGCCGAGTCCAGCAGCAACGCGAACAGCAGCGCCAGCCCGAGCATGACGGCCAGCACCAGCGCCCCGTAGCCGAGCACCCGCAGCCACCCGTTCCACAGCTCGGCGTCGGCCAGCGCGGCGGCGAAGTTGTCGAACCCGACGAACACCTCCCGCCGCGCGTCACGCCCCAGCCCCAGCCCCGACACCCGGGTACGGCGCATCGCCAGGTGGACCGTGTACCCGATCGGCACCGCGAGGAAGAGCGTGAACAGCACGATCGCGGGCGTCAGGAACAGGTAGGGAGCCGAGCGCCTCATGACGCGATCTGGAAGCCGGACTTGCGCATGTCGGCGACGGTGGCGTCGTGCATGGCCTGGACCGCTGCGGCGAACGGCGTCCTGTTCTGCAGCGCCTTGTCGAAGGCGTCCCTGAAGGCGTTGTACGTCACGCCGACGTTCGGCCCGAAGGTGAACCCGCGGGCGCCGGCGGACACGGCGGCGGCCTGCTGCCAGAAGTCGGGCTGGCTGGCGAAGTACGCGGGGGGCTCGCCGAGCGTGGACTGCGCCCTGGTCGCGGCCGGGTAGACCGCGGCCTCCTTCACCAGCAGGTCGATGGCGGCGGGGTCGGTGTTGAGCCAGGTCGCGAACTGGGCGGCGGCCGCTTTGTGCGGCGTCCTGGCCGACACCGCCGTGGACGAGCCGCCCCAGAACCCGCTGAAGCTCTCGCCGGCGTTCCACTGGGGGAGCGGCGCGACGGCCCACTTGCCCTCGGCCTTGGGCGCGTTGCTGGACAGCACGCCCGGCGCCCACACCGCCGACGGCCAGGTGAGCAGCTTGCCGTCGTTGAGCGCCTTGTTCCACTCGGGCGTGAAGTACGGCATGTCGTCGATGGCGCCTTCCTGGACGAGGCCGCCCCAGTAGTCGGCGACCTTCCTGGTGGCCTCGTCGGCGATGCCGACCTTCCACGACTCGCCGTGGATCGACCACCACTGCGCGCCCGCCTGCTGCGCCAGCCCTGTGAACGCTCCCGGATCCTTGCTGGAGAACGTCCCGAGGTACGCCTTCGGGTCCTGCTTCCTGACCGCGCGGGCCGCGTCGGCGTACTCCTGCCAGGTCTTCGGGACCTCGATGCCGTACTTGTCGAACAGGTCCCGGCGGTAGAAGAGCATCATCGGACCGCTGTCCTGCGGGATGCCGTAGACGCCTTCGGTGCCGAGCGTCACCAGCCGCCACACGCCCTCGGAGAACTCGCCCTCGATCGCGGCCGTCTCGGCCTTGAGGTCGGCCACCGCGTCGGCGGCGATGAACGACGGCAGGTGCTGGTACTCGGCCTGCACCAGGTCGGGCGGGTTGCCGGCCTTGCTCGCGGTGAGGTACTTCGCGGCCGCGTCGTCGCCGCCGGCCTGCTTGCTGACCGTGACCTGGATGTCCGGGTGCGCCTTGTTCCAGACCTCGACGATCTTGTCCATGTTCGGGGCCCAGGTCCAGTACGTGAGTTCGACCGGTCCCCGTGGGGCGGCCGCAGAGGTCCGCGCCGCCTCGGGGCCGTCTGCGGGCTCGCCCGAGCCGCAGCCGGCGAGGGCGGCCGTGAGGGCGACGGCCAGGGCTGCTCCAAGGCGGTTGGCGCGCATTGCGTACCTCCGTAGGGGGGTGTTCTGTGAACGTGCACAGAGTGGAACAGGGCGGAAATGGCCGTCAAGGGGTTGTTACGGTCTCGTTAGCTCGGGGGCGATCAGGAAAATCTCCGGCGACTGTTCCCTCGGCAGCCGGAGGGCGTTACTGTGCACGTTCACAGAAGCTTCTCAAGGGGGATGGATGTATCCGGAGCGTCCGGCCGGCCTCGCCTTCGGCGGCGACTACAACCCGGAGCAGTGGCCGCGCGAGGTCCTGGAGGAGGACGTGGCCCTCATGCGCGAGGCCGGGATCAACCTGGTCAGCCTGGGCATGTTCTCGTGGGCGCTGATGGAGCCGGCCGAGGGGCGTTACGAGTTCGGCTGGCTGGACGAGATCCTCGACCGCCTCCACGCCGCCGGCGTCGCGGTCGGCCTGGCCACGCCCACGGCCGCCCCGCCCGCCTGGTTCGTGGCGCGGCACCCCGACGTGCTGCCGGTGACCAGGGAGGGCGTGCGGATCGGGTTCGGCGGGCGGCAGAGCGCCTGCTCCAGCGCGCCGGCGTTCCGACAGGCCACCGCGCGCCTGGTGCGGGCGCTCGGCGAGCACTACCGCGACCATCCCGCCGTGGTCATGTGGCACGTGCACAACGAGTACGGAGCTCCGCTCGGCGAGTGCTACTGCGAGCACAGCGTGGCGGCCTGGCGCGAATGGATCAAGACGACTTATCGCGAGATATCAGCACTGAACGACGCCTGGGGCGCCACCTTCTGGGGCCAGACCTACACCGACTGGTCCCAGATCGACGTCCCCCGCTTCAACCACACCGTCGTCAACCCCGCCCAGCGCCTCGACTACGCCCGCTTCAGCGACGCCCAGCACCGCGAGCACTACGTGCTCCAGCGCGACATCCTGCGCGAGCTCACCCCGGGCCTGCCCATCACCACGAACTTCGCCGGCACCGTCAACTGCAAGTCCACCGACCTGTGGCGGTGGGCCCGCGAGCTGGACGTGATCGCCAACGACCACTACCTCAAGGCCGAGCGGCCCGACAACCACATCGACCTCGCCATGTCCGCCGACCTCGCCCGCTCGGTGGCCGGCGGCGCGCCCTGGATGCTCATGGAGCACTCGGCGGGCGCCGTCAACTGGCAGCCGCGCAACCTCGCCAAACGCCCCGGCGAGATGCGCCGCAACAGCCTCGCGCACGTGGCGCGCGGCTCCGACAGTGTGCTGTTCTTCCAGTTCAGAGCCTCCCGGTACGGCGCCGAGAAGTTCCACTCCGGCCTGGTGCCCCACGCCGGGGCCGACTCCGAGCAGTGGCGCGAGGTCGTCCGGCTCGGCGCCGACCTGCGCAGGCTGGCCGTCCTGCGGGGGAGCAGGGTGCGGGCCGAGGTGGCGATCGTGTGGGACTGGGAGTCGTACTGGGCGCTGGAGCTGGACTGGCGGCCGTCGGTCGACCTGCGGTTCCGCGAGCGGATGGACGCCTTCTACGAGGCGTTGTGGCGGGAGCACGTGACGGCGGACTTCGTCCACCCTTCGGCTGATATTTCGGGCTATCGGCTGGTGGTCGCGCCCAGCTCGTACCTCCTCACCGAAGCCTCCGCCAAGAACCTCCACCGGTACGTCGAGGCCGGCGGCCACCTGCTCGTGTCGTACTTCTCCGGCATCGTCGACGAACACGACACCATCCACCCCGGCGCCCACCCGGGGGCGCTGCGCGCGCTTCTCGGCCTGTCGATCGAGGAGTTCCACCCGCTGCGCGAGCACGAGACCGTGACCCTCACCGGCGACGCCCAGTCCCCCACGCAGTCCCCCACACAGTCCCCCGCCGAGGCCCCCCACCCCGTCCGGGCGCGCATCTGGTCCGAGCGGGTCCGGCCGGCGGGCGCGGTGAGCGTACGGGACTTCGCCAGTGGCCCCGACGCCGGCCACCCCGCCTTCACCCGCCACGACCTCGGCGCCGGCACCGCCTGGTACCTCGCCACCGCCCCCGTCACCGGCCTGCGCGACCTGGTCGCCGGGGTGCTCGACCAGGCCCGCGTCAGCCGCCCGCGCGGCCTGCCCGACACCCTCGAACTGGTGCGCAGGGGCGCGCACACCTTCCTGATCAACCACGGCGACGAGCCGGTGACGGTCGAGGGGGTGACCGGCACGAGCGTGTTCGACGGCGTACGACACGACGGGCCGGTCACCGTCGCGCCCGGCGCGGTCACCGTCGTCGTGGCCGCCCCCCAACCCCAGGGAGAAACCCGATGAAACGCATCCTCGCCGCCCTGCTGTTAGCCCTCGCGGCCGTCGCGCTCCCCGCCGAGGCCAAGGCCACCCTTCCCGTCAGGGGCGCGGACGTCTCCAGCCTGGCCAAGTCCGAGGCCCTCGGCGGCGTCTACCGCGACGCCCGCGGCCGGCCCGACGACGCGCTGCGCATCCTGGCCACGGCCGGGCTCAACTTCGTCAGGCTCAAGGTCTGGGTGAACCCGGCCGACGGCTACAACACCAAGACGCAGGTCCTGCGGATCGCCCGCCGGGCCAAGGCGCAGGGCATGAAGCTGCTGATCGACTTCCACTACTCCGACACCTGGGCCGACCCCGGCAAGCAGATCAAGCCGGCCGCGTGGGAGTCGCTGACGTTCGAGCAGCTCAGGCAGGCCGTGTACGACCACACCTACGACGTGCTCGACGCCCTGCGCGACCAGGGCACCACGGCCGACATGGTGCAGGTCGGCAACGAGATCAACGGCGGCCTGCTCTGGCCCGACGGCTCCAACACCACCTGGCCCGGCACCGCCGCCCTGCTCACCTCCGGCTACGACGCCGTCAAGGCCGTCTCCGGCGCCACCAAGGTCGTCCTGCACCTGGCCAACGGCGGAGACAACGGCCTGTACCGCTGGTGGTTCGACAACGCCGCCGCGAACGGCATCCGGTACGACGTCATCGGCATGTCGTACTACCCGTACTGGCACGGCACGCTGGAGACGTTCCAGGCCAACATCAACGACGTCGCCGCCCGGTACGGCAAGCCCATCGTCGTCGTGGAGACCGCGTACCCGTTCACCACGGCCGACGACGACGGCTGGGAGAACCTGATCACGTCGCCCGAGCCGTACCCGGGCTACCCGGCGACGCCGCAGGGGCAGGCGGCGCTGCTGGCCAAGGTCGCCGACGTCGTCCGCCGGGTCCCGAACGGCCTCGGCCTCGGCCTGTTCACCTGGGAGGCCACGTGGACCGGCGTGCCGGGCAACGGCTGGGACCCGGCCGACCCGTCCTCGGGCAACGCCTGGGAGAACCAGGCCCTGTTCGACTACGCCGACCGCGCCCTCCCCGCCATGTCCGTGCTCGGCCGCCTCTGACCGCCGCCCCGCCCCTCCTCACTCCGGGGAGGGGCGGGAACGTCGGCGCCGCCCCGAGCCCGGGTGGGGCGGCCGGGACCTTCTGGTCGTCCCGGCGGGTTGACATGATGGCCGCATGACGCCCGATGAGCTGCTCACCACCACCCGCAGTGTCCGCAAGCGCCTCGACCTCACCCGCCCCGTCCCGCTCGACCTCGTCCGCGAGTGCCTGCAGATCGCGCTCCAGGCCCCGACCGGCGGCAACCGGCAGGGCTGGCACTGGATCGTGGTCACCGACCCCGGCCTGCGCCAGACCATCGGCGACTACTACCGCCGCTCCTTCCGCGCCTACCACGAGTCGGGCTCCTTGGCCGGGTCGCCGTTCCAGGACGACCCCGTACGCGCCGAGACGCAGCGCCGCGTGTCGGAGAGCGCGATCCATCTGGGCGAGCACCTGGGCGAGGTGCCGGTGCTGGTGATC
>DASUCK010000011.1:0-6392 GCA_036276095.1 Nonomuraea sp. | reverse complement strand
GGCCGGTGTCGACGATGAGGTAACTCTCGCCGACCTCGTACGTCGCCTCGTCGACGG
Source organism: Nonomuraea sp. (assembly GCA_036276095.1). Taxonomy (GTDB): domain Bacteria; phylum Actinomycetota; class Actinomycetes; order Streptosporangiales; family Streptosporangiaceae; genus Nonomuraea. The sequence goes on along the minus strand of DASUCK010000011.1, from coordinate 6,335 downwards.
TCCCGATCTTCCCGTCCGTCGCCTGGACGTGGTAACCCACGAGGTCCAGACTGCGGCCACGGTCGTAGACGTCAGGTCGATAGTCCCAGAGCTCCATAGGGGCTCGTTCCTCTCTCTTCCGTCTTTCTCGGGCAAACCTCCGCTACCCGGGCAGATTTCCGTAAACCACTCGCAAAGCGCTCGCACCCCGCCAACCTCGGCCGACCAGCGCGTGAGCAGGCCCGACGCGGGGATCTGACTCTCCTGACAAACGTCCGCGAGGCGCGACCTGGAGCGCCGGGTGCGGATACCATCCGCGTCATCGGACCCGATCGCGTGAAGGGGGCCAGGTGAGTCTGCACGAGTGGGCGCCTCCGGGCGTCGATCCGGAGCGGCCGAGCGTGGCCCGCGTCCACGACGCGCTGCTCGGCGGCATGGAGAACTTCGCCGCCGACCGCTCGGTGGCCCGCCGGCTCAAGGACGCGGTGCCCGAGGTCGTCGACCTGGTCTGGTGCGACCGGGCGTTCGTCGGCCGGGTGGTCGACTACCTCGTCCGCGAGGCCGGCATCCGGCAGATCGTCGACCTCGGCTCCGGGCTGCCCACGGTGGAGAACACGCACGAGGTGGCCCAGTTCGCCGACCCGTCCTGCCGGGTGGTCTACGTCGACAACGACCCCATGGTGGAGCCGCACGCCCGCGCGCTCCTCCGCGGCAACCCGCACGCCACGGCCATCACCGCCGACGCCCGCGACGTCGCGGCCGTGCTCGGCCACGACGGCCTGACCCGGCTCATCGACCTCTCCCAGCCCACCGCGATCCTGGCCATCGGACTGCTGCACCTGTTCTCCGACCGCGACGACCCGCACGGGATCGTCAGCAGGTACGTCGCCGCGCTCGCCCCCGGCAGCCACCTGGCCGCCTCCAACTTCATGGCCTCCGCCAACCCCAAGGCCCAGGCCCTGGAGGCGCTGCTCCAGGCCACCATGGGCACCGGGCACTTCCGCGACCGGGCCGCCGTCACCGCCTACTTCGACGGGCTGACGCTGGTGGCGCCGGGCGTGGTGCACTTCCCGGAGTGGCGGCCCGACGAGCGCCTCCCCGGGCCGCTCGCGCCGTGGGAGGAACTGCTGCTGGGCGGCGTCGCCCGCAAACCCTGACCCGCGAACCCCGACCTCGACCCTGATGTCGGACGCTATGGTGGGACTCGTGCCTCGACGGTTGATCTGCTCTCCGCCTCCCGCCCGATAGCGGGCGGCGCTTCACGGAATTTCCGGGTCTGAGCGATCCGGGGGTGGCTGCTGCCCGCGAACGGGCCCTTTCCACCACTCCCTTCGGAGAGCTCCCTTCATGACCCATGTCTCCGCCCGGCGCGGCGCTGTCTACGTGTCCGTCGCCGCGACCGCCTGGGGCACCGGCGGCGCGGCCGGTCAGCTGCTGTTCGAGACCGGCGGGCTCGGCCCCGTCGGCGTGTCCCTGTGGCGCTACCTGCTCGGCGCCGCCTTCCTCCTCGCCCTCGCCCCCCGCCCGGCCGGGCTCGACCGGCTGACCTGGCGCGTCCTGCCGGTCGGCGCCGGGATGGCCGTCTACCAGGCCGCGTACTTCGCCGCGATCGCGCACTCCGGCGTGGCCGTGGCGACCGTGGTCACCATGGGCGCCACGCCCGTCTTCACCGCCCTGGGCAGCCGGTTCCTGCTGCGCGAGCGGCTCGGCCGGGTCGCGCTCGCCTCCCTGGTCGCCGCCCTGGCCGGGCTGGCGCTGCTCACGGCCGAGAGCACGGCCGACAGCACGGCCGACAGCACGGCCGAGAGCATGACCGAGGGCGGGGCCGGGGTCCGTACGGCGTCGGTCGCCGGGGCCGGCTTCGCCCTGCTGTCGGCGGCCGGGTACGCCGGGGTGACGCTGTTCTCGCGCCGCCACCGTGCCGACCCGCGGGGCACCGCGATCGGCGGGTTCCTCGTGGGCGCGGCGTGCCTGGCGCCGTTCGCGCTGGTGGAGGGGGTGGTGCCGGAGTTCGGCGGGGCGTCCGTCGCTCTACTGATCTTCCTCGGGGCGGTGCCGACGGCGCTGGCGTACGGGCTGTTCTTCCGCGCGTTGAGCGCGCTGCGGGCCACCACGGTGTCGATCATCTCCCTGGGCGAGGCCGTGGGGGCGGCGCTGCTCGGCGTGGTGCTGTTCGGCGAGCGGCTCACCCCGCTCGGCTGGTGCGGGTGCGCGCTGCTGCTGGCAGCGGTGGCGGTCCTGGCGGCGCGAGCCGAGGCGGCCTGATCCGGGTGGAGCGGGGTGACGAATTCACGGCGCCGAATGAGTTAAGGTCCGGTACGGCGGCGCTGGCCGTATCGTCGCTCCGCTCCCACCGGCGTACCGGGGAACGGTGTCGGCGAAGCGTGCGTTGGAGGAACTGTGGCCTCACTCAAGGGAATATTCCGCAATCTCCTGGACCGGCCAGGCGGTGTGCCCCTGACGCCCTACCAGAAAGTCGTCAAGGCGGCCGGCGAGCGCGCCGACCGGGTGCGGGAGCTCGACAAGCTGCCCAGGCCCGGCATGGATGACCTGGCCGAGTTCTGCGCGATCGTGCGGGAGGCCGCCGACCGCACGCTCGGGTTGCGACCGTACGACGTGCAGTTGCTCGGCACGCTCGCGCTGCTCGACGGGAAGGTCGCGGAGATGGCCACCGGCGAGGGCAAGACGCTGTCCGGCGCCATGGCCGCGGCCGGCTACGCGTTGCAGGGCAAGCGCGTCCACGTGATCTCGGTCAACGACTACCTCGCCCGGCGCGACGCCGAGTGGATGGGGCCGCTCTACGAAGCGCTCGGGGTGAGCGTCGGCTGGCTCGACCAGAACTCCTCGCCGGAGGAGCGGCGGGAGGCGTACGCGAAGGACGTGACGTACGGGCCGGTCAGCGAGATCGGGTTCGACGTGCTGCGCGACCGGCTCCGCACCGACCCGGCGGAGATCATCGTGCCGGAGCCGCAGGTCGCGCTCGTCGACGAGGCCGACTCCGTGCTCGTCGACGAGGCCCGCGTGCCGCTGGTGATGGCCGGCGCGGCCGACCCGGGCGACGCGGTGCCCGAGATGGCGGCGCTGGTACGCCAGCTCGTCCGGGGCTACCACTACGAGATCGACGAGCAGGCGCGCAACGTCTACCTCACGCCCAAGGGCGCCGACAGCGTGGAGAACCTCCTCGGCCTCGAGCTCTACGACGAGAACGAACCCGGCGCCCTCATCGAGCTCAACCTCGCCCTCCACGCCCACGCCCTGCTGGCCCGCGACGTCGACTACATCGTCCGCGACGGCAAGGTGCAGCTGATCAACCCCTCGCGCGGCCGGGTGGCGCTGCTGCAACGCTGGCCCAACGGCCTGCAGGCGGCCGTGGAGGCCAAAGAGGCGCTGCCGCCCAGCGAGAAGGGCGAGATCCTCGACTCGATCACCGTGCAGGGCCTGATCAGGCGCTATCCGCAGATCTGCGGCATGACCGGCACCGCCGTGGCCGTCAGCGAGCAGCTCGGCGAGTTCTACGGCCTCAAGGTCGCGGTCATCCCGCCCAACCGGCCGTGCGTCAGGACCGACGAGCCCGACCGCGTCTACCCGACCGTCCCCGACAAGGACGCCGCGCTGGTCGAGGAGATCCAGAAGGTCCACGCCACCGGCCGGCCCATCCTCATCGGCACCCTCGACGTGGCCGAGTCCGAGAACCTCGCCAGGCTGCTGCAGCGGCGCGGCCTCGAACCGGTGGTCCTCAACGCCAAGAACGACGCCGAGGAGGCCGCGATCATCGCCAGGGCCGGCGAGCGCGGCGCGATCACCGTGTCCACCCAGATGGCCGGGCGCGGCACCGACATCCGGCTCGGCGACGGCGTGGCCGAGCTGGGCGGCCTCTACGTCATCGGCTCGGGCCGCCACGTCAGCAGCCGCCTCGACGACCAGCTCCGCGGCCGGGCCGGGCGGCAGGGCGACCCCGGCGGCTCGGTGTTCTTCGTCAGCATGCAGGACGACCTCATCACCCAGTTCGTGCCGGACGAGCGGCCGCCCGCCGCCGACACCGACGGCATCGTGCGCCACCGGAGGGGGGCGTACCTGGTGGGTCACGCGCAGCGCGTCGCCGAAGGCGTCAACGTGGAGATCCACCGCAACACGTGGCGTTACACCCGCCTGCTGGAACACCAGCGGGAGCTGATCCTGGAGTGGCGCGACAAGGTGCTCCACGGCGACGCCGCCTCCCGTGCGCTGGAGGCCAAGGACGCCGAGCGGTGGTCGTCCATGCCCGAGGACACCAGGGACGAAACCGCCCGGCAGATCGTCCTCCACGCCATCGACACCTGCTGGACCGAGCACCTGGCGTTCCTGACCGACCTGCGGGAGGGCATCCACCTGCGGGCGCTCGGGCGGATGAGCCCGATCGACGAGTTCCACCGGGAGGCCGTGGCGGAGTACAAATCGCTGCTGGCCGAGGTGGAGCGGCGGTCGCTGGAGGCGTTCGAGTCACCCGAGCCCGACCTCAAGCGGCCCGCGGCGACCTGGACCTACCTCGTCCAGGACAACCCGTTCGGCACCGAATGGGACCGCATCCTGCGCCGGGTCAAGAACGCCGCGCGCCGCGGCTAGGGCCACTTCGGGTCGCCCGACGGCTCCACCGGGCCGCTGAGCACGCCGAGCCGTTCCAACAGGGTGATGAACGTGGACGCGTACGGCGAGTGCTCCGTCACCGCCGCCACGCGCGCCCAGTCGACCTGCTCGCGCAGCGCCCGCACCTGCGCCAGCAGAGCGCCGTAGTCGCAGGCGTGCTCCGACAGCGGCAGCAGCCAGGTGATCACCAGGTCGGTGGCCTCCAGCACCGGGACGATCACGGCCGACGCCTTCAGCGGCTCCGCCCGGTCGAGCAACCCGTCGGTGATCGGCAGGTCGGACACCTTGTAGATCAGGTCCACCAGCCGGCCCTCGTCGTACGCCTTGACCAGCCAGTCCTCGGGCGGCTTGGCCGTCTGGAAGCCGATGCCGCGCAACGCCTCCAGCGCGGCCGGCACGTCATGCTCGGTCAGGACGAAGTCCACGTCGTGCAGCGAAGGTGCGGCGCCCCTGGCGTACGCGGCGCAGCCGCCGGCCAGCGCGAACTTCACCCCGGCGTCCTTCAGCCCCGTGCTGGCCCGCTTGAGCGTGTCGAGGATGGCGTCGGTGACCGCGTGACCGTGGCTACTCATGTGTTCGGGCTACCCAGCGGATGGTCAAGTAGACGTTGAACGAGAGGCCCTGAGGGTAGCGCCACGCCCATGACAGAGATGCTGGACAAGACCAAACAGTCGTACGAAGGGGAACACGACCGGCCGCTCGGCGGGTACGCCGGGATCCTGGGCGCGTACGGCGGCACGGTCGCCGTCGCGGCGGCCGTGGCGATGCTGGCCGGGCGGCGCGCTCCGGAGCGGGTCGGCGTGATGGACATGCTGGTGATGGCGGCGTGCACGCACAAGGTCTCCCGCCTGCTCGCCAAGGACCCCGTCACCAGCCGGATCCGCGCCCCCTTCACCCGCTACGAGGGCCAGGCCGGGCCGTCGGAGGTCGACGAGTCCCCGCGCGGCGCCCTCGGCGAGCTGCTCGCCTGCCCGTTCTGCCTCGCCCAGTGGGTGGCCACCGGCTACACCGCCGGCCTCGTTCTCGCCCCCAAGGCCACCCGCCTCGTCGGCGCCACCATGACCGCGGTGGCGATCTCCGACTGGCTGCAGCTCGCCTACGCCAAACTGATGAAGTCCGCCTCGTGACGGGCACCCGGCGAGGGCTGTCAGGAGCGGCGGCGGGTCAGGGTGGCAGCCGCGGTGGCGGCGGTGGCGGCGGCCGCGGCCAGCAGGAGGGGGCGGCGGTGCTGGGAGAGCCACACCTGGGGGCTGCGGGCGTGGGAGCGGGCGTCGAAGGAGCCGTGGGCGCCGTAGTCGGTCGATGCGTCGGCCGGGTCCCACAGGTTGGCCACGCCGCTGGGGGGCTTCTCCTTGGTCTGCTGGGAGTCGATGCCGGTGCGGGAGATGTAGCGGTCCACCAGGGCGGGGGCGATGCGCTGGGCCAGGAGTGTGGCCACGGTGCTGGCCCCGACCCAGTACTCCTTGCGGTCGGGGTGTTCGGCGGCGTACACGATGGCGCGGGCGGCCACCTCGGGCTGGTAGATCGGGGGGACCGGCTGGGGGTGGCGGCGGAGCTTCGACAGCACCCAGTCGAACTGGGGGGTGTTGAGCGCCGGCAGCTGGACGAGGGTGACGCGGATGTCGCTGTGGTCGGCCATCAGCTCGGTACGGACCGACTCGGTGAACCCGGCGATGGCGTGCTTGGCCCCGCAGTACGCCGACTGGAGCGGGATCCCGCGCCGTGACAGCGCC
>DASUCK010000010.1:0-21639 GCA_036276095.1 Nonomuraea sp. | reverse complement strand
TGCCCCGCTACCGTGGTTCGCATGCGAGCCATTGAGATCACCCGGCCGGGCGGGCCCGAGGTGCTGGAGTGGCGCGAGGTGCCGGAGCCGCGGGTCGGGCGCGGGGACGTGCTCGTCGACGTGACGGCTTCGGCGGTCAATCGCGCCGATGTCCTGCAACGGAACGGTTTTTACGATCCTCCTCCGGGCACGTCGCCGTACCCGGGGCTGGAGGTCTCCGGCGTCGTGGCGGAGGTGGGCGCGGACGTCGAGGGCTTCAAGGCGGGCGACCGGGTGTGCGCGCTCCTGGCCGGCGGTGGTTACGCCGAGCGCGTAACGGTGCCGTGGCAGCAGGTGATGCCGGTGCCCGACGGCGTGCCGCTGGCGGTCGCGGCGGCGCTGCCGGAGGCGGTGTGCACGGTCTGGTCCAACGTGTTCATGGTGGGCCGGCTGCGCAGGGGCGAGACGCTGCTGGTGCACGGCGGGGCGAGCGGGGTGGGCACGTTCGCGGTGCAGCTGGCCAAGGCGCTCGGCTCCCACGTGGTCGCCACCGTCGGCACGGCCGAGAAGGCCGAACGCGTCCGGCGGCTCGGCGCCGACGAGGTCGTCAACTACCGCGAGGAGGACTTCGCCGAGAAGGTCAGTGCCGACGTGATCCTCGACATCATCGGGGCCAGATATCTCGCCGGCAACGTCCGGGCGCTGCGCACCGGCGGCCGCCTGGTCATCATCGGCATGCAGGGCGGGCGCAAGGCCGAGCTCGACATCGGCGCCCTCATGGCCAAGCGCGCCTCGGTCCACGGCACCACCCTGCGGGCCCGGCCGGTGGACGAGAAGGGCACGATCGTCCGGAGCGTGGTGGACAACGTCTGGCCCCTGGTCGCGGCGGGCGCGGTGCGCCCGGTGGTGCACGCCGAGCTGCCGATGTCTGAAGCAGGCGAAGCGCACCGTATGTTGGATTCCGGGGAGCACGTCGGCAAGATCCTGCTAGTACGGTGAGAGACATGAATGCTGAGGAGAACAACACCCCCCACATCGTGGTGGTGGGCCCCGACTTCCAAGGTCAGGGCGATAGCGGCGATGACGACCGCTCGGTCACCAACCTGGTCGAGCAGCCCGCCAAGGTGATGCGCATCGGCAGCATGATCAGGCAGCTTCTCGAAGAGGTGCGGGCGGCGCCTCTCGACGAGGCCAGCCGCAAGCGGCTGAAGGAGATCCACGCCTCCTCCATCAAGGAGCTGGAGGACGGCCTGGCGCCGGAGTTGGTCGACGAGCTGGAGCGGTTGTCTCTCCCGTTCACCGAGGAAAACGGCGCGCCGCCGAGCGAGGCCGAGCTGCGCATCGCGCACGCCCAGCTCGTCGGCTGGCTGGAGGGGTTGTTCCACGGCATCCAGACCACGCTGTTCGCGCAGCAGATGGCCGCCAGGGCGCAGCTGGAGCAGATGCGCAGGGCGTTGCCCGGCGTGCCCCAGGGCGACGAGCAGCAGCAGCGCCCCCACGGCGGCTCCGGGCCGTACCTCTGACCGGCCGGCGGCGCTAGCAGGCGCTCCGGAAGAGGCGTTCCAGCACCCGTGCGACGCCGTCGTCGTTGTTGGCCGCGGTCACGTGGTCGACCGCCGCGAGCACGTCGGGGTGTGCGTTCGCGACCGCGTACGACGTGCCTGCCCAGCTCAGCATGGGCAGGTCGTTCGGCATGTCACCGAACGCGACGGCCTGGGCCGGTTTGATGTCGTGCCGGGCGGCGAGCGCCGCCAGGGCCGTGGCCTTCGTCACCCCCTGGGCGCTCATCTCGATCAGCCCTCTGCGGCTGGAGTGGGTGGCCGTCACCAGGTGCCCGACCAGCTCGTGGACGACGACCTGCAGTTCGTCCGCGCCCATGCGCGGGTGCAGGGCCAGGAGCTTGGCACACGGGCGGCCGGTCACCGAGTCGACGAGCGTCGCCCCGGACCCCTCGCGGTCGAGCCCGCCCAGCAGGAAATCGGACTCATGCGCAAAACCTGCTTCATACTCGACCGAAAATACGAGACCGGACACGTTCGCTCTTAGCTGAGCGACGACTTCCCTCAGTACGTCGACGTCGATGAGGTGAGATTCAACTATCCGCTCGGTATGGAGATCGTAGATCAGCGCGCCATTCGCACAGATCGCGAGCCCGTGGTGACGTACCGCACTCGCCACCCCACCCATCCACCGAGGTGGGCGACCCGTCACGAACACCAGCACTGACCCGGATTCCTCCACTTTTGCGAAGGCTGCGACTGTGCGGGGAGACACGGTTCCGTCGGACCTCAGGGCGGTTCCGTCGAGGTCGGTGGCCACCAGGCGGGGCGCGGGAAGGCTCTGCATAACAGGTTCCAGTTTGCCCGGTGATGCCGCGCGGCAGAAATCTTCCATGGGACGGGAACACCAACGCTCCGGAATGGTGTTAGATGGGTTGGCGTTGTATTAGCTGATCCCGTAGTGAAAACCAGCATGACTTTGTCTGAGCCACCCCGGGTTGCTGCTGTACGACACACCGGGACCCACGAGGTGTGGGTCCCATAGATTCACATCCTGAGGGAGAGCTTTTATGGCTCAGGGAACCGTCAAGTGGTTCAACGCCGAAAAGGGCTTCGGCTTCATCGCCCCGGACGGCGGTGCGCCGGACGTGTTCGTTCACTTCTCCGAGATCGTCGGCAGCGGCTACCGCAGCCTCGAAGACGGCCAGCGGGTCGAGTTCGAGATCACCCAGGGCCAGAAGGGGCCGCAGGCCTCCCAGGTCCGGTCCATCTGACCTGTAGTTAGTTGGCAAGCAGACCGGGGTCCGCTCCCAGCGGGCCCCGGTCTTCTGCTTGTGTCGGGTCGGTCACGGCTGCGCCGCCCCCCCGGATCTCCCGCCGCTCGCGACCGTCGGCCTCTACATGAGGTACGCGTGGTTGTGCCACCCCGTGACCGTCACCGGGGTGATCGTGCTGCCGGTCAACGACCACCTGCTCAAACAGCTCTGGCCCGGGTCGGTGACGGGCAAGCTCAGCGACGTGGCCGGTCTCCTCGTGGCGCCCCCGCTGCTCGCCCTGCTCCTCCGGCGGCGGGCCGACCTGGCCGCCACCGCGCTCACCGGAGCACTCTTCGCGCTCGTCAAGACCACGGAGACGGGCGCGGAGGTCGCCTCCCAAACCTGGACACCCTCGTGGCGGGCCCGTCGCGGGTCCTGGCCGACCCCACAGACCTCCTGGCGCTGCCGGCCCTCGCCCTCGCCTGGTGGGCACGCCACCGCACCCGCGCGGCCGCCCCCTCCAGCCGCGCCCAACGGCCGGATCCTCGTGTACGCCGACGACCGCACCCTCTGGACGTCCGAGGACCGGGGGGCCACCTGGTCGGCGGACCGCGGGCCGCACGACGACCTCCCCCCGCGGATCCGCACCGAGGCCGAGGAGGCGAGGCCGCCGCAGTCCGCCGCGTGCGTGCCGCACCGGGCGACGCGGTGCTACCGCGTGGCGCCCGGCCGCATGGCCGTGGAGGAGTCGGACGACGGCGGCCGGACATGGCAGCCGTCATGGTCGCTGTCCGAGGACGACCGCGAACGCCTCACCAGGCGGTACCGCGGCTCCGGGCCGATCGCGACGGCGGTGGCCCGCGTGTACCCGGGCTTCGCGGCGGCCACCTGCCTGAGCGTCCCCGGCGCGGCCGACGCCGCATGGCTCGGCATCACCGGGAGCATGGACGGGCTGAGGTTCCTCAGCGTGCTGATGATCCCGGTGGGCCTGGTCGTGTGCGGCGCGCTGCTCATCGCCGGGCGGGCGCGACCGGCCCCCGTGGCCGTCGGGGTGCTGGCCTCACCGCTCGTCTACCTGACCGTCTACCTGCCCTTCCAGGGCTGGGCAGCGGGCACGCCCGGGGCGTACGGGGTCGCCGTGGCGCTGGCCACGCTGCTGACCGGCCTGGTGTCGCTCGGCTGCCTGGCCCTCGTCAGGAAGGACGCCAAGAACGCCGCACCCTGAGCCCCGGGTGGCGGCGAGGCTCAGGCGGCGAGGTACACGTGGCGATTGCTTTGCCTGGCCACGTGCGGCGGCCTACTTGGCCGGGGCCAGCACGTCGAGCCCCACGTACGGCCGCAGCGCCTCCGGCACCACCACCGACCCGTCGGCCTGCTGGTGGTTCTCCAGGATCGCCACGATCCAGCGGGTGGTGGCGAGCGTGCCGTTGAGCGTGGCCAGGTGGCGCGGCCTGCCGTCGTCACCCCGGTAGCGGGTGCCGAGCCGGCGGGCCTGGAACTCGGTGCAGTTGGAGGTCGAGGTCAGCTCGCGGTAGCGGCCCTGGGTCGGGATCCACGCCTCGCAGTCGAACTTCCTGGCGGCCGACATGCCGAGGTCGCCCGCAGCGGTGTCGATGACGCGGTAGGGCACCTCGATCTTGGCCAGCATCTCCTTCTCCCAGGCGAGCAGGCGCAGGTGCTCCTCGTGGGCGTCTTCGGGCCGCACGTACGAGAACATCTCGACCTTGTCGAACTGGTGGACCCGGATGATGCCCCTGGTGTCCTTGCCGTACGAGCCCGCCTCGCGGCGGAAGCACGACGACCAGCCCGCGTAGCGCAGCGGCAGCGCGCCGGCGTCGAGGATCTCCTGGGCGTGGTAGCCGGCCAGCGACACCTCGGAGGTGCCGACGAGGTAGAGGTCGTCGTCGGGGAGGCGGTAGATCTCCTTGTCGTGAGCGACGTGGAAACCCGTGCCCTGCATGGTCTCGGGCTTGACCAGCACCGGCGTGATCATGGGCGTGAACCCGGCCTCGATCGCCTGCTGCATGGCCATGTTGAGCAGGCCGAGCTGCAGGCGCGCGCCGAGGCCCTTGAGGAAGAAGAACCGCGAGCCGGACACCTTGGCGCCCCGCTCCATGTCGATGGCGTCGAGCGCCTCGCCGAGCTCCACGTGGTCTTTGGGCTCGAAGTCGAACACGCGCGGCTCGCCGCGGGTCTCCAGGACCACGTAGTCGTCCTCGCCGCCGGGCGGGGCGCCCTCCTCGACGATGTTGGGGACGGTCTGGAGGAGCTCGTCGAGCTCGGCCCCCAGCTTCTCCGCCTCGGCCTCGGCGGCCTTGACCTGGCTCGCGAGGTCTTTGGCGCGCTGGAGCAGCGCGGTCTTCTGCTCGCCCTGCGCCTTGGAGACCGACTTGCCCATGCTCTTCTGCTCCGCGCGCAGCGACTCGAACGAGGTCAGCGCGGATCGGCGGCGCCCGTCGAGGTCGAGCAGCGTGTCGACGATCGAGTCGTCCTCGCCGCGGGCACGCTGCGACGCCCGTAGCCGGTCGGGATCCTCACGAAGGGTACGCAGGTCAATCACAAGGAAAGGCTACCGGCGCGCGCCGATGCCCCGCTTCCCGATTACCCGGCTTCCCGACCAGTAACGCCGCCCGGCCACCGCCGGCTTGCGATCGGTCCGGCTTCGCCGTCACCCGGCCGTCAGACCTGACCGGCCCGGACGCGCGCCAGCCACCCGCCCGCCTCGGCGAACTCGGCGTCGGACGTGCCCCGCTTGATCTGCGGCGCGACGCCGTCGGCCCGCGGATAGCTGCCCAGGAAGCGCACCTCGCCGCAGATGCGGTGGAGGCCCGAGATCGCCTCGCCGACCCGCGCGTCGGCGACGTGGCCCTCGAAGTCGAAGTGGAAGAAGTAGCGGCCGATGCCGTCGCCGGTCGGCCGGGACTCGATGCGCGTCAGGTTGACCCCGCGCACGGAGAACTCGGTGAGCATCTCCAGCAGCGCGCCCGGGTGGTCGTCGGCCAGGAAGACCACCAGGGTGGTGCGGTCGGAGCCGGTGGGCTCGGGCAGCGGCCCAGGACGGCCGACGCGCACGAACCTGGTCACGGTGTCGGACCGGTCGCCGATGTCGGTGGCCAGCTCGACCAGGCCGTAGTGTTCGCCGGCGATGCGGGCGGCGATGGCGGCGTCGTACGGGGAGCCCGGCAGCGACACCTCCTGGGCCGCCGCCGCCGTCGAGGGCGCGGCCACAACGACGGCGTCGGGCAGCTCGCGGGAGATGAACGCGCGGCACTGGGTGATGGCGGCGGGATGGGTGTAGAGCCGCTTGATGTGCGGGATCTCGGTGTCGGGCCGGGCCAGCAGCGAGAACTGCACCGGCAGCAGCAGCTCGGCCGTGATGAGCAACGGCTCGCCCCAGGCGAACTCGTCGAGCGTCGTGGTGATCGCGCCCTCGATCGAGTTTTCCAGCGGGACGACGGCGCCGTCGGCCTCTCCCATGCGGGCGGCGTTGAGCGCGGCGCTGACCGTGGCGCAGGGCAGCCGCTCGGCGGTGGGGTCGAGGAGCCGCAGGGCCTCTTCGGTGAAGGTGCCTTCCGGCCCGAGATAGGCGAGTCTGGGCATGTGTCCAGAGTAACCGCAGGTGGTCAGCGCGTGCGCTCGTTCACGCCGTCCGCCGTCACCGGAGACGGCCCCGGAGGCGCGTCGAGGGTGACGTGCCGCCTTCCCGGCAACCAGGACACCAGCAGCCACACCAGCGCCAGGGCGCCCAGCCCGAAGCCGTTCTGGACGATCTTGCCGAGCACCGGGCTCACCACGGGGATCTCGGCGGCCTTCAGCGAGACCCCCCACCACGGCACCGGCACCACGTAGTACAGCCACACCCCCGCCGCCACCCGCCGCCTCACCGGGTCGCGCCCGTCGCCGGCGATCGCGCCGAGCACCATCACCAGCCACGCCAGGTGGTGGATCCAGGCGACCGGCGAGAGCAGCACGGCCATCAGGCCGACCAGCGCGACGGCCGTGAGGTGGTCGCCCGCCCGGTACGCGTCGCGGGCGCCGCGGAAGCCGTACCAGCCGACCGCGGCCACGGCGGCGAGCCAGATCAGCGACGTCAGCGCCTCGGAGGGCAGGTAGAGGCGGATCAGCATGCCGCGCATCGACTGGTTGGTGGTGGCCGCGTTGGCGCCGAGGCGTTCGGGGTCGAGCAGCGCCGAGAACCAGAAGTCGGCCGCGTCCTGCGGGATCACCGCGAACGGCAGCAACGTGAGCACCGCCGCCACGAACGCGGCCATGAAGAACGTCCGCCACTGCCGGGTGACCAGCAGGTACACCAGGAACACGCCGGGCGTCAGCTTGACCGCCGTGGCCAGCCCGATCAGGAACCCCCGCGGCCACCACGGCCGCCGCGCCGTGCAGTCGGCCAGGCACAACGCGACGAGCAGGATGTCGACCTGCCCGAACCGCACCTGGTCGCGGATCGGCATCAGGTACGCGCAGGCCACCATGAGCAGCGCGAACACCCACGGCGCGTACCTCCGCGCCCCGCCGAGCGCCTCCTTCCCCGCCCCGCCGAGGACCTCGCGGAAGGCGAAACCCACGGTCACGGCGAGCGCCACGAAGATCCCGGCCGTCCACACCCACTGCGCCGTGACCCACGACATCTTCGCCAGGACGACGGCCAGCATCGCGGCGATCGGCGGGTAGGTGAACGGCAGCAGCTGCGGCGCGGGGGTCACGTAGTCGTAGACCGGGCGGCCGTCGAGGAGCATCTGGCCGCCGGTGCGGTAGACGTCGAGGTCGACCAGGCGTTGGTCGTCGGGATTGGTGAGCCAGGTGAGCACCAGCGGTGTCACGGCGGCCGCGACGACGAGCGCCACGATCGCCCACGCCCACCACTGCCGTCTGATCACCCGCACCTCGCCACTCGTCACGGTGTGGCACGTTACCGTGGCTCCCGCCGGTCCAGCGCACGATCCCCACGTTACCCGACGCACGACACCCGACGCACGACGCACGACGCGCATACCGAACGCCCGTGCCGACCACCGTGCCGAGGGCTCGGCGCCGCGAGGAGCCTCCCGCTGAGCATAGGCTCTGGCAGCAGGCCCTGCGCCGACCAGTGCTCCGACCAGTGCTCCGACCAGTCCCGAGGAACGGTTCGCCCATGCCGTACGACGCCACGCCACCCCGCCGGTACGGCGCGCGTCACGCCCGCGTGCGCGCCCTGGCGGCGGCGCTCTTGCTCGGCCTGGTTGCCGCCCTGGTCCTCGCCCCCTCGGCGGCGTACGCGCAGGTCAAGGGCCGGGTGGCGCTCATCGGGGCGCCGGGGCTGGAATGGAGCGACCTCGACCCGGCCCGCACTCCCACCCTGTGGCAGCTCGTCGGCCGGGGCGGCTCCGCGTCGCTGTCGACCCGCGCCGTGCCGCCGCCCGACCGCGGCATCACCTGCCCGGTCGCCGGCTGGCTGAGCGTCTCCGCGGGCCAGCGCGCCGGCATCGGCGCGCGAGGCTGCCCCGAGCCCCCCGCTCCGCAGCCGCGGGGCGCGGGAGCCACCGTCCCCGGCTGGGCGGCGATGGCGGCCTACCAGGCCGGGACCGGCTACGCCGCCCGCCTCGGCACCCTCGGCCAGCTGGTGACCGACGGCGGGGGCAAGGTGGCGGCGATCGGGCCGGGCGCCGCGCTGGCCGCCGCCGACAAGTCCGGAAATATCGCCAAATACGCTTCCACGCCCGCGGCCCTCGGCGACCCCAGCCCCTACCACCTGATCGTCCTCGACGCCGGCGACCTCGCCTCCGCCTGGGCCCGCCGGCCCCCCGACGAGTACGGCGTCCCCACCCCGCTGCCCGTCCCCGACCGGCAGGCCGCCGTCGCCCGGGCCGACCAGCGGATCGGCGCCCTGCTCAGCGCGCTCCCGCCCGGCACGACCGTCCTGGTCGCCGGCGTCTCCGACGTGACCCCGAACGCCCACCTCCACGTGGCCGTCGCCGCGGGCCCGTCACCGGGCGGCGAGCCGTACCCGCACGGCTTCCTCACCGCCACCTCCACCCGCCAGGACGCCCTGGTCACGATCACTGACCTCACCGCCACCGCAGTCCGGGTCCTCGGCCTCACCTCGCCGCGTGAGGTGGTCGGCCGCCCCTGGCAGCCGGGTGGGCCCGCCCCGGCGGACGCCGTGACGCAGCTGGCCGAGGCCGACCTGGCCAGCCAGGTACTCCGCGAGGTGCGCGGCCCGTTCTTCACCGTTCTGGTGGCCGTCCAGCTGCTCTTCTACGCCTGGGCCGCGCTCGCGCTCCGCCGCCGTCCGCCGGCGCGCGCCTCCGGGCTGCTGCGCGCCGTCCAGATCGTCGCGGTGGCGAGCGGGGCCATCGCGGTGTCGACGTTCCTGGCGCAGCTCGTGCCCTGGTGGACGCTGCCGGTGCCGATGATCTCGGTGATCGCGACCATCCTGGCCATCGCGGGCCTGATCACCGGCGCGGCCTTCGCCGGACCCTGGCGGGCGCACGTGCTCGGCCCGCTCACCGCCGTGGCCGCGATCACCTCGCTGGCCCTGCTCGTCGACGTCATGACCGGCTCGAAGCTGCAGGTCAACGCCGTGACCGGCTACGAGCCCGTGACCGGCGGGCGGTTCTACGGCTTCAGCAACATCGCCTTCGCCGTCTACGCCACGGGCACCGTGCTCGGTTTGGCCGGGGTGGCGCAGTGGCTGCTCGGCAGGGGCGCGTCCAGGTTCGCGGTGGTCGCCGGATGCGCGGTGTACGGGGGTTTCGCCGTCTTCGCGGACGGCTGGCCGGCGTGGGGCGCGGACTTCGGCGGCGTGCCGGCGTTCGTGATCGGGCTGGCCGTCTTCCTCATCCTGCTCTCCGGCCGGCGCGTGTCCGTGCCGCGCCTCCTGCTGGTCGGCCTGGCGGGGGCGGGGCTGGTCGGCGCGCTGTCGGTGGCCGACTGGCTGCGCCCCGAGGCGCAGCGGACGCATCTGGGCGCGTTCGTGCAGCAGGTGCTCGACGGCGAGGCGTGGACGGTGGTCGCCCGCAAGTTCGGCGCCATGATCGGGGTGACCGTCGGGAACTGGTCGCTGACCCTGCTGTCGCTGGTCGCGCTGGCGTTCCTGTTTCTGGTGCTGGCCCGGCCGTCGCAGTGGGGGGCCTCGGCGCTCGGGCAGGCGTACGCGCCGGCCCCCGCGCTGCGGGCGGGCCTGCTGGGCGCGCTGACGTGCGCGCTCGTCGGCTTCCTGATGAACGACTCCGGCATCGCCATCCCCGCTATGGCGCTGACCGTGGCGGTGCCGCTGACGCTGGCCGCCTGCGTACGGGCCCTGCGGCTCGCCGGGCCCACCCCGCCAGCGCCAGGGCCAGGGCGAGCGACACCCAGCCGATCAGAGGCCGGAGATCGTCCCTGAGCCACAGCAGGTCTGGGGGCTGCCCCTCGACCCGCGCCGGCAGGTACGCCAGCGACAACGCCGTCAGGTGCGCGACCACGAACCGGTCGACGGCCGAGGCGGCCACGAGCGCCAGCATGCCGAACGCGAGCGCGTCGTACCAGGGCAGCACGTACGGGGCGGTGAACACGTACGCGACCGCGATCGCCGCGGCCACCTCCCCGGTCATCCTGATCATCAGCCAGGCCAGGAGCGCCAGCAGCAGCAGCGACGCGACCTGGATCTCCGCCCGGTAGCCGCCCGGCCCGAACGCCGCCTGCAGCGTCCGCTTCACCGGGTCCCACATGGAGGCCAGCGAGACGGACTTGCTCGACCGCGTCAGCGGCTCCAGGGCCGCGGCCCCCACCACGGCGTAGCCGGCCGCGGCCACGGCCACCGCGCTCCCGGCCATGACCGCCAGCCGGCCGGGCCGCCGTCGCAGCTCCCAGGCGGGGCCGAGGGCCACGATCCCGGCGTTGAGCTTGACCGCCACCCCGGCGCCGAGGAGCACCCCGGCTCCCACCGGCCGGTCCTTGACGATCAGCGCGGCGACCACGCAGGCCACCGCCAGGGTGTCCGCGTGCATCCCGGCGACGAGCTGGTAGAGCAGCAGCGGGTTGGCCGTCCACAACAGCGCCGCCCGCCGCCGCCGGGCCGGGTCGTCCCTGGTGAACCGGTCGACGAGCAGCCCGGTCGCGATGAAGGCGGCGGCGTTGACGAGGGCGAGCACGAACACGGTCAGCCGCGGCGAGTCGCCGCCGGCCCAGCTCGCCAGCGCGTGCACGGCCGTGGCGAGCGGCCCGTACACGGTGGGCTCCTCGCGCCAGGGCTCCTCCACGGCGTCGGCGATCGGATCGCCGGGAAGGTCGACGGCGCCGTGCGCGTACGGGTTCATGCCGAGCGTGACCATGCGGCCGTAGGCGGCGTAGTTGAGGTGGTCGGCCGACCCTGAGGGAGGCAGGAAGGCGAGGAACCCCGCCGCGCAGCAGCCGAGGAGCACGAGCTTGCGGGCGTCCGGGAGGGCTCGTACGGGGACGCTCAGCGCCGCGAGCAACCCGCACCCGCCGAGCACGATCGCGACGACGGCCAGCCCCACCACGAGCCCGGGCGCGGGGTCGGCGGCGAGCGCGTACGGCGGCTGCCACCCCGGCCCCGTCAGCGCGGGCACCATGGCCGACGGCCCGAGCAGCCCGATCACCGCCGTCGTCAGGATCGAGCCGGCGACGCCCGCCACGGCGGCCCGCCCCACCACCTCTGAAGTCACTCACAAATTCCAGCACACGGCGGGCGCACCCGGTCACCGCCCGCGGGGCCGAACACCCCCCGGCAGACCGGTGATCGACAGCATGTCGCGGGTGGTCAGCGCTTGGGGCGAAGTTTGTCGAGGTTTTCGGCGATAACTGGCTCCCGCGTGGCCAGGGCGAGGGCCACGTCCCGCAGTTGGCGGGCCCGGTGGAGCTGGGCTCGCAGGTCGGTGCCGGTCGCGCGGTGGGCCATGTCGACCTCCACCTCCGTGACCCGGTAGCCCTGCCGCAGCAGGTCGATGGTCAGGGCGGTCTCCACGCCGAAGCCGTGCGCGAGCGGCCGGGCGGCTTCGAAGGCGGCCCTGGTGAGGCAGCGCTGGCCGTTGAGCGGCTGGGTGGCGGTGAAACCGGTCGCCCGGCGGATGCCCTCCTTGGACAGGCGGACGACTAACCCGTGGCCGCCGAGCTTCACCCTGGTGGTGAACACGGCGATGGTCATGTCGGCCTGGCCCGCGCGTACAGGTTCGATGAGCGTTGCCGCGGCGGCGGCCGTCGCGCCGAGGTCGGCGTCGAGGAAGAGCAGGTGGCGCGGGGCGGCGTCGGTGTCGCCCGCCGGCTCGGCGTCGAGGAGGCGGACGGCCTCCGCGCCGGTCTCCATCGCCGCGGCCTTGCCCCGGTTGCGGCTGTGGCGCACCACCCGCGCGCCGGCGGCCCTGGCGGCCCTGCCGGTCTGGTCGCGCGAGCCGTCGTCCACGACCACCACGAGGTCGACGCCGGGCAGTGCCGCCGCGGCCGTGACCGTGGCGGCGATGCGGTCGGCCTCGTCGGCGGCCGGGATGACGACCGCGGTGTCGCCGCCGGGAGCCGTCATGACTGCTCGGCGATGAGGAACTCCTGCGGCACCTCGTCATGGACGACGAACACCGAGTCGAGCCCGGTGACCTGCAGGATCTTGCGTACGGCCGGCCGAGGGGCGGCCACTTCGAGCGACCCGCCCTGCTCTTTCATCCGTTTGAGCGCCGAGAGCAGCACATTCATCCCCGTGGAGTCGCAGAAATCCACGGCGGACATGTCGATGACCACCCGGCTGGGCCCGTCCTGCAGCAGCCGAGTGAACTCGGACTGCAGGTGGGGGGCCGTATAGAGGTCGATTTCCCCGGTGACGGCGACGAGCGCGCACCCGGCTTGTGATCGAGTCGAGACCTTGAGCTCCACATGGGCAGGCTAGCGGCGCGAACGCCTCCGGTCACGTTGTCACGCCGATACGGCAACCACAGGTTTTTGTCCTCCGTTTGGGCTCCATGGGGACGGAGAGTACGCGAAGCTTGACAGCGTGACACCACAGCAGTCGCCAGCACCTCGCGAAGGAGGGACCAGGGCACGGTCCGCGGGCCCCGCATCGATGAAGACCGACAACCCCGAAGATCCCCAGCGTCAGGGGCTCCGAGAGCGTCTGGAGTCCATCCTCATCCGCACGGAGAAGGCCACCTCATGGCATGACGAGGCGGGGCGCCTGCGTGGTCTGGTCAACCACGAGGGCTATGTCCCGATCCGCACCCGGCTGGCCAGCGAAGACCTCGAGTTCCTGGCCGGCGCCCGGGCCGACCTGCTCACGTTCGCCGAGCTCGGGCTGCGGCTGCTCGACCTCCATCAGCCGCGCGACGCGGGCGGCATCACGAGCGACACCGCGCACCCGATCCTGCGGTGCCGGAGCTGCATGTGGCGCTGGCCGTGCCCGACATTTCGTGCGATGACGGAGTCGTTCGGGTCGCCGCGGAAGGCCGACGGCCCGCAGACCGCGAACGGGTCCGCCGTCAGCCCCTGACCATGGGGAGCCGGATGTCGAACCGGCACCCCGGCCCGTCGTTGACCACCTCGATCATCCCGTCGTGCGCCTCCACGATGCCCTGCGCGATGGCCAGGCCCAGCCCTGCGCCGCCGTCGGCGGTGGGAGTGCGCGCGGCCTCCCCCCGGAAGGCCACCTCGAACACGCGCGGCAGGTCCTCCTCGGGAATCCCCCCACAACCGTCCCGTACGGACAGGCACGCCATCCCCTCGTCCACCCCGGCCCGCAACACCACGGTCCGGTCCGACGGCGTGTGCCTGATGGCGTTGACCACGAGGTTGCCCAGCGCCCGCCCGAGCGCCCCCGCGTCGGCCTCCACCGGCACGGACGCGGCCTCCTCGACCGTCAGCACCACGCCCTTGGCCCTGGCCAGCGGCTCGGCGCCGGCCAGCGTGTCGGCTACCAGGTCGGCCAGCCCGATCCTGGCCCGCGACAGCCGCAGCGCCCCTGAGTGGATGCGCGACAGCTCGAACAGGTCGTCCACCATCGAGGACAGCCGCTCGACCTCCAGCTTGATCTGCTTGTGGTAGCGCGACACCGTGCGCGGATCGGACACCACCCCGTCCTCCAGGGCCTCGGCCATGGCCCGCATCCCGGCCAGCGGCGTCCGCAGGTCGTGGCTCACCCAGGCGACCAGCTCGCGCCGCGCGCCCTCCAGCGCCCGCTCCCGCGCGTACGCCTCCTCCAGCGCGTTGGCGATCTCCTGCAGCTCGGCGGGCAACCCGCGCGGCGCCTCGAACGGCATGCCGCGCACCGCGGCCACGAGCCGCCTGCTCTCCCGTACGACCCGCTTGGCCAGCACGAACGCCACCCCGAGCCCCACCAGGCCGCCGACGGCCACCACGCCGAGCACGAAGTCCTTCGTCGGCCCCTCGATGATCATCTTCATGATGATGGCCACGACGCCGGCCAGCGTGGCCGCCACGGACACCACCACGACGACGGCCAGCATCACCCCGATCGACCGGGTCCGGAGCCGTCCCATCACCCAGACGCCGAGCAGCGCGATCGCGAGGCCGAGCCCGGCGGCCACGCCGACGACCATCCACAGTTGTCCGCCACCGGCCGGCATCAGGGACCCTCCGCCAAGGGCTCGTACCGGTAGCCGACCCCCCAGACGGTGACGATCCGGCGCGGCGCGGTCGGGTCGGGTTCGAGCTTCTCCCGCAGCCGCCGCACGTGCACGGTCACCGTCGATGAGTCGCCGAACGACCACCCCCACACCTGGTTGAGCAGCGCCGACCGGCTGAACGCCTGCCGCGGGTTGCGCATGAGGTAGGCCAGCAGGTCGAACTCGCGGGCGGTCAGCATGACCTCGGCGCCGCCCAGGCGCACCTCGTGGGCGCCCACGTCCACCACCAGGTCGCCGTCCCGCAGCACGCCGGTGCCGCCGGTGACGGAGGCGCCCCGCGCCCGCCGCAGCACGGACTGCACGCGCAGGGCCAGCTCGCGCGGGCTGAACGGCTTGGTCACGTAGTCGTCGGCGCCGGTCTCCAGGCCGACCACGCGGTCGATCTCCTCGCCGAGCGCGGTCAGCATGATCACCGGAACCGGCCAGCGCTCCCGCAGCTTCCTGCACACCTGCAGGCCGTCGAGCTTGGGTAACATCAGGTCGAGCACCATCAGGTCAGGCGGGCTGGCGAGCGCCCTGCGCAGCGCTTCCGCGCCGTCGCCCACGCACTCGACCTCGTGCCCGTCGCGCTCCAGATAGCGGGCCACGACCTCGGAGACGGTCGGATCGTCCTCGACCACCAGGATGCGCGTGTTCACCCCTTCACGGTACGGCCGGACGAGCCCGAATCGAGATGAACGTCACCGCTTCGTAAGCCTCGCACCGCATGACCCGACGACGTACGGTGGCCTCATGGGTAGAGTCGTGATGCTCGTCGTGGGGGCCCTCCTGGGTCTCTTCCTGGTGTTCAACTTCCTGCTGCCGCTGCTGGCCGGTCTGCTCAAGCTCGCCTTGATCGTCGGCGCAGTCGCCCTGATCTTCTTCGTCGCCGTGACCGTCATCGGCAAGTCGCGCTCGGAATGACGCTCTTCCTGCTCGATCCGTGGCTGGTGGGGGTCACCCTGGTGGCGATCCTGCTGCTGGCCACGTGGGCGGCCGCGTTGCTGCCCACCCTCGGCGGGGAGCCTCCCGGTTTCCCGCTGGTCTACGCGCGCCGCACGGCCTTCCTGCGCCAGCGCGATCCCGACGCCGACGGTCGTCCGCGTCCACGAGCCCCATCGGCGAGCCCCGCTTTCTGACCCAAGGCGGGGCTCCGCTGCCGCGTGAGCCCTGGTTCACCCCGTTCGTCCAGGGAAGGGCTCATGATCGATTCTCTTGTCACCTTCGTGATCGGCATGTCCGGGGGCAACGCCGCCCTCGCCATCGTGGTGTTCACCGTGGCGGTGCGGCTGGCGCTGCTGCCGCTCAACGTCCGCCAGGCCCGTACGGCGAAGATCCGCGAACGCCTCGCACCCAAGCTGCGCGAACTGCGGAAACGCCACCAGCGCAACCCCGAACGCCTGGCCAGGGAGACCAGCGCGCTCTACGCCGAGGAGGGCAGCTCGCCGTTCGCCGGGATCGTGCCGATGCTGGCGCAGCTGCCGTTCCTGTGGCTGATGTACCGGGTGGCCACGCATCCGAGCGCGCTGGCCGGCCACGACCTGTTCGGCGCGCCGCTGGGCCACCAGGCGGCCGGGGTGGTCGCCCATTACGGTCTGGTCAGCGGTCCGGTTTTGGTCTTCGTCCTGGTCATTCTCCTGGTCATAGCCGTGGCGTGGCTGTCGGCCCGGCAGGTCAAGGTCCCCGAGGAGCAGCCGGAGTGGATGGGGCGCGTCATGCGGCTGCTGCCGTACGGGTCGGTGGTGGCCGCTCTGGTGCTGCCGCTGGCGGCCGGGCTCTACCTGCTGGTGTCGGCGGCGTGGGCGACCGGCGAGCGCGCCGTGCTGGCTAGCCGGCCTCTTTGAGCTCCGCGACCTGCCCGTTCAGCGCCGCCTTGGGGGCGGGCAGGATCGCCCACACCGTCGTCGTGTCCCCGTCGTGGCGCACTCCCCAGCTCTCCGCCACGTACTCGACGATGCCGAGCCCCCGCCCTCCGAGGGAGGACAGCGTCGGGCGACCCGCTCGCGGCTCCGTGGCCGCGCCGCCGTCGCTCACCGCCACCTCGATGTGATCGTCGCTCCGCAGCCAGGCCACCCGCACCATGCCGGACGGCAGCGGATGGGCGTGCCGAAGGGCGTTGCTCAGCAACTCGCTCACGACGAGCACCGCATCCTCGATCGCCGCGGAGAAGACCCCGTTTTCCTGCAGGTCAGTGCTCAGACGCTGGCGGGCGACGGCGACGCTGGACGGCGCGTACGGCAGCAGCACCACGCTTGACACACCCACCTCCCCGTTCCCTGTGCCCCCCGCGGGAACACTCCCCGGTACGACCGAAATGCCCCGTTACTCGATCCCAGAAACCGCATCTCGATCACAGCTTGTACACATTGGACGATAGATCAGCGCAACCGTGACCACCTCGTTACCGCATCGGTGTGTCGGATCCGATAGAAGAAGCTGATTTGAGGACGAGCCGCATTCTCGTGCCTCCCCCGGGTCTCGGATGTGCGCTCACGTCTCCCCCCTGTGCTCTGGCAAGGCTGCGGACGATGTAAAGCCCCAGCCCCACTCCACCAAACCTCCTCCGGTCGCCGCTGTCCACCTGGACGAATCTCTCAAAGATCCGCTCCCGGTCAGGCGGGGCGATTCCGACCCCCTCGTCGTCCACGACCACGACCACCTCGTCACCCTCCGGCCAGGCCGCGACGCTGATCAGCCCGCCCTTCGGCGAGTACTTGAAGGCGTTCTCCAGCAGTTGCCCGAGGACGATGTCCGTGGCCAGCGCGTCACCCAGCACGTACGGCAGCCTCTCGGCGAGCTCGACCTCCACCCGGTGCTTGTCCGACAGCACCGGCAGCCCCAGCGTGGCCGCGTGCACCCGCTCGGCCAGGTCGAACTCCTCGACGCGCACCTCCAGCTCGTCCGCCCCGGCCCGGGCGCCGAGCAGCAGGTGGTCCATCAGCTGGCCGAGCGACCTGGCCCGCTCGGCGATCGTGTGGACGGCCGAGCGCCGCTCGGGGTCGCTCATCTTGTCCCAGCGCGCGTCCAGCGTGCTGGCGAACCCGCCCACGATCGTGATCGGGGTGCGCAGCTCGTGGCTCGTCGTGGCCAGGAACAGGTCCTTGGCCTCCTCCAGCTCCTTGGCCCTGGTCACGTCGCGGAAGTCGACCACGAGCTCGCCGGTCTCCTCGATGCGGGCGCTCACCACGTCGAGCCACCGGCCGCTCTCCAGCTGGTGGGTGAGCTTCTCCCCGGGCGCCGGCAGCGGGAACGGCGGCGGCCCGCCGATGACGGCCGCCGCGGAGAAGGCGGTGATCTCCGCGGCCGCCGGGTTCCACCGCAACACGCGCCCGTTCTCGTCGAGCACCGCGATGCCGTCGGCGCTGGCGTCGAACACGGCGCGCTCGTGCGCCCGCTGCCGCACCGCCTCCTGGTAGGCCACCGCGTTGCCGACCGCGATGCCGGCGTGCCCCGCCAGCAGCTCCAGCAGTTCGAGCTCCAGGTGCCCCGGGGTGGTCCGGGCGAACAGGGCGTACAGGGCGCCGTACGGCCGCCCGCCGACGGCGGCCAGGCCCAGCGCGATCGTGTGCAGGCCGGTCAGCCGCGCCCACACCAGGTCGTCGAGCCCGGTCGACTCCAGCAGCACGGTCTTGCCGGTGCGTAAGAGCCGGTCGACGAGGCTGGTGCGCAGGTCGGTGGTGGCGCCCCGGATGCCGTCGGGCAGCTGGTACGTGCTCACCAGCCGCAGCCGGTCGCCCTCGATCAGCACGAACCCGCCCGCGTCCGCCCCGGTCAGCTCGGTC
The DNA here is from genome assembly GCA_036276095.1 of Nonomuraea sp. Classification (GTDB taxonomy): domain Bacteria; phylum Actinomycetota; class Actinomycetes; order Streptosporangiales; family Streptosporangiaceae; genus Nonomuraea. The sequence continues at coordinate 3,529 of DASUCK010000010.1, read as the reverse complement.
ACGTTCGCCGAGATCCGGTCGAGCACGGCCGACAGCTCCAGCTCGGAGTTGATGTCGCCGACCACGTCGGTCAGCCGGCGCACCAGCCTGGCCCGGCGCGCCATGCGGTTCTTCGCGACCTCCTCGGCCATGGCCAGGTGGTGTACGCAGACGTAGCCGGTCACGGCGCTGCCCTGGCGCAGCGCGCCGATGTCGACCCGGACGTCGAGAAGGGTGCCGTCGCGGTGGAGGCGCTTGGTGCGCAGCGACACCTGGCCGCCGGTGCGTACGCGTTCGAGCACGCCGTTGAGCTCGGCGGTCAGCTCCGCCGGCACGATCGGCGCCCGCCGCCCGAGCAGCTCCGCCGCCCGCCAGCCGAAGAGCCGCTCGGCGGCCTCGTTCCAGACCAGCACGGTCTGGTCGCGGTCGAGCGCGACGACGGCGTTGGGCGAGCCGGCGAGCACAGCGCGGGCTATCTCATCGTCACTTCCTGCCCAATGGTCCCCCACGGGACCCATCCTGCCCGCAGCTCGCCGGGTACGTCGGTCGATCCGTCCGATACGCTGCGGTCACGGCGATTTCTCAAGGGGTTGGGGCGCATGACGAGCGGCGATCTGGATGCCCTGCTACGTGTGACCTCCACCACGTATCGCGGCGAGTCGCCACCGGACATCGCCTTCGGCACCTACGACGGCGCGGTGGGGCGGCTGGTGCTGGCGGTGACGGGCAAGGGCATCGCAGCCTGCTCCTTCGAGCCGGAGAACACCGTCTTCGAGCTGGTCACCCGGCACGTCGGCCGGTTCATCGGCCCCGACCCGCGGCGGCTCGACCCGGTGCGCCGCGAGCTCGACGCCTACTTCTCCGGCCGCCTGCGCGCCTTCGCCACGCCGGTCGACCTGAGGCTGGCCACGCCGTTCGCGCGGTCGGTGCTGCAGCGGACGACCGGGGTCCCGTACGCCACGACCACGACCCTGGAGGAGATCGGGGCCGGCATCGGCCGGCCGCGGGCGCTGCGCGCGATCGGCAACGCGCTGGCCTCCAACCCCGTCTGCGTGATCGTGCCGTGCCACCGGGTGGTGCGCGCCGACGGGCAGCTCGGCGACTACCCGGGCGGGGCGGCCGCCAAGCAGCACCTGCTCAACGTCGAGCGGCGCGCCGCGTCATGAGGCCGATGAGCAGCGTCACGAGCGCGGCGACCAACGCCCCGCCGAGCGCGCCGTTCATCCACGACTCCCGGGTGAAGCCGATCGCCTCGCGCGCCCCGGCCCACAAGCCGTCCCACGCCGGCACGGTGGGGGTCGAGGTGGTCAGCCAGTAGGCGACGAAGCCGAGCGCCCACGGCACCAGCATGGCCCAGCGCGAGGGGGCGTCCTCGGCGGTGTCCCACCGGCCGTGGCGGGCGAAGACGAAGTAGTCGACGGCGAGCACGGCGAACATCGGCACGAACACCGCCCCGATCACGCCAAGGAAGGCTCCGTACGAGGTGACGTCCACGACGAGGGCGATCGCGACGGTGAGCACGCCGATGGCGGTGGAGAAGGCCCGCCGGTCCACGCGCGGCATGAGGTTCTGCAGCGACACGGTGGTCGAGTAGACGTTGGCGAACGACTGGTCGGTCTCGCGCAGCACCAGGACGGCGAAGAACAGCGCCCCCAGCGGCACGGCCACGAACGGCTCGAACACCGCCGTGGAGTCGGCCAGCACCGCGTCCGCCCCGGCGATCGCCACCGCGTACACGCCCAGCCCCAGGCAGGCGACCTGGGCCAGCGTGTAGCCGCCGACCACGCCGCTGAACGCCGCCGCGCTCGACCTGGAGTGGCGGGCGAAGTCGGCGGCCATCGGCACCCACGACACCGAGAGCGCGATCACGTAGTCGACGGCTGCCGGGAAGGCGGTCCACGAGCCGCCGGTGTGCGCCGGGGCCACGGACAGGAAGAACCAGGTGAACCAGATCATCGACACGATCACGCCGACGGTGACGTACCGCCGCAGGATCCGCACCGAGCCGAGCGGCCAGATCGTCAGCGCGGTCGTCAGCACCCCGGCCACGACCACCCACACCTGGTACGGCACCCCGGGGAAGATCGCGCCCGCCGCCTTGGCGATCACCCACAGCTCGAACGCGCCCCACCCGAGCATCTGCACGATGTTGAGCACCGTCGGCACGTAGGAGATCCTGGCCCCGAACAGGCCGCGCAGGAGCACCATCGACGGCTGACCCGTACGCGTGCCGGGCACGGCGGAAAGGCCCACCATGGCCGTGCCGACCAGACTGCCGGCCAGCGTCGCGACGAGCGCCGCGGCCAGGCTGAGCGGGGCGTTGCCGAGCGGGTCGAGCAGGAACAGCGCTCCGGAGAACCCGAGGAGGCTGACGCCGAGGTTGGCCCAGAGGGCGCCCTGGTCGAGGACGCCCAGCGTCTTCGGCGGCGTTCCGTCGAGGGTCAGCGGAACTTCGTCGGCGACACGCGCCATCGCACACTCCCTACGCCGGCATTACCCGGACAGGTTCAGGCGGTCGGCAGCGGACGGTGTAGCTGCCCTCTCAGCCCGGCGACCCCGAGCTCCCGCGACGATCTATAGTTTTTCGCCCTCATGATGCACTAACAGGGGCGAAAACGCCATACGTGATATCAGGCCACGAACGGCTCCTGCCCGGTCTCGCTGACCATCGGCCGCCGGGCGGCCGCCCAGGACTGCATGCCGCCGCCCACGTTGACCGCGTCGCGCCCCATCCGCCCGAGCCACGCCGCGACCTGCAACGACCGGCCGCCCACCCGGCAGACCACGTAGATCGTCCGGTCGGCGGGCACCTCCTCGACCCGCTCCTGGATCTGGCTCATCGGGAGGTGGACGGCGTCGGGCGCGTGACCGGCCACCCACTCCTCCGGCTCGCGCACGTCGAGCAGGTAGGCGTCGTCGGGAACGGCACTGGCCTCGATCTCAGGAACGGTCATGCCCCCATCATCTCGCGGCCCCGGACGTGCCCTGACCTGGCGCAGTCCGGTCGCGTGACCAGGCCGTCGCGTTCGAGGCGGCGCCCGCCCTGGCTATTTGAGCAGGCGGGACAGGCGGCGGTCGGCCAGCGGCTTGCCGCCCGTCTGGCAGGTGGGGCAGTACTGCAGCGCGGAGTCGGCGAACGACACCTCGCGGATCGTGTCACCGCACACGTCGCAGGGCTGGCCCGTCCTGTTGTGCACCCGCAGGCTCGACTTCTTCTCGGCCTTGAGGTCCTTGGCGGCGAGCCCGTGGGCCCGCTCGACCGCGTCCCGGAGCGTGGTGACGATGGCCTCGTGCAGGTCGGCGACCTGGGCGTCGGTCAGGGTCGCCGCGATCTTGAACGGGGACATCCGCGCCACGTGCAGCACCTCGTCGGAGTAGGCGTTGCCGATGCCCGCGATGATCTTCTGGACGCGCAGCAGGCCCTTGATCTGGGTGCGGTTGCCGTTGACGATGCCCTTGAGCGCGCCGACGGTGAAGGCGTCGCTGAGGGGGTCGGGGCCGAGGGCGGCGATGCCGGGCACTGCGTCCGGATTTCTCGTGACGTAGATGG
>DASUCK010000009.1:0-3656 GCA_036276095.1 Nonomuraea sp. | reverse complement strand
GCCGAAGACGTTGCCGTGGTCGGTCATCGCCAGGGCGGGCATGCCCATGGCGGCGGACTCGCGGAACAGGTCGTCGAGGCGGGCGGCGCCGTCGAGCATCGAGTACTCGGTGTGCGTGTGCAGGTGCACGAACGAGTCTCGGTCTCCCATGGTGCCCCCGAGTTTAGGTGGCCGGGGTGACCGTTCCGGGCACCGCGGGGAACCGTCCAGCGCCGGCGGCGTGTCGCGGCCGGTCCATGATCATGTGCGACGTTCCGCCGGGAAACCGGGGCGGTATGCCTGGATTGTCCGGCGCAATGTCGCACCCGATCTTGTGGCTGACCGGACGGGGACGGGCGGCAGGCACGGGCGGCAGGTACGGGCGGCAGGAACGTGCACAGGCCCGGCCCTTCCCCAGATCGCGGCGGACCCGGTCGCCGGCTCGGGCGGCCGGCCACCGTGGTCCGGCATGGACGCACCCGACCTTCCGCCGGCCCTGCTGGCCGTTCCCCGCCGGACCCGTGACCTCCAAGCCGCCGGCGTGACCCGGTACCGAATCGCCGGGCACCTGTGGACTCCCGTGTTCCGCGGCGTGCATGCCTGGTGCGAGCTGGACCCCGCGGCGACAATGCCCCGGATCATGGCCGCCGCGGCGCTGCTGCCGCCGGGCGCCGCGCTCGGCGGTTGGGCCGCGCTGCACCTGCTCGGCGTCCGCGACCTCGACGGCCGGGCCGGACCGGGCGGTCGCCGTCTTCTGGCCGTCCCGATCTGCCTGGGTCCGGTCGGCAGGATGCGGCCCCGCCCGGGGATCCTGCTCGACCGCAGCCGCCTCCGGGACGAGGATGTGACGCTCGCGCGAGGGGTCCCGGTCACGACCGCCGTCCGCAGCTGCGTGGACATCATGTGCCGCGACGGCGTCGAGGAAGGGGTCGTCGCAGGGGACGCGGCGGCGCGCTTCCGGGTGGCGCTGCCGAGCGACATCCGGGCGTACGTCGACAGTCTCGGCGGGAGACGCGGCGTGCCGGCGGCCCGGACAGCGGCAGCGCTGCTCGACGGGCGGGCGGCCTCGTGCACGGAGAGCCGGCTGCGCGTGGTGTGGGTGCTCGAGGCCGGGCTGCCCGTTCCGCGCGTGAACGTCGAGGTCGTCGACGACGCCGGGTTCCTGCTGGGAGAGGCGGACCTCTTCGACCCCTGGGCCGCGATGGTCGCGGAGTACGACGGCAAGGATCACCGCGACCTGGCCCGCGCCACCTCGGACAACATCCGCGAGGAACTGTTCGAGCGCGCGAATGTCGTCGTGGTCCGTGCGACCGCCCTCGACCTGTGGCCACGCCGCGCCCAGCTGGTGCGCCGGCTGCAGACAGGACACCGGGACGGGCTCGCCCGGGACCGGCGCCGCGACCGCTGGAGGGTGCGGTGCTGACCCCGGCCGGCCCCCGGATGCGACGTTCCGCCGAGAATCCCGGCCGTTTCGCCCGACTTGTCCGGCGAAACGTCGCAGACGATCTTGCGGGGACGGGTCAGTACGCCGTGAAGAACCCGGGCAGGCGCGAGAGCCGGCCGGGCCGGACGGTCCCGGCACCCAACGCGGTCAGCTCCTGGTCGGTGGCCACCCCGGTCTCGGTCCAGCCGCGGAGGCGCTGGTACGCCGCCACCACCCGCCGGGTCCGGTCGTCGACGACCCCGGTGACGTACTGCGGGCGCATGTTCAGCCCGCGCTGCAACGTCACCACGTCGGGCCCGGTCGTGCCCAGCGGCCACGCGCGGCCGAGCAGCGCGGTCAACGGGTGCGGCCGCTCGGCCCGCCCGTGAAGCGCCGGGCACGACACGTTGCGGTCCCGCCGGCCCTCGACCCACTGCCCGATCAGCACCTGCCCGCCGCTGAACGACGGCATCCGGCAGCGGGCGTACGCCGCGCGCAGCCCATCGGTGCCGACGGGGTACCAGGTCGGGTACGACGGCTTGCGCCAGTTGCCGACGACCGTGCGCCACCCGTTGGCGTAGGAGTAGAAGCCCACCCGGTAGCCGCTGTCCTCGTACGCCCGCACCGCGCCCGCGATGACCGCGCGGTTGCGCGGCACCGACCGGGTCCAGGGATGGGTCGGGTACGGCTCGACGTCGACCCACACCAGCGGCACGTCCAGACCGGTCGCGCGCATCGACGCGACGTTGAACAGCCCCTGGGCGTACCCCGCGTTCCTCAGCGCCCCCAACGGGTCCGTCGCCGACCACGGCCCGGACGCGGCGTAGGTCGCCCGCTCCCCCCGCCGCGGGAACGTCGTCATCGCGTATGCCGCGGTCCAGCGTCCGGTCGCCTTGGCCCACGCGACCTGGTCGGCCAGGCACGGGTTCGCGACGAACCCGGGGCCGTTGGTCAGCCCGATGATCACGAACGATGCGGAGTCCAGCGGCATCGGGTTTCCCAGCGTGCGCCGCGACGGGATGCCCATGCCGCGCGGGCAGTTCGGCCACGAGATGTCGCCGCCGGTGACCCGCACGCCGGGCGTCGGCTCGACCGCCGCCTCGGCTGGGGATGCCGCGGTCAGGCCGAGCAGCAGGAGCAGGGCAAGCAGTGAGGTGCGCACCGAGACAAGGTTGCCCGTTCGATGCGACGTTCCGTGCGTCTTGGGGAGGTCTTTGCCGGCGTGTCGCGCGCGGAACGTCGCATCGAGCGGAGAGGTCGGCTCAGGAGACGGCGCGGAGCTCGCGTCGGAGCGGCCACGGGTTGACCCGGCAGCCCTGCATGCCCTTGGACTGCTGCTGCATCACGGGGGCGAGCCGCCCGTCGCCGCGGCAGTAGGCGTGCCCGCGGCCGAGCCAGTGCCCGGTCTCGTGGTTGACCAGCATCTGCCGGTACGTCGTGAGGTCACCCGGGAAGTACGGCGACCCCCGCCGCCACCGGTCCTGGTTGATGATGACGTAGCGGCCGACCCGGCAGCTGTACATCGACGAGCACTGGCGGCTGAACGACGGCAGCAGGCTCGCCTGCGACAGCACGACCGTGAAGTCGCCGCCGCGCGCCACCTCGCGGAACCGGTGGTGCGCGCGTGCCCAACCCCGCGGGTCGGCGTACGTCGAGGCGACCGCCACGCGGAACGCACCCAGGTGCGCGGTGACCCGGCCGCGGGTGGTCACCGAGTAGCGGTGCACCCGGAACACGTCGAGTGGTTCGAGCTCCACGGTCGCACCGAGGACTCCACCGGAGGTGGCGCGCACGGCACGCAGGGCGAGCGAGCCCGCGTACGTCGGGCGCACCGCGACGGACCAGGTGCCGTCCGGGTCGACCGGCGTGGTCACGAGCGGGCGCCATGCGCCGTCGATGCGCCGCTCGACCCGGACCTCGGCGCCGGCCGGTGCGGGCGCGAGGGTGCCGCCGATCGTGACCGGGCGCCCCACACGTACGGCCGTCACGGACTGGACGGCGGTGAGCACGGCCTGCACCGAGACAGTGACCGGCAGGCTGCTCACGTCGGCCGCCGGGTCGCCGGTGTCGTGGCGCAGCCGCACGGACATGGAGACGGTCGGCTGCACGGTGAGCGCGACCGCGCCGGCGGCGTCGGTGGCGGCCGGCCCGGCGACGACGGTCCACACCCCGGCCGGGCCGGGCGCCCCGGCGACGACCGAGGCGCCGACGACCGGCGCACCAGCCGCGTCGGTGAGCACGCCCGAGACGGTGG
>DASUCK010000008.1:0-10991 GCA_036276095.1 Nonomuraea sp. | reverse complement strand
TGCACGACCACCACACCCGGCCGGTTCCGATCGGCCGCCAGGCGCTCCCGTAGCCCGGCGACCACCGCGTCCCGCCCGACGAGCAGCGGCGGGCGAGGCTTTCCCGGCGTCGCCGTCGTGGGGCCGGCGACGGGGACGTGCGGCGTGGCGTCGGCCGGCGGCACGTTCGCCGCTGTGCCAGGCGGTACGGCCCCGGAATCCCCGGAACCGGCCTCGCGAGTGCCGGTCACCGGGGTACCGGCCTCGGAGGAACCGGGCACCGGGGAGTCGGTCTCCGGGTCCGTCTCCACCAGGGTGTGGGCCTGCACAGGGAAGCCGTCCGCCCGCCAGAAGGGCCCCTCGCCGGGCAGCGGCTGCGCCGACGCCAGCCGGCTGGGAAGAGTGCCGGGCACGGAGGCGATCGGCAGGCGGCGCAGCAGCGCCGCCGCCGTCATGGCCCTGGGCGCGGCCCGGCAGGTCGCGCAGGACTGGATGTGCCGCCCGATCCTGGCCCGCGCCCGCCGGCCGGGCGCGGCCACCCATTCGGCCATCCGCGCGGTCAGGTCGGGGCAGCCGTCCCGGCCCCGGGACGCCATGATCGCGGCGAACCACGCCTCCAGCCCGGCGGCGGCCCGCGCCACGACGGCGCGCACCTCCTCCGCGCCGACGGCGTAGATCGCCCCGAGTTCGGCGTCCGACAGCCCGTGCCGCACCGACAGGTCGAGCAGCTCCCGCTGCGGCCGTCCCAGGGACAGCAGCGCCTCGGGCAGGAGTTCGGACATGCGTCCGGGCCGCGACCAGGAGCCGATGCTGGCGGGCTTGGCCACGATGGCGCGGTGCGCCCGTGCCAGGGCGTACAGCCAGGCGCGGCGCAGGGCCAGGTCGGTGACGCGGCCGCCGTGCAGGTGCGCCGTGAGCAGCGCGCCGGCGACGGCCTGCTCGGCGTCGCCCGCGGCGAGTTCGGTGCGGCAGTAGTCGTAGAGGCGGGCTCCGTGCTGGTCGCACAGCTCGCGAACGGCCTGCCGCGCGTCGTCGGACAACGTACGCCACATCCGGCGTCACCTCCTTGGGAGCTCAGGTCTTTCCCGGCACGGTGTCCAGCAGGGACGCCTGGGCCAGGTAGGCCCGGGTGGCGTCGGGGTCGCCGGCGATCGCCCGCAGCCCGGCCATGGCCGCGGCCAGCCGGGCGCTGTCGTGCTCGCGTACGCCCGCCAGCCGCGCCTGCCCGCGCGGGACCACCCGCTGCATGAGCACGGAACGCCGCCGCCAGGCCCACGCCTCCAGCGCCGCCGGCGCGGCGAAGCCGCCGATCACGGCCGCGATCACCTGGCCGAGCTCGGCCGCGTCGTGGATGCCCGCGTTCATGTTGAGCCCGCCGACGGTGGAGGTGAGGTGCGCGGCATCGCCGACGAACATGACCCGCCCGCACCGGTACGACGTCAGCACCCCCCGCGCCAGTGCGAACCGGTCGGCGCCGGTCACCTGGATGGGCTCGGTCGCGCCCGGCAGGGCCCGCCTGATCAGCAGCGACAGGTTCGCCGGGTGCAGCGGCTCGTGCGTGTCCACGGGGATCTTGAAGATGATCCGCCAGTGGTCGGGCAGGGCGAGCAGCGTGCACGACTGCTGCACGTCCCGCACGTACGTCAGCGGCGCCAGGCTCGGCAGCAGCCGGTCCAGCGGTGAGTTCGTGAACACCCGTAAGGCCTGCGTCGGGTACCCCGACCGGGGGAACGGCAGCCCCAGCGAACCGCGCACGGTGCTGTGCGCGCCGTCGGCGGCGATCATGTACCGGGCCCGCGTCCAGGTGTGGCCGACACGGACCCGGATCCCCGTGCCGCCTTCGGCCACGCCGTCCACGCGGGTGCCGAACCGCACGTCGGCGTCCGGGTAGACGCCGAGCGCCGACAGCAGCAGCGGGGTCAGCGCGGCCTGGTCGGCGTGGATCCTGAACGGATGCCTGGTCAGGCCGTCGAGCCGGTTCATGCCCATCTCGGCCAGCACGATCCCGGACCGGTCCCGCCACTGCACCCGGTCGACCACCCGGCCCTTGGCGACGAGCTGCGCGGCCACGCCCAGCTCGTCCAGCAGGTCGAGCGTGGCCGGGTGGAACGTGCAGGCGCGCGGCTTCGTGGACAGCTCGCTCTCGCGTTCCAGCACGGTGACCTTGATCCCCGCCCTGGCCAGTGCGAGCGCCGCGGTCAACCCCGCGGGGCCGGCTCCGACCACGATGACGCCGTTCATGCCGGGCGCCTCCCCTGCGCCGCCATGGGACGGTGGAAGGGCACGCGGCTGAGCGACACGTGCCGCCCGATGGCCCGCGACAGCGCCCACCAGGCCGTGCAGAGGTTCGACGTCAGCAGCACGCGGTCGCTGCCGGCGCCGAGCCTGGCGAGCACGGGCAGCGTGGGGATGCCGGTGCCGGTGAACAGGAGCGCCGCGTCCCGTGCCGGCTCGGCCAGCTCGACCTGGGCGATCAGCTCGGCCGGGGTCACCCCGTACGGCTCGTAGCCGTCCTTGGCCCGTACCTGCACCACCTGGGTGACGGTCAGCCCGGCGGTCTTCCAGAACCGCTCGGCCAGCTCCGTCAGCCACGGCTGGTACGGCGACACGAGCACGATGTCGCTCACCCCGACGTGCTCCATCGCCTCCCGCGTGGCCAGCGTCGCCGACGCGAACGGCACCCCGGCCGTCGCGCTCAGCCGGTCGCACTGGTCGCGGTCGACGTCGGGGCCGAGCAGGTAGCGGGGTTCGCTGCAGGCCATGACCAGGGCGTTCAGCGGCAGGCCGTCGAACGCGCGCAGCATGACGGGCAGGTCGTCGTTGTAGCTCTCCAGCCGTTCGGCCAGGGGCAGGCCCGGTCGTACGGGGAAGCGGGCGACGTGCATGTCGGCCCGCGACCCGAGCAGGCGGGTCAGCTCTGGCTCCGCCGACGGATTGGCGGGCGCCACGATCACGCCCACCCTGCCGCGGCTCACCGAACCGGTGCGCATGGGGGGTTCTCCTCCTGCGAGGGGCGGAAGGCGGGTGCGGTCAGGAGGCGCGGTGCCGCAGCGCCTGGTCGATCTCGGTGACGGCCTGGACGGACGCCTGGCGGATGCGGCGCAGCCGGTGCACGGTGCGCGCCGTTCTGTCGTCGTCCCGGCCCTCGCTCCCGGACGGCGGCGGCGCGCCCGGGCGTACGCCGCGGGCGTGGACTTCGTGGGGGTGCGACCTGCGCATCTCGTCGGCGAGCATCTTCGCTCCTGTCTATCGCGGGTTGACGACTCGGGAGTCGCTGGGGGTGAAGCGGGTTCGGGCCGCGTCCCGTACGCGGGAGGGCTGTACGCGGGAGGGCTGTGCGCGGGAGTGCCGGCCGGGTGGCGCGGCGAGGGGCCGGCGGGAGGCCGCCGGCCCCTCTTCGGCCGCGTCCTGAGATCGGCGTACGGTCTCATGGCCCGTCGCCCCGGCGACCCGCACCAGCGCCGCGGCGGCGAGCAGGACGGCGGCCATCGGAACGGCCACCGGCACGGAGGCGTGCCCGGGCGCCGGCCGTCGCGACGACGGCCGGTCGATCGGCACCGTGGCGCCGGTCACGCCGATCGCTCCGCCCGGCACCACCTCGGTGCCGGCGGCCCCGAAGCCGACCCGGTTCCCGAGGCGACGGGCCGCCGCCACCGGGCGGGCCGGCGGCGCCGTCGGGGAACGCGGAGAGAGCCGGCCCCAGGCGCCACCCCAAGAGACGGCCAGCACGCCAGCCGCTACCGCGCTGGCCGACAGCACCGCGCCGACTAGGTCGGGCACGTGCCGCACGGTGCCGGGGGGATGGGGGAGCGCCGGGGCCAGCGTCGAGAGCGCCGCCGCCGACCGGCCGGACCGGCCGCTCGGGGGCGGCGGCGCGGGCGTCGTTCCGCCCGCGGGCCACCGCGCGACGCGCGCGGCGCCGCTGCCGTGGGGGAGTGCCTGCGAGGTGGGGGGCGTCATCGCGCCGTCCCCGCGGTCTTGGCCACGTTGGGCACGCTGACGCAGACCATGCGTTCGGTGAGCCCTGCCCGCGGCCGGGTCACGCGGGACCGGGTCGGCGGCGCGCCGCCGGCCACCGTACGCGCGACCTTCGAGGCGAGCGCGAGATGCTCTGCGCAGCGGCGGCTCACCTTGGCCTCAAGGCCGGCGACCTGGGCCAGCCGGAGCCGCATCGGCTCCAGCGACGACCTGCGTTCCAGGCCGTCCAGGTCGGCGAGCCGGGCGGGCCAGCGCAGCGCGTCCCCGCAGCGGTCCTCCACCTCGGCCGGAAGTTCCTCCGCGGGGAAGCCCTCGTGGCGCAGCCGGGTGGCGGTCATGACGGCCGTGAAGGCCGTCTTGTCGAAATCGGCCAGCCGTCCGGCGAGGGCCGCGCTGAGCATCCTGACGCGGTGGCTGAGGCAGACCGAACTCCACCCGAGCAGCAGCAGCCGATCGGGGCCCGCCTCGGTGTGCCAGCCGGCCAGCCGCAGCTCGCGGGCCATCCGGTGATGGTAGCGCCAACGGTGACGGGGACTGTCCAGCCACACCTGGACCCCGCCGAGCGGCAGGCTCGCCACGTGGACGCCGGCCCCGGCCACGGGTCCGGCGACGCGGACGCAGATGCGCTGGACCACCTGCTCCTGCACGGGGGAGGCCGGATCGTCGATGAACCAGGAACTGCCCGCGGAATCCATGGTCACGTCCGGCCACCTCCTTGTCGGGGATCTCTCCAGCATCCTCGTGACTGTTAAGCCACACTTACCATGTGCTCTGATAGTCCGCTCTTGTCCGGGACTATGTCAACTGACAGTTTCCGCATATCTTGATACCTACTCGCCGGGCTGAGGTGCCCGCCGGGCAGGGGACAGTGGGGGCCATGTCCCTTACGCTGGACAGGTTCACGGGCGGAGGAGGTGCGCCGTGGCGAACTTCGCCGAACGGCTCGATCTCGCGCTGACCAAGCGCGGCTTCACCGGCGCGCAGGTCGCCTCCGCCCTGACGGAGGCCGGCATCCCGATCACCCGCGCCTACGTCAGCCAGCTCCGCACCGGCAAGCAGACCAACCCGACGCTTCAGGTGCTGCGCGCGCTGGCGTCCTGCCTGCAGGTGAGCGTCGGCTGGCTGGTCGGCGACGACTACCTCGAATCGGGCACGGTCGAAGACCTCCAGCTCAAGGCGGCCACCCTCGGGCTGTCGGCGTCCGGGCTGTCGGAGAGCTCCCTCGCCGTGCTGCGCGGCGTGGTCGAGCTCGCCCGCAAGGCCGAGGGCCTGCCAGAGGAGCCCGAGCCGGCCGTCGCCGAGATCCCCGACGCCGCGGCGCCGCTGAGCGAGCCGCAGCTGCGCGCGCTCGGCCGGCGCCTCCACGGCCTGCGCCTGGCCGCCGAGCTGTCGGGCGAGCAGGTCGAGACCGCGCTCGGCAAGGGGGCGGTCGCCGTCCCCGCCCTGGAGGAGGGCCGCATCGCGCCCGCGCCGATCACCGTCGAGCGGCTGCTCACCGTCTACGGCGTCGCCTCGCCGCCCATCCGTGAATACGTGCTGACCCTGGCCAGGGGCGAGCGCGAGGCCGCCTGGTACGACGCGCCCTCCGTCCCCGTCTGGCTGGCCGCCGCGTACGCGCTGGAGCAGCGCGCCACGCTCATCCGCACCTACCACACCCAGTTCGTGCCGCCGCTGCTGCAGACCGAGGAATACGCCAGGGCGGCGATCGCCGTCGCCGGGCCCGCCACGCTCGGACAGCCGACGGTCGACGAGGCGCTGGCCCTCGTGCTGGCCCGCCAGGAGGCCGTGAGCCGCGACAACGCCACCGTGGTGTGGGCCGTCATCGACGAGAGCGTGCTGCTGCGCTCGATCGTCGGCCGGCCCGTGCAGGTGCGGCAGCTGGAGGTGCTCCTGGAGCATGCCAAGCGGCCCAACGTCTCGCTGCACGTGGTGCCGATGGACGACCCCGCGTACGTGCCGCGCACCGGGCCGTTCACGCTGTGGCGCTTCACCGAGGCGTTCGAGCCCGACGTCGCCTGCGCGCACGGCATCGAGCGCGACGAGCTGATCACCGACACCGCCGTGGTCGAGGCGTACCACCAGGCCTTCACCAAGCTGTCGGTGACCACCACCACCCGCGAGGAGACCGTCGAGCTGCTGAATTCGCATCTGGAAAGGCTCGCGAACTCGTGATCTTCCGCGGCTGATTTCGGGAACTGATCACAGAGCGGTTACGCAGGTATACCCAAAACCAATGGCTTTTCGTGTTGTGTTCTTCCGAGTAGCGAGGATCATATGGTCTGGGTCATCGAGTGGGGTCCGTAAGGATCAACTTTTCCCGAGAGTGGGCGAGGGGAAAGGGGTAACACTCAATGCGTCAGCGTGCCATCCGAAACCTGGCGAAGCTGGAGATGACCCGACCAAGTGCCACCCGCATTCTCGACGCCGCGGCGGGTGGGAAGAACAATTTCGTCGCCGACCGGGACGCGGTGCGCCGCTACGACCAGGCCGCGCCCGTGACGACGACGGCCGCCCGCGCCGTGCTCCGATATGTGTGCCGGGTGGTCCGCCACCTGGCGGGCGACGGCGTGGACCAGTTCCTGATCGTCGGCAGCGGCGTGCCCAGCGGCCTGCCCGCCGGCGGGCGGCTGCACGACGTGGCGCGGGACGCCCTGGTCGGCTCGACGCCGCGGGTCGTCTACGTGGAGAGCGACCCCATGGTGCTGGCCGGGGCGCGGGCGACCATCGAGCCCGTCACCGACCTCGTACGCGTCGTCGAAGGCGACATACGGGAGATCGACGACATCCTCGATGACCGGGTCGTCCGGACGTTCCTGGAGTGGGAACGGCCCGTGGCCGTGCTGTTGCTGTCGACCCACAGCCTGAACGACGACGAATACTTCCACTACGTGGTCAAGCGGATCAGGCAGGCGGTGCCGGAAGGAAGCTACCTGTCCTTGCTGCAGACCACGTTCGACGCCATTCCTCCGGAATTGTTGCCGGCCATTCACGACCTGCTGGCGATGACGCTGCCCGGACACGCGATTCGCACAAGGGAGGAGGTCGCGGCGATCCTCGATGGTCTGGTGCTGGTGGATCCGGGATTGGTGTGGGTCCCGGAATGGCGGCCCGACGGCCACGACGTCACACGCTCCGACGCCCCCTCCGAGGAGTCCCGCTCGGACGATTCCTGCCGCGACCGGCCGGGCTCGTCGGGCGCGTACGGCGCCGTGGCCCGCATCCCCTGACCGGGATCGCATCACGGCGCTTCGGACGCCACCGGCCCAGCCAGACGACCGCGACCGTCACGGCGACCGTCACCGCGAACGCCTGCCAGGACACCGGCCCCGACCGCCCGGCACACCGGTCCTCCCGGAACGCCGGCCCCACCCGGACCTCAGTCCCACCAGAACGACCAGGCGTGTCCCTCGATGATCTGTTCGGCGTACCCCTGGAGGTCGCCAGGACCCTGGACGACGTTGTCGGGGCAGAACGCCCAGTGCTCGGCCGCCACGTGCAGCGCGTGCTCAAGGTCGACGGGCGGCGCCGCGACGCTCAGGTCCAGCGTGTTGAACCCGACGCTCACCACCCGCGCCCCGAACCGGTCCTCCCAGCTGCGCACCACGGCCGCCATCGGCACCATCCACTCGTTGTGGTGGAGCGCCCCCTGCCACCCCATGACGGCCAGCGCGTCCGCGCCCCTGCCCGCCGCGACCAGGCCGAGCGGCATGCCCTTGGCCGCGAGCTGTCCCGCCAGCCAGCCGGCCACCGCCTCCGGGTCGGCCCGCGGCACCCCCGGAGGCGCGGGCCCCGGGCAGATCGCCCCGTACGGCTCCAGCTCGTCCAGGGCGTCCGGCGGCATCTGCGCCACCCACTCCTGCCACACCTCGGCCATGAAGCCGTCGACGGTGAAGTGGTCGATCTGCCGCGGGTCGTCCGGCACGACCTGGCCCACCGCCCAGGGCTGAGCCGACTCGTCGAGCAGCAGCGGCCACAGCCCGCTGTGGGCGTGCCACTCGCGCAGCCGCGACCAGTCCTCGCCGCCGGCGGGCCCGTCGCTCATCCAGAACGCCGGCCTGGCCGCCTCGCCCTGCCGGGTGTAACCCGGATCGGGCCAGACCACGCCGCCCGGAGGCAAGGGGACGGGCAGCGTGCGCCCCCTGCCGCCGTCGGGGAACAGCCGGCACAACTCACGTGGCAGCCGGTGATCGTTCATGCCCTACCGTTCCGATACCGAATCCTGTCTCGGAGATGGTAGTGCCGTCGATCGTCACGACACCGTCTGTGGTACGCGAAATGCTCAGACCTGCGACAATGATGAACCGTGCTCCCCTATGCCGCTGTTCTGTCCGACCTCGACGGCGTCCTGCGTCACTTCGACCACGCCGTCCAGGCCGACATCGAGGCCCGCTACGGTCTGCCGCTGATGAAGACGGCCTTCGACCCGGAGATCATCGGCCCGCCCACGCTGGGCTGGTCACCGAGGCGCAATGGGCGCAGTCGGTCGTCGCCGCGCTGGGCGGCGACGACCGGGCGCGGCAGGCCGTCGCCGAGTTCATGGAGGTCCCGTTCTGGGTGGACGAGGAGGTCAGGGCGCTGCTGGCCAAGGCGCAGCAGCACGTTCCCGTCATCATCGTCACCAACGCCATGGACACCGTGGAGGAGCACCTCGACCGGCTGGGGCTCACGTACTTCGCCGACGCCCTGGTCAGCAGCGCGCGGGTCGGCGTGGCCAAGCCCGACCGCCGCATCTACGAGATCGCCGCCGAACGCGCCGGGGTCGCGCCGGAGCGCTGCCTGTTCGTCGACGACCGCCTCCCCAACGTCGAGGCCGCCCGCGCCCTCGGCATGACCGGCGTCCACTACCGCACCGTCACCGACCTGGCCGCCGTGCTCGGCTGACAGCCGGTCGGCCCCGTCCGGATCGTTCGCCGGCGCGGGTTGTATCGCGAGCTGTATCGCGGGTGGTTTCCGGCGCGGCTCGCGCCAACCGCGCCGGAAACGTACGGGACCGCCGCCCCCGGCCCGGTGTCGGCGAGCTGCGCTCCTCGCCAGGGCCGGAGGCGGCGGCGGGGGAGCGCCGCTCTAGTACCCGCCGTACGGGTTCTGGGAGGACGGCGAGTCTGCGGGGGCGCTCGAATTGTGGCCGGACGGGTGCCGGGTCGGCGTCGGCGTCGGCGAGGCCCCGGTCCCCGTGGAGGTCGGCTTCACACCCTGCGGGGCGATGACGCCGATCAGGCCGTGCTTGGTGCCGTCGATGCCGGCCGAGAACCACAGGGTCTTCTCGCCGCCGTTGGCCGCGGTGCCCGGCTCCAGGTCCCACAGGCCCGGGAGGGCGATCGTCCGCCCGCGCCCGTCCAGCAGCGCGCCGAGATGCCGCCCCTGACGGTAGGCGTGCACGGTGCCGTCGCCGAAGTTCCCGACCAGCAGCGAGCCGGCGTACGGGCCCCAGCCCTGCGGCGCGGCCGTGATGCCCCACGGGGCGTTGAGCCCGGTCCTGGAGAGGCGGCCGGTGAGCCGGCCGGAGGCGTCGAAGCGGCTCACGAAGCCCTTGCCGCGGCCGAAGACGGGCTTGCCGGTGGCCGGGTCGCGCAGCGCGTACGACACCCAGATGTTGCCGTTGGCCACCGCCACGTTGTAGGCGTGGTAGCCCTCCGGCAGCGCTCGGTCCTGGAACTGCCAGCGGGCCAGGCGGATGCGCCGGAAGTCCTCGTCGAAGGCGTGGATGCGGCCGCCGGCGAAGTCGGCGGCCAGCAGGAACGCTTCGTCCTCGGTCTCGACGAGTTCCAGGCCCTTGTAGTCGGCGCCGCGCGTGAACGCCGCTATGATCGCGTTTTTCTGATCCACTTCGGCGTTCCATCCGGTGATGGCGCCGCTCGGGCTGGAGAAGATGAACGTGGCGGGCTTGCCCTTCACGGTGAAGCCGTCGCCGGGGTTGAAGACCTGGCCGGTGGGGGCTCCGCCGGGGATGGCCACCTCGGTCTGCTCCTTCTTGCCCGTGCCGGAGTAGACGGTGGCGGTGCCGGTGCCCGTGTTCGAGACCCACAGAGTCTTGCCCATGGCCAGGCCCCACGGGTTGACGACCTTGGCGTCGATGACCGGGGCTTGGCCCCGCACGTCCGACACAAGGTTGATGACGTCGAAACGAGTCCTGGTGGTGGCGTGTGCGGGAGTGGTGAGAGTCGCTCCCAGAACGACCGCAACAGCGCAGAGTGTGATGATGCGTGGCCGCATCCGTGCCTCCTAGTTAGCGCTTGTGACGCGAGATACGTGGAGGGCGAGAGGCGGGTTCAGTCGCGTTTCGGAAATATCCGTAAGTGAGGTTAGGAGCAGCATGGACGTCCTCGGCATCGACATCGGCGGTTCCGGGATCAAGGGCGCGCCCGTGGACACCGCGGCGGGACGCCTGACGGAGGAGCGGCTGCGCGTTCCCACGCCACAGCCGTCCGGCCCCGAGCCGGTGGCCGCGGCGGTGGCGTCGATCATCCGGCACTTCGCCTGGACCGGTCCCGTGGGCGTGACGTTCCCCGGCGTGGTCGTGGACGGCGTGGTCCGCTCCGCCTCCAACGTGGACCGCTCCTGGATCGGCGTGGACGCGGCCGCGTTGTTCGGCGGAGTGACCGTGGTCAACGACGCCGACGCGGCCGGCGTCGCCGAGATGACCTTCGGCTGCGGGCGCGGCCGGCGCGGCACCGTCCTCATGCTCACCTTCGGGACGGGCATCGGCAGCGCGCTGTTCACCGACGGCAGCCTGGTGCCCAACACCGAGCTGGGCCACCTGCAGCTCCACGGCAGGGACGCCGAGCACCGCGCCTCCGCCCGCGCCCGCGAGGAACACGACCTGAGCTGGGAGGAGTGGGCCGAGCGGGTCCAGGAGTACCTGGAGCACGTGCAGATGCTGTTCTCGCCGTCGCTGATCGTGATCGGCGGGGGCGTGAGCAGGAAGGCCGCCAGGTTCCTGCCGTACGTCACCCTCCGCACCCCGGTCCGGCCCGCCGATCTCCACAACGAAGCCGGCATCATCGGCGCCGCCCTCGCCGCCCGCCCCTGACTCC
>DASUCK010000007.1:0-2131 GCA_036276095.1 Nonomuraea sp. | reverse complement strand
AGGATCGCCGCGAACAGCGAGCAGCCCAGCAGGCCGCCGAGCGCGACGGCCGCCGCGAGCCTGGGGTTCGACCGGTCGCCCTTGGCGTAGAACTCCCGCCGCCCCACCACCAGGGAGGCGACGAACGCCGCGGTCAGGGTGAGCGACACCCAGTTCTGCGGGTGCCGCCTGATCTCCTGGAAGGTCATCGCGAAGACGAACAGCAGCAGGAACAGGGTGCCCAGTACGGCGTTCAGGATCCACGCGGCCCGCTTCCGGCGCCGCATGGTGATCGCCAGGAACGTCGTGAACACGCCGGTCGCGAAACCCGCCGTCAGCAGATACGGCGTGAAGTGGCCATCCGTGTTGTGCCGCCGCACGTCCTGCCCCAGCGACACCCAGACGGCGCCGAGGAAGTTGACGAACGCGACGATGCGCAGATACCAGACCGCGAACCGGGCGGCCCGTCGTGCGGCGGGGCCGCCCACGGGCTGCACGACGGTCGAAACCGGAGCATCAGCCATATTCGGGATCTTATGGCCGCTGCCGCGCCGAGCCACTCCGGCACCGCACCGGGACGCCACCCCTCACCGGCGCGGCCCGCGCCGGGCCCTCGGAGCGGCTGCCGTCCCGGCCCGTGGTCGCTCCGCCGAGGGGGCGGGCGCATCCGGCGGCGCGGCCCGCCGGTGCGGAACCGGCCGTACCGACGTCGGTGGCGCACCTGTCACGCCTACGTGGCGTCGTACTCCTCGGCGAGGTTCTTCTCCCCGGCGCCGCTGCCGTCGGCCGTCTTCTCCGCTTCCGCGGGCTCACGCTCCGGCAGCTCCGCGGCCAGCGCCGCCGCGGCCTGCACCAGCGGCAGCGCGAGCAGCGCCCCGGCGCCCTCCCCGACCTTCACCCCGTGGTCGAGCAGCGGTTCGATGGCCATCCGGTCCAGCGCCTTGGCCTGCGCCGGCTCCCCGCTGCTCTGCCCGGCGAGCCACCAGTCCGGCGCCCGGAAGGCCACCCGCTGGGCCACCAGCGCGCACGCGGCGGACACCACCCCGTCGAGGATCACCGGCATCTTCCGTACCGCGCTCTGCAACAGGAACCCGGTCATGGCCGCGAGATCGGCCCCGCCCACCGTCGCCAGCAGCTGCAACTGGTCCCCGAGCACCGGCCGGGCCCGCCGCAGGGCGTCCCGAACGGCCGCGCACTTGCGCATCCACGCCAGATCGTCGATCGCCCGGCCGCCCCGCCCGGTCACCACCGACGCGTCGGTCCCGCACAGCGCGGCGACGAGCACGGCCGCGGCCGTGGTCCCGCCGACGCTGATGTCCCCGAGCACGACCAGATCCGTCCCGGAGTCGGCCTCCTCGTCCGCGATGGCGACCCCCGCCCGGAAGGCGGCCTCCGCCTCCTCCGGGGTCAGCGCGTCCTCGACGTCGATGCGCCCGGAGCCGCGCCGCACCCGGTGCCGTACGACCTCCTCCGGCAGCGATCCGGGCTCGCAGTCCAGCGCCAGGTCGACCACCCGGACCGGCACGTCGAGCCGCCGGGCCAGCACCGCCACGGGGCTGCTTCCGTCGAGCACGCCCCGCACCAGCCGGTCCGCGGTGCCCGCGGCCCGCGCCGATACGCCCAGTTCGGCGATCCCGTGGTCGCCCGCGAACAGCACCACACGGGCCCGGCCGATCGGCCGTACCGGCACCGCCGACTGCGCCGCCGCCAGCCACTCACCGAGGTCGTCCAACCGGCCCAGCGCCCCGGGCGGCACGATCTGCCTCTCCCGCCGCGCCTCGGCGTCGCGGCGCACCCCGCCGTCGGGGCGCTCGATCAGATCGGTGAAGTCGTCGAGATTAAGCGAGCTCATTCGCCGAACAGTACCGGCAGCGATCGAACACGACCGCGCCACACCGGAACCCTCGGCGACAAACCCGCACCGCACCCGTCGCTCCGGCCCGTCGCCCGCCACGGGCACGTCATTGCGCCCCTGAGCACGATCGCCTACGTACCTTTTTGAGGCGAATATTCGCATATCCGCATACTCTCCACTGCCCTCAGGAGCGACCATGCCCCCCACCCCACGGCCGGACCCCGGCCAACTCGTCCCGGGCACCCACCCCTTCCACGAACCGCGCAGGGACGACTGCCCCTGGTGCGGTTCACGGAG
>DASUCK010000006.1:0-3973 GCA_036276095.1 Nonomuraea sp. | reverse complement strand
CAGGCGAACACCGCCTTGAGCCGGGCACCACGCTTGCGGCCCACTTTGGACACGGTCTCCAGGAGTAGCCGTGCCTGAGCCTGGTTGACGACGGTGCGGGGATCGACGACCGTGACCGCCTTCGGCACCGACCACTTGACGCCGTCCAACGGGTTGCGTTCGAACACCTTCTGCTCTACCGCGTGCTCCAGGAGGTGACGCAGCACCGCACGCTTACGCCGCACCGTGTTCGCTCCCCCGGGAGTGCCGGCGAAGGTGACCGAGATGGCATCGAGCGCCGTGCGAACGACGTGCGCCTCTCCCAATGCCGACAGCGGGAGGGACGCCCTTTCCAGCCAGCCCAACGCCACAGCTTGCGATGTGGTCAGCGCGGCACGCCGGCTTTCCGGCAGGAGAACGTGTACCCGCAGGACCTCCCGCAGGTCCTCGGCGGCAGGGCGACGCGGGGCGTCAGCGACCAGGGCAGGGATAAGGGTCAGCAGCGCCTACGCATCCGTCTCGCGGGTCCGAGCCGCCGAGGAGTTCCAGCGCCGAAGTACGTAGGCCTGGGCGAACTCCAGGAACGACGGGCCAGCCTGCGCAGGCGACAGCATCGACACTGGCAGGCCGGTGGAGATGTCGAACTTTTCCCCCGCCTTGGCCGCCTGCCGCAGGTCGGACAGGAAGGCGTTGGCCAGCCCCTTGGTCCGGAAGCTCTTCGACTTCTGCTTGCCGGCGACTCGCCAGCGCGCGATGTAGGCGTTCGTGCTGCGGTCGGTGCGCTGCTGGACCTGGCCGATCTTCACGTCGTAGGTGGTCTTCACTTCGCCTCCCGTCGCGAGTCGAACCAGACCATGAGGTCGCTCCGCCAGACGCGGAGTTCGAGGTTGGCGCCGCAAGCAGTTGTTCTCCCAGGGACAGGCCCCGACCGGCCAGTGGGAGATGACCAGGACCGTGTCCTCCTCGAACAGCGGGAGCCGTCTGGTGGTGATCTCGTCGGTGCGCATGTGTTGATCGCGGGCGGCGCGCAGGGCGCCCAGGGTGGTGGAGTAGTGGCGGGACTTGGTGGAGAAGTGGCCGCGGAAGCCGAGCATGTGGGCCCAGTGGGTGAGCCGGAGGTCGGCCAGGCCGGGGTGCTCGCCGAGGCGCAGGCAGGCGGCGATCAGGCGGCGGGCGTGGTCGCGGACGGGTAGGGCGTTCAAGTCGTCGAGGGGTTGGATGCGGCGGTCGAGGGTGCCGACGCGTTCGGCGGCCTTGGTGGCGTACTTGGCGATGTAGCCGGCCACGGCCTGCTCGGTCAGGTCGCCATCCAGGGTGATGCGGCGGACGTCGAGCTGGGTGCCCCAGCGGAACGCCCGGTTCAGCGGCTTGACCTCCGCCGTTACTGCGTTCGCTGCGTGGTGGACGGCTTGTTCCAGGGCGTCGGCGGTGGCCCCAGGCGGGTGGTGACGAGTGCGGCCCGTCGAGGCCGTCGAGACGGATGACGGCGTGGAAGTGCACGACGCCGCGGCGCTGGTACTTGGCGAACGCGATGGTCTAAAACTGACGATCATCGTGGACACCCTGGGCCTGCTGCTGGTCGTCGTCGTCACCGCCGCCAGCGTCCAGGATCGCGATGGCGTCAAACCTGCACTGGCGCGTCTGCGCGACTGGTACGAGCGAATCACGCTGATCTGGGCCGACAGCTCCTACGCCGGCAAGCTCGTGACCTGGGCCCAAAAGCGCCTCCGGCTCACCCTGGAGATCGTCAAGCGCAGCGATGACGTCAGCGGCCTCGTGGTCCTTCCGCGCAGGTGGGCGGTGGAGCGCACACTGTCGTGGATCTGTCAGCGCAGGCGATGCGTACGGGACTACGAGCGGTTATCCGACCATCACGAAGCCATGGTCCTCTGGGCGATGATCACCCTCATGGGACGACGACTCGCACGATCCGCATCTCCCAAAGAGACCTGACGATCAGTTTGTACACGGGCACTAAGGACAGCGGACGGCATCGACGGTCGGCCGACAGATGCACCTTGCTGGTCAGGCCGCCTCGCGAGCGGCCCAGCTTGGCTGCCTTCAGCCGGAACCGGTGCCGGCGTCGTAGCCGCCTTAGTCCGTCCCCGTCAGCCATGCCCTCGTCGTCGCGGGCGTTTTGCCCCTTTGGCGCAGCCCCTTTCCTGTTCGCGGCTTCTTCCAGCGCGGCGCCCAGCTCGCCGTCCAAGACCATCCCGGCGGCATGATGGTGGGCGTGGGCGGTGGTGGAATCCACGCTGACCAGGACGAGGCCGACCTGCCCACGGGCTGCGGCCTCGGCGATCACCGCCTGTATCAGCCGCTCGAACACGCCGTTCAGCGCCCAGGAACGGAACCGGTCGTCAGCGGTAGGCCATGGCCCATACTCGATCGGCAGGTCCCGCCACAGGCTGCCGGCACGAACCGCCGCATCACCGCGTTGAACAGCCGTCGCAGATCCGGGATCGGGCCCCGCTCACCCAGCGGTAAGTGAGGCTCGATCACGCACCATGCCTCGTCGGCGAGGTCTCCACGCGCCATGCCCGATGGCCTACCAGGACCGCCGGCTATACCGCAGGCCATCCATCTGATCTCAATCCGTACAGGCCCGCGGACCGCCCTGCTACACGAGGCGGCCGGTCCAGGACGCCCCAGCGGCCTTGTAGATCGCGGCAGCCTCTCCGTCGAAGTACGGCGAGACGCCGGTGTCGTAGCGGTTGTCGGCATCGGTGTCGGAGACGCTCATCGTGACGCCATTGAGGTAGCCGAGCTTCGTGCCGGCGTCGTAGCGCAGCAGCCACCCGGAGCCGAGCGACCCTTCACCGGTGAACGGGGACTCGACGCCGACGAGGTACTCGGCGGACAGCTCAGGAGCCGCCACCCAGGACGCCGCTCCGGCGGACTGATGGAGGTGCTCCCCCGTGTAGGGCAGCGTCCCGTCGGGGTGCGGGCCCGCCGGGTAGCCGAAGACTCTGATGGAGGAGGCCGGCAGCTGGTTCCAGGCGAATCCTTGCCCGCCGGCGTTGTCGCCGAGCCGTCCCGTGTCGCTCAGCACGCCGGCAGAGTCGGCAACGACGCCGTTGTAGACGGTCATGAAGGCGTAGTCGCGCTCCAGGTCGTCGGATACGGAGAAGTCATAGTGGACGAAGGCCTGCTTGGCGACGTACAAGCCCCTGGGCGCCGTGCCATCGGCGTAGCCGGGTACGAACACCACCTGGCTCTGCGTGGGGGCGGTGTCCTCGATGTCGAGCACGCAGTGCCCGGCCGTGGCGACGAGGTTGCGATACTGGCTCTGCAGGGCGGTGCCCGTGCACCAGTGCGGCTGCCCGTCACCGCCGACGAAGAACACCTTGCCCGAGGTCATGGGGGTCATCCCGTCTGGGGGGACCAGCGGCGCGGTGTTGCCGGGCTTGGCGTCCAGGACCGGCGGGGTGGCCGGGTCGGTCACGGAGACCGAGGTCTGCACGGCGTACGGTGTGGCGTTCCTGAGGTTGGCGCCTCCGTCGGCGAGCCAGAACGTCGCGGTCTGCTGTGCGCCGGCCGCGGTGCCGTGCAGCGGGACCGAGGCTATGACGTCGGCCTGGGCCGGCGCGGCGATGGCTGTGGTGCCCACCAGCCCAAAGCCGAGGCCTAACGCGATCAGTTTGCGTCTCATGGTCGAACTCCCGTTATCTCAGCAAATGAATGATCAAGATCATATGCACGACGCCCCGCGAAGGCCACTCTTTATAGATCACAAGTTCGAAGCATGTCGGCCGGCGTCGGCTCACGAGCCGCCGTGCTGCCGGTGCTGACCGGCGGTTCGGTGACCGAGGTCGCTCGCGAGATTGGGGTGGCGCGGCAGACGTTGTCGATGGCGTCCGATGTCAGGCCTGCGGCGTCGAAGCGCCAAAACACCAGCAAGAGCAGCAACGAGAGCGGGCATGAGGCTGGGCGGTCGGCGACACCAGCGGCGTCCTGGCCGGGTGGGCCGATCGAGTTCGAGCTGGTGGTGCCG
>DASUCK010000005.1:0-2715 GCA_036276095.1 Nonomuraea sp. | reverse complement strand
CCAGCAGCCCGGCGCCGGCGGTGATCACCCGGGAGGGCGCGGAGAACGGGGTCATAGCAGGCTCCTGGCGTGGCGGGCGGCCTGGGCGTTGGACAGGAACACGGCCGCGCCCGCCTCGTGCAGCGTCGTGGCCTGCCGGTGCAGGTCCTGCGGGTCGGCCTGGGTGCCGACGAGGGCCACGACGACGGTCGCGGGCGTGCGGGCGACGGCGGGGGCGAGCGCGGCGGCCGGGTCGGGGTCGGCGCCGTGGCCGAGCACGACGTCCATGAGCACGACGTCGGTGTCGCGGGCGCGGGCCAGCGCCTCCACGCGCAGCGTCGGGTCGATCATGGGGTGGGCGCGGCCCCTGGTGTAGGCGTCGTCGCCGTAGTCGACGAACTCGCCCGTGCCGGCGATCGCGGCGGCCTCCACGCTGAGGGTGCCGCCGGAGTAGACGCCCTTGAGCGCCTTCCCCCGGCTCACCCGCCGGGCGCCCGGCCAGGACGGCCACTCGGGGACGGGCTTGCCGATCGCCCGCAGCGCCCGCTCGGCCGCGTCGGTGAGGTCGGCGGCGCCCTGGTCCTCCCGGCCGGGCGTGGACGGCGTGCCGAGGAGGACGGGAACCACCGGCGTGCGGAGGTCGGACACCGCGTCCGCCACCGCCCGCGCCACCTCGGGGGCGGGCGGCTTCGACACCAGGACGATCAGCTCGGTGGCCGGGTCGTCGTCCAGCAGGCGCAGCGCGCGCAGCGTGGACAGGCCGCCCACCTCGGACGACAGGTCCCTGCCGCCCACGCCGAGAACGTGGCTGACGCCCGCGCCCGCCCAGTCGAGCAGCGACGTCACCTGCTGCGCGCCGGTGCCCGACGCGGCGACGACGCCGACGGGGCCGGGGGAGAGGACGTTCGCGAAGCCGAGGCCGACGCCGCCGATCGCGGCGGTGCCGCAGTCGGGGCCCATGACCAGTACGCCCCGCTGCCCGGCCAACTCCTTGAGGAACCGCTCCTGCGCGACCGGGACGCCGTCGCTGAAGATCATGACCGGCAGCCCGGCCAGGACGGCGTCGTACGCCTCGGCGAAGGCGTGCTCGCCCGGCACCGAGACCAGCACCAGGTCGGCGGGCTCCCGGGCGGCCGCCGAGCGGGTGGTCAACGGCGGCTGCTCGGTCGGCGGGCCCGGCCGCCGGAGCGTGGTGAGCTGCCGGTCGGCCTCGGCGACGGCGGCGTCCGGGTCGTCGGCGCGTACGGCGATGAGCAGGTCGCCGGGGGCCGCGTCCGGGACGGCGAAGCCGAGGTCGCCGAGGACGGAGACGTTGAGGCCGGTGGCCATGGCGACCATGGCCGCCGTCACGCCGGGCATCCCGGTCAGCGCCCTGCTGACCCGCATGAGCTGGACCGAGTCGTAGTACGCCCCCTTGCGGACCAGCACCACCTCGGCGCTCACCGCGTCCCGCCCATGGCCAGCACGGCGCGCACGCCGATGGCGATCCCCTGCGCGAGGTCGGCGCCCGAGGTGTGGCCGAGCCGGCGCAGGCCGCGCAGCGCAGGACCGAGCGCCTGGGCGCCGGCGACGCCGCGCAGCACCGCGGTCACCTCCGGGCACGCCTCTCCTCTGGCGGCGCAGTGCAGGAGCGTGGCCGACAACGGCGTCGTACGCGTGCCCGCGTCGAACGTCACCGCGGCCGCCAGCCAGTCGGCCAGCCACACCGCCCGCGTCGTCCCGGACGCCGCGCCCACGTGCCGCAGCGTGACCAGCAGCCCTGCCAGCACGTCGTCACCGCTGGGCGTGAGCCCCGGCCCGAGGCCGACGAGCTGCTCGGCCGCCGACACGGCGCCCATCAGCCACCCTCTGGCGCACCCGGCGGCCAGCGCCGCGACCGCGCCGTTGCCCTCCAGCCCCGCCCGCGGCTCGGCGGGCGCGGCCAGGATGGCGGCGGACTCGGCCAGCCGCGTCCGGTCGATCGGGCCCAGCGGCGGGGCGGGGTCCCACCAGCGGCGGACGCGCAGGCTCAGCGGCCCGAGCTCGACCGACCGCTCGCCCACCGACGCCTCGTCACCCACCGTGACCTGCGGCAGCGGGCCCGCCAGCAGCACCGAGTTCGGCAGCCGGGTGGCCGCACCGGTGATCACGGCGATGACCGAGGGCTCCATCTCGGTTCTGACCTCCAGGTACACGCCCGCGGGGAACGCGGCGAGCACCCTGGCGGGGCGGCGCGGCGCCTCCAGGACGGCTCGTACCGCGGTGCTGGCCGCCCCCGTCACATGGACGCGGGTACGCCGCGCATGAGTACTGACCGTCACCGGACCTCCCAACCGAGCATGGTCCTGACCGTAGAACGGGGCGGGAACCGTCCGTACGGAGAAATTTGCCAACAGTCAGCGGGATGGTTGGCTCTTCCTGACAGACGTCCGGGGGGTGACAATCTCCTCATGGAGCCCCCCGTCCGTCTGGCCAGCACCGGAACGATCATTCACGGCGTCTCGGTCGAAGAGGTGCTCGGCGTCTCGACCCTCGCGGAGGCCAGGCTCATCGCCGGCGAGAGCGGGCTCGGCCGGATCGTCCAGCGGCTCAACGTCATGGAGGTCCCCGACATCCTGGCCTGGGTCAAGCCCCACGAGCTGCTGCTCACCACCGGCTACCCGCTGCGCAACACCCCGCAGTCGCTCGGCCGGCTCGTGGCCGACCTGGACGAGCGCGGACTCGCCGCCCTGGCGATCAAGCTCGGCCGGTACGTCG
>DASUCK010000004.1:0-9262 GCA_036276095.1 Nonomuraea sp. | reverse complement strand
AGGCCGGCGAACCAGGCGGCGAACGCCCCCGCGGTCGCCACGACCGCCACGAACGCGAACCCGGCGACCGCGGGACCGTCCAGCGCGGGCGGCGCGCCCTCGACGAGCAGCGCGAACGGCGCGAGCACCAGCGCCCCGGCGACGAGCTGCCAGGAGGTGGTGGCGAGCACGTCCGCGCCGGTGCCCCACTTCTTGGTCAGCACGTAGCCGAGCGAGGACATGAGCATCGCGGTGACGGAGGCCGCCACGCCCGGCCCGTTGACGGCGGAGCCGCCGCCGAGCAGCATCAGGCCCACCCCGGCGACCCCCAGCCCGGCTCCGGCGCAGGCGAGCGCGCGGGGGCGTTCGCGCAGCAGCGCCCAGGCGATGAGCATCATGACGATCGGGGACGCGGCCATGATGGTGGCGGCCACGCTGGCCGGGAGAAGCTGGGCGGACACGTACACGAGGGCGAAGAACGCGCTCATGTTGAGCGTGCCGAGCACCGGCGACCGCCACCACCACGGCCCGGACGGCAGCCGGCGGCGGACGGCGAGCAGGAGCAGGCCCGCCGGGAGCGCCCGCAGCAGCGCCCCCCAGAGCGGGGCGTCCGCCGGGAGGCTCTCGTGGGTGACGAAGTACGTCGTGCCCCAGGCCACCGGGGCGACGGCGGTGACCAGCGCCCAGCGCGCCTCGCCCGGCAAAGTAGCTTCCATGGAAGCTACTTTACCTTCCCGGGAAGCTATATTGGCGAGCGTGGACCACGTAGCCCGCATCCAGGCCGAATGGAACGTCGAACGCCCCGACCTCGACGTCACCCCGCAGGGCGTCATCGGCCGCCTGCACCGCCTCGCCGCCCACCTGACCGCCGAGCTCGTCACCGTCTACCGCGCGCACGGGCTGGAGGAGGGCGAGTTCGACGTCCTCGCGACGCTCCGCCGGGCCGGTGAGCCGTTCGAACGCGCCCCCGGCGACCTCGCCCGCCACACCATGGTCACCACCGGCGCGATGACCAAACGCCTCGACCGGCTCGAACGCGCCGGCCTGGTGACCCGCCGCCGCAGCGGCACCGACGGCCGCGGCCGCGTCGTCGCCCTCACCCCGGCCGGCCGCGAGCTCATCGACGCCGCCTTCACCGACCACATGCGCAACGAACACCGCCTCCTCGGCGCCCTCCCGCCCGACCGGGCCGCCCAGCTGGAGTCGATCCTGAAGACGTGGCTGGCCGAGTTCGAGCCCTGACCGCCGGCACGCCCGGCGGGGATCGCGAACCGCGGATGGCACCAGCGCCGCGGCGAGGGCGCACGCTCCCGGCAGGCGCGAGAGGTGATCGAGGTCAGGCGGGTTCGACGCCGTCGTAGGGGTGCTCGTTCGGGGCGCGGAAGGGGTCGTCGAGCGCCACCCGGGAGGACACGAACTGCCCAGGTCGTCGCCCGCCGCTGTCGGCCAGGTCCTTCTCGCCCCCGCACGACGGTTGACCCCTCCATGACGTCACCACGGCGGGCCGTGCGCTTGTGATGACGTCATTATGGTGCCATCATGACGTCATGGACCTTGCGCCTTACGTCGATCAGCTCCGGCGCGACCTCGCCATGGCCGCAGGGGCCGGCGGCGAGGAAGCTCGCGCGCTGGCCGAGCGCCTGGCCGCGGCACTCGAATCGGCCACCCGCCTGGCCATGCTGGAGGCCCTGTCCGCCGCGGCCGACGAGATCACCCAGGACCTCGCACCCGGCTCGGTCGAGGTCCGGCTGCGGGGGCGCGACCCCGGTTTCGTCGTGACGCCGCCGCCGCGGAGCGCCGGCCCGTACGCGGGGGAAGGGGAGCCCGGGCCGGCCGAGCGACCGCAGACCCTGCCGCCGCCCCCGGACGCCGCCGACGAGGGCGGGACGGCCCGCATCTCGCTCCGCGTCCCCGAGCACCTCAAGCCGCGCATCGAGGAGGCGGCCGCCAGGGAGGGGCTGTCGGTCAACGCCTGGCTGGTCCGGGCCGTCGCCGCCGCGCTCGACCCCGGCGGCGCCGACCGCGGCGCGGACCGCCGCTCCGCCGGGCGGCCGGCCCAGCAGACCGGCAACCGCTACAGCGGCTGGGTGCGCTGATGACCACGCCAAGCCACGACAAGGGGACCGGAATGCGGACCTTCGACACCCCCGAGCCCGTTCTCGCCGTCGTCGACGTGCCGAACGCCACCATCCGGATCAACGCCGGCGACCGCGCCGACACCGTCGTCGAGGTGCGCCCGAGCGACGCGTCCAACGACGCCGACGTGCAGGTGGCCGAGCACACCGAGGTCGAGTACGCCGACGGAAGGCTCGTCGTGCGGACCGGCAAGGAGCACGCCGGCGCCACCCCCGGCTGGGGCCTGTCCCTCGGCCACCTCATCGAGTCACCCGCGACCTGGGCGCGCTCGCTCATGTACGGCCCCGGCTCGGTCGACGTGTCGATCGAGCTGCCGGCCGGCTCCCACCTCCAGGCGAAGACGGCCGGGAGCCTCCGCTGCCGGGGCCCGCTCGGCGAGGTGACGTTCACCACCTCCTACGGCGACATCCGGGTCGAGCAGGCCGGCCGGGTGCGGCTCCACAGCACCCACGGCGAGATCTCGGTCGCCCGCGCGTCCGGGCCCGCCGAGGTCACCACCACGCACGGCGCCATCCACGTCGGAGCCGTCGACGGCGCCGCCGCGGTCAAGACCGCTCACGGCGAGGTCCGCCTCGGCGAGGTGACCGGGGAGCTGCGTCTGAACAGCGCCCACGGCGACATCACCGTACGGCGCGCCCTGGCCGGCGTCACCGCCAAGACCGCGTACGCCGGCGTGGAGATCGGCGAGGTGGTCTCCGGCTCGATCGTCATGGAGACCACCGGAGGGGGCCTCGACCTCGGCATCCGGGAGGGCACCGCCGCCTGGCTCGACGTCAGCTCCCGGTACGGCGCCGTCGACGTCTCCCTCGACCCCGGCGACGCCCCCGGCGAGACCGACCGGGTCGTCGAGGTGCGGGCGCACACCCAGTACGGCGACATCGTCATCCACCGTTCCTGACAACCGAGGAGATTCTCATGCCTGACGCGATCGTGGCCGAGGGTTTGGTGAAGAAGTACGGCGAGGTGACGGCTCTCGACGGGATGGAGCTGTCCGTCGCCGAGGGCACCGTGCTCGGCCTGCTCGGCCCCAACGGCGCCGGCAAGACCACCACCGTGCGGATCCTGACCACGCTGCTGACGCCCGACGCCGGTCGCGCGACGGTGGCCGGCTTCGACGTCGTACACGACGCCCACCGGCTGCGCGCCCACATCGGCGCGTCCGGCCAGTACGCGGCCGTGGACGACCACCTCACCGGCGCCGAGAACCTGGAGATGGTCGGCCGCCTCCACCACCTGGGCACCAGGCGCAGCCGGGAGCGCGCCCGCGAGCTGCTCGACCGGTTCGACCTGGCCGACGCCGCCGACCGGCCCGTGCAGGGCTACTCCGGCGGCATGCGGCGCCGGCTCGACCTGGCCGGCGCGCTGGTCGCCGACCCGCCCGTGCTGTTCCTCGACGAGCCCACCACGGGCCTCGACCCCCGGGCCCGGCTCGGCCTGTGGGAGGTCGTCTCCGAGCTCGTCGCGCAGGGCACCACCGTGCTCCTCACCACCCAGTACCTGGAGGAGGCCGACCGGCTCGCCGACCGCGTCGCGGTGGTCGACCACGGCCGCGTGATCGCGCTCGGCACCGCCGACGAGCTGAAGGACCAGGTCGGCGGCGACCGGATCCAGGTGTCGGTGACGGACGCGGCCGCTCTGGAGGCCGCCGCCCGGACGCTGGCGCCGCTGGCCGTCGGCACCCCGCAGATCGACGCCGCCGCCCTGCGGATGACGATCCCGGTGGCCGGCGGCGCGGCCGCCCTGACCGCGGCGCTCGGCCACCTGGCCGCCGAGCGGATCGCCGTACGCGACGCCGGGCTGCGCCGGCCGACCCTGGACGACGTGTTCCTGAGCCTCACGGGACGCGACGCGAGCGAGAAGATTAAGGAGACCGTCCGATGAACACCCTGCAGATGGTCGTCGCCGACGGCGCGACGATCGCCAGGCGCAACGCGCTGAAGATCCGCAGAGCTCCCGACCTGCTGGGCGGCGTGGTCATGCTGCCGATCGTGTTCGTGCTGCTGTTCACCTACGTCTTCGGCAGCATGATCAGCCTGCCCGGCATCTCGTACGGGGAATACCTGCTGCCCGGCATCTTCGTCATGACGATCGTGTCGAGCGCGCAGATCACCGGCTACACGCTGACGCAGGACCTGCAGAAGGGCATCTTCGACCGGTTCCGCACGCTGCCGATGGCGCCCTCGGCGGTGCTCACCGGCCAGACCCTCAGCGATGTGATCATGAACGTGACCAGCATCGCCACGATGGCGATCGTCGGCCTGCTGGTCGGGTGGCGCGTCCACAGCTCGCCACTGGAGGCCGCGCTCGGGTTCCTGATGCTGCTGCTGTTCGCGTACGCCTTCTCCTGGGTGACGGCCACGGTCGCGCTCGCGCTGCGCACCCCCGAGGTGTTCAACAACATCGCCACCATCATGTCGTTCCCGCTGATCTTCCTGTCCAACGCGTTCGTCGACAGCCGGCGCCTGCCCGGGCCGCTGAAGGCGGTCGCCGAATGGAACCCGGTGTCCACGCTCGTCCAGGGCGCCCGCGAACTGTTCGGCAACACCAGCCCGGCCATGCCCGAGCCCGACGCGTGGCCGCTGCGGCACGCCGTGCCGGTGTCGCTGCTGTGGTCGGCGGTGCTGCTGGTCGTGTTCGTGCCGCTGGCCACCCGGCTGTACAAGCGGGCTGTCAGCCGGTGACCCGGCGCGCTACCCGGCCAGGTTCCTGCGCCTGAACAGCGCCAGCCCGGCCGCGGTCAGGGCGGCCGCCGCGGCCACGAGCGCGGCGAGCGGTCCCGCGCTCGCGTCCGCCGCCGGGATCGGCGGCACATGGCTGAACGGCGACACGTCCCGTACCGCCTCGGGCAGCCCGAACACCTCGCCGAGCAGCCCGCAGGCGATGCTCACCACGAGCCCCGCCCAGGCCAGCAGCACGCTCAGCCGGGGCAGTAGGCCGAAGACGAGCACCACGAAACCGGCCAGGGTGAGCGCCGCGGGCAGTTGCGCGAGCCCGGCGCCGGCCAGCGCGCCGACGCCGGTGACGCCCCCGGTCGCCGCGTCGGCCAGCCCCATGCCCGCGCCGGTCAGCACCAGCAGCGCGGTCGCGCCGAGCGCCGCGCAGACCAGGTGCGCGACCACCCAGCGGACGCGGCCCACCGCGGTGGCCAGCACCGCCTCGGCCGGGCCGCCGGCCTCCTCCGAACGCAGCCGCAGCAGCGCCTGCACGACGAACCCCGCCGCGAGCACCCCGTACACGTTCATCATCGCGGCGTAGAAGGTGTCCACCAGGCCGGCGCCGCCGGCGTCGGCGAGCTGGCCGAGGAGCTCGGTGACGCCGGTGTTGCCGGTCATCGCCCGGTCGACCGCCGTGCCGAGCGTGCCGACGCCCATGCCCGACACCGCGCCGCCGGCCACCCAGCCGAGCGTCGCGCCGCGGTTGAGCCGCCACGCCAGCCCGAATGGGCTCAGCAGCGACCGGGACGCCGTCCCAGGCCCCGGCCGCTCCGCGATCAGCCCGGCGCCGAAGTCGCGGCGATCGACCAGCGCGAACGCCACGGCCACGCCCGCCGCCAGCAGGGCGACGGGCAGCGCGAGCACCCACCACCGCTCCTCGCCGAACGGGCGCACCAGCGTGCCCCAGCCGATCGGCGACACCCACGCCGGCCAGGCGCCGGCCACCTGGATGCCGTCCGGCGCGCGCTCGCCGAGCGCGTCACCGATGCCCCGCACCAGGTACGCCACGCCGACGGCGGCCGCGGCGAACGCGTTGGCCGCGCGGGCGCTCTGGAACAGCTGGGCGGCGACCGCGGCCAGGCCGGCGAAGGCGAGCCCGGTGGCCGCCGTCGCCGCGCCGAACGCCACCGCGCCGTCGGCGGGCAGGCCGGCCGCCAGCAACGTGCCGATCAGCAGGGCGCCGAGCACCAGGTTCGCTCCCGCGACCACCGCCACGGCCGCGGCAAGGCCGGCGTGCCGGCCCACGCGGCCCGAGCCGAGCAGCTCGGCCCGGCCGTTCTCCTCGTTCTGCCGGGTGTGGCGGACGATCGCGAAGGTGCTCATGAGCGCCGCCAGGACCAGCAGGGACGCGAAGTTGCGGAAGTTCACCAGCGCGCCCAGGTCGGTGCCGACCGGGGTGCCGCGCATGAGCAGGACGGCCGGGCTCGTGCCGGCGCCCTTCAGCGCGGTGACCCGTCCGGCCTCGTCGGGGAACTCGTCGGCCACCGCCGCGGCGCCGGCCGCCAGCAGCAGCACCGAGCCGGCGATCCAGACCGGCAGCTGGACGCGGTCGCGCCGCACGGCGAGCCGGATCAGCCGGCCGGTGCCCGCGTACGCGCTCATCGGGCCGCGCCGATCGCGGCCGGGTCGCCGTAGTGGCGCATGAACAGCTCTTCCAGCGTCGGCGGGTGGCTCGTCAGCGACTGGACGTCGAAGCCGGCCAGGTGCCGCAGCACGGCCTGGAGCTGCGCCGAGTCCACGGTGAACCGGACGCGCGTGCCGTCGGCCACCAGGTCGTGGACGCCGGTCAGGCCGGCCAGCCCGGTGACCGGCTCGGCCGCCTCCACGGTGACCACGGTCCTGGTCAGGTGGCGGAGCCGGGAGAGGGCGCCGGACTCGACGGTGACGCCGTCGCGGATGATGCTGACCTTCGAGCAGAGCGCCTCGACCTCGGAGAAGATGTGGCTGGACAGCAGCACGGTCGCCCCGCGGGCCTGCACCTCGCGGACGGTCTGCTGGAAGGCCGCCTCCATCAGCGGGTCGAGGCCGGACGTCGGCTCGTCGAGGATGAACAGCTCCACGTCGGAGGCGAACGCGGCGACCAGGGCGACCTTCTGCCTGTTGCCCTTGGAATAGGTGCGGCAGCGTTTCGTCGGATCCAGCTGGAAGCGCTCCATCAGCTCGGCGCGACGGGCCTTGTCCAGCCCGCCGCGCAGGTTGCCGAAAAGGTCGACCGCCTCGCCGCCGGTCAGGTTCGGCCACAGGCTCACGTCGCCGGGGACGTAGGCCAGCCGGGTGTGCAGGCGTACCGCGTCGCGCCAGGGGTCGCCGCCGAGCAGGCGCACCTGCCCGGCATCGGCCCGCAGCAGGCCGAGCAGCACGCGGATGGTCGTCGTCTTGCCCGCGCCGTTGGGCCCGAGGAAGCCGTGGACCTCGCCGGTGCCGACCGTGAGATCCAGGCCGTTCAGCGCCCGGGTCGTACCGAATGTCTTGACCAGACCGGACACCGCGATGGCGTCAGTCATCGTGCCTCTCCTTCGGAGGAAGTGCGCTCGGCCTCGTCGAGGGCGGCCAGGATCCGGCGTGCGTCGTCAAGGCTGAGCAGGGGATGCGAATAGAACTCGACGAGCCCTCTGGCGAGCAGCCGGTCGCCTTCCGGGCTGGACACGTCGACGCCCATGACCCGTGACAGGTGCTCGTGCAGGATGCCCACGGACAGGGCCATGGCCGTGCTGATGGCCGCGCGGACCTCGACGCCCACGGCGGGGGGATCCGTGCGGGTACGGTCGGCTTCGAGCAGCCAGGGCACGGTCAGCCGGACGAGTTCGTCGAACAGCGCGTTCGCCGAGCCCTCGGCCAGGGCCCGCAGCATGTAGCGGCGCTGCGGCTCGGGGAAGGCGCGGGCGGCGAGCGCCGACTCCAGAGCACCGGAGGCCAGGCCGGACCTGACCTCGTCGTCGCTCCGGCGGAGGAGCCTGACCAGGTGCTCGTCACACGCCTCGCGCAGGCCCTGCTTGGACCCGAAGTGGTGGCGCACCAGCCCTGGAGAGACCCCGGCGGTCTCGGCGATGACGCGCAGGGACGCCCGCTCGTAACCGAGTTCGCCGAAATGCTGCATGGCCGCGTCTCTGATGCGCGCCCGCGCGGTCAGATCCTCGGGAGCCGCTGCTGTCGTCACGTCGCCACTCCTATTCGCTCAGAAAGCTTACTACGCCAGTACGTCAATAAACTATCCGCTTGGGCAGTGACGTGGCGCACTCGGCCCACACCCTCCCCCGCCCAGCCGGAACGCGCCACGGACTGAGGCGGCCGCCGACGGTCAGCATCCGGTCGGCGCCGCCCTGCTCGTCCCCTCGGAGATCTCCACGCGCCCTCGGCGGCGAATCGCCCACGCGCACTACCGCCTCTCCGTCACGATGGTGCCGTGGAAGCAGTGGTCGCGGTGATCGCCGCGGTGATCGCCGCCGGCAGTCTGGCGTACCAGGCAGGTGAACGTCGAGCCCGTCTAGAGGCCGAGCAACGCAGCACCATCGAACGCCGCCGGCGGCTGATCGCCGAGTTCACCGCCGCGATCGCTGAGCTCGAAGGCATGCTGCAGGGGCACCGCCAGGCGTGGGAATCAGGATGGGCCCGCTGGAACGCCGGGCTGCACGCGGCGTTGGTCTTCCTCGGCGAGTCGACGTTCCGCCGACGGATGGCCGCGGTTGCGCCGTACACCTTCGCCTTCAGCACCGGGGGCGCCCGAGCCGCAGCGCACATCGCCCCGGCCCTCGGACGGGTCACGGTGGCGTGGGCACAGCTGCGCCAAGACGAGGACCAGGAGTTGGCAGCGGCCGCCGACCTCCTGTACGAAGCGGTGCAGGCGGCTGCCATCCGGCCGAGCGCCGACACCCGGGAGCGCATGCAGACGGCGGCCAAGAACGTCGGCGAGGTTCACCGGCGCGCTGACCTGGCGCTGACCCGCCCGCGCCGACGCCATGGGCGTCGCTGAGACGGCGAACTCATCCGGTGGATCGGCGGCAGCCAGCGAGGACCGCCGCGATGACGACGAAGGACGCGAAGCGGTCGGCCGGGCGTTCGTACGTCGCGGTCACTGGGCGAGGTGACGGCTGATCACCAATCGTTGGATCTGGTTGGTGCCTTCGAAGATCTGCATGATCTCCGACCTGCGATGTGATCACCTGAGCAAATAGCTCGATCATGCGGCTGAGCAGCGGCTACGCCTGCGGACGTCTCGCATCACTTCTCGCTGGTTCCAGTGCTCCCACGGAACAGCGACGGAACAAGGACAGAGCGTGGAGGCGGTCTGTGCGGATCCTTGGATTAGCGCCTGCTTGCAAACGGGAGCCAGTCACAACGTCGAGCAGTCTTTCTACAGGTCAGACGGTCGATGCTGGTTGAGGGCGGATGCTAGCGTGCGGCACCGTTGCCGTACCGCAGGTGGCAGATGATCA
>DASUCK010000003.1:0-4018 GCA_036276095.1 Nonomuraea sp. | reverse complement strand
CTCGGCGGCGAGCTCGGCACCGGGGTACGCGGGGTGGCGCTGCCCGGGGCCGGCATCGACGCCGTCACCCGCCGCCCGGACGGCACCGTGGCGCTCCATCACCAGGGCCACGAGATCCTCCTCGGTACCCCCGAACACGCCGCCGCCCACGGCCGGGCCCTGGCCGCCGCGATCCTGGCCGCCTCCTCCGAACGCCCCTGAACGCTCCGGCAGGGAACGCCAGAAGCCTCTCCCCCCGCCGCCCGCCAGTCAGCACCCAACGACTCGCCTGAGGCGTTCGCGGACTCCGCGGACAGATGCGTCGCGTACGCGCGCCTTCAAGCTGTGACGCCGGTCTGAAGCAGGTGTGTGTTACACAGGTGCCAAGGAGCACACCATCCGTGCGCATGGGGGTGTCTCGCGCGGTTGGGTCTGACGGAAGGAGCGATCGCGTGACGAAGCAAGCTCGCGTGAAGGGAATTGGCATGCTGGTCAAGCAGGTGCTCGCAGGGTCGGCAGCCGTTATCACCGCAGTTGTCGGGCTGAGCCTGGTAGCCACCGAACCCGCCGCCGCAGCTGGTGCCGGCGTCTGGCGTGCCTACGGAAACACCAACCCGATCACCTCCAGCTCCAGCGATTGGAGTTGCGGCTCGACCGTCATGATCAACTTCTATGTGCGTGCGCAGGCTTGCACGATTTTGTCAGCAGACAAGAACTACGTCCAGCCGGCAGTGATCGTGCGTAACGATCTGGACACTCTATACAAAGCGACAGCCACCATGAGTAAGTACGTTTATGACGAGTATATGGATACCACGACACTGATCTCCCGAGAGACCTGCCCGTTGTCGGGGATTGGGGCGCAATCGTGGTCAGTGTGCTTCGGGACGACCACGATAAAAGGCCGTCTGGATTTCAGGACATCCGGCGATGTCAACGGTACTCCCCTCCCGTTTTCACCGTGGGTGCAGTAACGGCTACCGTACTCAGATCAAATTTGTAGATTTCTAGGCCCAACGCCGTTCAGTTAAGGGAAAGGGCTGTTCGTCAAGGCCACTGAACAAAGCAGCGGGGCTACTGTAGAAGAGGTCTGTCACTCCAAAGACATCCTCGCCACAGGAGCTCCGCCGTTGGCACAGGTTGCTCGGGCCCGTACTGCAACCGCTCGAAGATAGCCGCCGCGGCGTTCGCCCGGCTCGGGTACGCCGACGTACGTGTCTACGGCCTCGGGGAACAATCAAACAGTCAATAGCGGTAAGCCATTCTGAGCCTGGTCAGGAGCCCCTTCGGAGCAAGCACTTGACCCTTGATAAGGCCAGTGATTATCGCGAGTCAAAGAGCCCTCGGGCCATGGCGGGCGCGTCGCCTCTGAGCGTACGGCGGTCGGCCACGCGAAGCACAGGCGCGAGCTCCTCCCGGGCGACCCTGGTTGAGGGTCTCAATCAGGTCGGCGGTGATGAAGTAGCGCACCTTGTCCCCAGCGTTCGTAGAACGTACCAGCCCGGCGGTAGCGGCGTCCGGCGTAGCCACCGTCAGGCCCTCACCAGCGCGATGGTGGAGACCTTTTCCCGCAGGCATGACTTTCTCCCTGTCAGAGTCGCGCCCTCGCGGCCCCTTCACGCTGAGGCGAAGCCGGCTTGAAACAGCTGCGTGTTAAACAAGCGCCAAGGAGCACACCATCCGTGCCGATGGGGTGTCTCGCGCAGTTGGGTCTGGAGGGAAGGAGCGATCGGCGTGGAGAAGCAGGCTCGTACGATCGGAATCGGCATGCTGGTCAGGCGAAAGGTCGCAGCGTCGACAGCCGTTGTCACCGCAGTTGTCGGGCTGAGCCTGGGAACCGCCGGGCCCGCCGCCGCCGATGAGCTCGGCAGTTGGCGTGCCTATGGAAACACCAACCCAATCACCTCCAGCTCCAGCACGTGGGCCTGCAATGGCAGCATCTTGGTCTATATCCCCGATGGCGGCGTGCTCGCGCAGGTCTGCACAGTCAGGTCAGCAGATAAGCGCTATGTCCAGGGGGCAGTGATCGTGCGCAACAACATGTCCAGGCTCTACTATGGGACAGTCGACCTGCGCCTAGTCAACATTGATGGCTACACCCTAGGCGAGTGGGGGTGCCCGTACTCGGGGGTCGCGGCGCACTCGTGGTCTGTGTGCTTCGGACGCACCATCAGTAGAAACTCCCCAGTCTGGGCAACGGCCTATATTAACAATCAGTACCTCGGCCAGGCACCGGTGCTATGAGAGTGCGTTCCGCGAGCTGATGTCCGGTCGCGTCCTCTGAGGACACTGTTGGCGAATTTGAAAGTGGATCTAGCTTGACTCTGTCGGGGATCTTGTTCGCTGTCGAGCGAACTGGCGGCCTCTCCAAGAACGGAGGTTGAGCAGCATGCGAACGAAAAGTCGCGGTAGCGGGCCGGGCGGAAGCGGCTTGGCGTGACATTCCGTTCCGGACTCATCTGAGCGACGCGTTCGGCCTTCGGGGAGGATCGATCGAATGTGGCGGTACGCCAAGAGGGGGCTTGCATTCGGTACCTAGGTACAGGTTTACCGTCGAGGTATGACACCGAACGTCCCCCCCATGGACCTGGGGTGGGCTCCCTCCGCGTGCACTCTGCCCACCGCCGAGCAGCCGCCGCGGGTGGCCGAATTCGACGCCTTGTTCGCCGACGTGGCCATCGCCAAGGTCACCGAGGTCCTGGCACCCCGCCGCCGTACCCACTGACCAGCAGTTTCGTCTGGGCGGAATGGGCCACTGTCCCCTTTCTCTCGTACGTGGTTGCCACACGCAGAAGTGTTGTACGGGGATGTCGTACCGCTGGACGATGTCGGCCATCGCCCCTCCCTTGTGCTCAGAGTGTGAATCGGTACCACCGGAACATGTTCCGCACGATCGGCACGGCGTTCATGAGCCGGTAGAGGACGCGGTAACCGCGTACCGGGATGATGTGGTGGTTCGCGGTGAAAGGCAGCTGCTCGGCGCAGATGAGGCGGGGGTTCCGTCGTTCGACCTCGCGGCCGTCGCGCAACGGCCACGTGAAGATCTTCACCAGCCGGAAGAGCCAGGGCGCTCCGGTGTCGAAGACCAGCTCGCCGCCGGCCGTGAAGTGGCCGGTCAGCCGGTCGAACAGGCGGTGTACGTCGCCCGGCGACAGGTAGGGCAGCAGCCCCTCGGCCACGATCAGCACCGGGCGGTCGGCGGGCACCCTGGCGAGCCAGCCTTCGTCCGTCACCGACGCGCCGATCAGCGTGTACCGGTCGTGCTCGGGGTAGAGGCGGCGGCGCAGGTCGATGACA
Source organism: Nonomuraea sp. (assembly GCA_036276095.1). GTDB lineage: Bacteria > Actinomycetota > Actinomycetes > Streptosporangiales > Streptosporangiaceae > Nonomuraea. The sequence goes on along the minus strand of DASUCK010000003.1, from coordinate 742 downwards.
TGCGGCAGGTCCACGTCGTACCAGCGCAGCCGGCCCTCCGGATCGAGGCGCAGCATCCGGCTGTCCAGGCCGCAACCGAGGTGCAGCACCGTGGCGTCCGGGTGGCGGGTCAGGAAGGCGGCGCTCCAGTCGTCGAACTGCCGGCCGCGCAGCGCCGCCAAATACTGGTTGCTGTCGGGCCGCAGCCGCCGGTGCAGCGCCTGGAAGTCGCAGTCGATGCGTTCCAGGGCCTCGGCCGCGTAGCGGTCGCCGAGGATGGAGCGGGGCTGGCGGCTGTCCCAGGCCCGCAGGTAGAGGGTGCCGAGGAGGGTCCAGGTCACCTCCTCGCCGGCGATCTTCCTGGCGTCGATCTTCTCGGTGTTCATGGGCCGCTCCGATCCTCCTCTTCCGCCTGGTCGCGGTAGTCGCGCCAGCGCTGGAGCAGCTCGTCGCCGTCGCGTTCGGTGAAGGCGAAGAACTCGCGCGTCTCCCGCAGCCGGGCCCGCTGCTCGGGGCGGTCGTGGCCGACGATCGACAACCCGAAGTCCATCGCCTCCACGCCCAGCCGCACCAGGCCCAGCTGAACCTTGAGCACGTGCTCCCACCCGCCGGAGACGATCCGGTAATGGTGGTCGCGGCTGGACGTGGGGACGCGCTCGATCATTCCGACGCCCTCCATCTGGCGGGCCACCGTGCTGATCATGGTCTTGCTCACGCCGAGGTCGGCGGCGAGATCGGTCAGCGATCGGTGCTCCAGGTCGCA
>DASUCK010000002.1:0-9718 GCA_036276095.1 Nonomuraea sp. | reverse complement strand
GGCACCCGGGTCAGCACCCGATGCCGGCGTCCGCGCGGGCCTGCCACCGTCCGGGCGCCGCTAGGCTGGTTGGTATGCCTGTCGAGTCGATTTTCCACCGCCTGGAAGCGCTGCTGCCCAAGGTGCAGAAGCCGATCCAGTACGTCGGGGGTGAGCTCAACTCGACCGTCAAGGACTGGGACTCCGCCGATGTGCGGTGGGCGTTGATGTACCCGGACGCGTACGAGGTCGGGCTGCCCAACCAGGGCGTGGCGATCCTCTACGAGATCCTCAACGAGCTGCCCCGCACGCTGGCCGAGCGCACCTACGCCGTCTGGCCCGACCTTGAGGCGCTCATGCGCGCCGAGGGGGTCCCGCAGTTCACCGTCGACGCCCACCGGCCGGTGCGCGCGTTCGACGTGCTCGGGGTGTCGTTCTCCACCGAGCTCGGCTACACCAACCTGCTGACCGCGCTCGACCTGGCCGGCATCCCGCTGGAGGCCGCGCGGCGCGGCGACGACGACCCGATCGTGATCGCGGGCGGCCACGCCGCCTTCAACCCCGAGCCGATCGCCGAGTTCGTCGACGCGGCCGTGCTCGGCGACGGCGAGCAGATCTGCATAGCCATCAGCGAGGTCGTCCGCGAGTGGAAGGCCGAGGGCCGGCCCGGCGGCCGCGACGAGTTGCTGATGCGGCTCGCCGAGTCCGGAGGCGTCTACGTCCCGAAGTTCTACGACGTCGACTACCACCCCGACGGACGCATCAGACGCGTCGCGCCCAACCGGCCCGACGTGCCCTGGCGAGTTCACAAGCACACCGTGATGGACCTCGACGAGTGGCCCTACCCGAAGAAGCCGCTGGTCCCGCTGGCCGAGACGGTGCACGAGCGGTTCAGCGTGGAGATCTTCCGCGGCTGCACGCGCGGCTGCCGGTTCTGCCAGGCCGGCATGATCACGCGGCCCGTACGCGAGCGGTCCATCACCACGATCGGCGCGATGGTCGACAAGGGCATCAAGGAGTCCGGCTCCAACGAGGTGGGCCTGCTGTCGCTGTCGTCGGCCGACCACTCCGAGATCGCCGACCTGGCCAAGGGCCTGGCCGACCGCTACGAAGGCACCAACACCTCGCTGTCCCTGCCCTCGACCAGGGTCGACGCGTTCAACATCGACCTGGCCAACGAGTTCTCCAGGAACGGGCGGCGTTCTGGCCTGACGTTCGCGCCCGAGGGCGGGTCGGAGCGGATGCGTAAGGTGATCAACAAGATGGTCACCGAGGAAGACCTGATCCGCACCGTCACCACCGCCTACTCGCAGGGGTGGCGGCAGGTCAAGCTCTACTTCATGTGCGGGCTGCCCACCGAGACCGACGACGACGTGCTCGGCATCGCCGACCTCGCCAAGAAGGTCATCAAGGCCGGCCGCGAGGCCACCGGCAGCCGCGACATCCGCTGCACCGTCTCCATCGGCGGCTTCGTGCCCAAGCCGCACACCCCGTTCCAGTGGGCCGGGCAGGCCGACCACGAGACCGTCGACCGGCGGCTCAAGGCGCTGCGCGACGCGCTCCGGGGCGACAGGGAATACGGCCGGGCCATCGGCTACCGCTACCACGACGGCAAACCGTCGATCGTGGAGGGCCTGCTCTCCCGCGGCGACCGCCGGGTCGGCGCCGTGATCAGGAATGTCTGGGAGTCCGGCGGGCGTTTCGACGGATGGAGCGAGCACTTCTCGTACGACCGCTGGATGGCGGCCGCCGAGAAGGCGGGCATCGACGTCGACTGGTACACCACCCGCGAGCGGGAAGAGAACGAAGTCCTGCCGTGGGACCACCTCGACGCCGGGCTCGACCGTGAGTGGCTGTGGCAGGACTGGCAGGAGGCCATCTCCGGCGGCGAGGTCGAAGACTGCCGCTGGACCCCGTGCTACGACTGCGGCGTGTGCCCGACCATGGGCACCGAAATCCAGATCGGTCCCACGGGGCGGAAACTCCTTCCTCTGACGGTGGTCTAGCGCGCTCAGTGGGCGAGCCGTGCCTCGGCGTACACGTCCATCCGCCAGGGCGGCTTATCCTGAGACGAAGGAACTCTTACAAGGGAAGGACGACAAGCTCTGAAACCTGTTCCCGAAGGGCCTCCGCCCGCGCCCACGGTGCAGCGCCTTCGCGTGCGTTACGCCAAGCGCGGCCGCCTGCGCTTCACCAGCCACCGCGACATCTCGCGAGCCGTCGAGAGGGCGGTTCGCCGTGCCGGCATTCCGGTGGCCTTCAGCGCGGGTTTCTCGCCCCACCCGAAGATCTCCTACGCGGGAGCGGCGCCGACCGGCGTCGCCAGCGAAGCCGAATACCTCGAGATCGGTGTCACCACGCCGTGCGACCCCGAGCAGGTCAGGTCCCGACTGGACGACTCTCTACCGCCGGGGCTCGATGTGCTCGACGTCGTGGAGGCGGGTCCGGGTGGGCCGGCCGACCGCTTGGAGGTCTCCGACTGGGAGGTGCGGCTGCCCGGTGCCGATCGCGAGCTCGCCCAGGTGGCGGTGGAGAAGTTCCTCGCGGCGGCGACCGTGGAGGTCGAGCGCCTCACCAAGAAGGGCACCCGCCGCTTCGACGCGCGAGAGGCCGTCCTGGGGCTCACGGTGTCCGAGGGAACAGCCAGAACCGCAGCTCAGGTGCCAGGAGAGCCGTGTGTCATACTGCGCATGGTTGTTCGGCACATGACGCCTGCCGTTCGACCCGACGATGTGCTCACAGGGCTGCGCCTTGTGGCCGACTTCGCGCCGCCGGTTCCCCCCGAGGTGACCAGGCTGGCGCAGGGGCCGCTCGACGTCAGCACCGGTGCGCTTGCCGACCCGCTCGTCCTGGACCGCGACAAAACGCGCGGCGGCGAGGCGGGACCGGCGGGTGAGCACGTCGCCGGATAAGGAAGTGCCCGGCGTGAGCCGGACACGACCGCTGACAGGACTTGGCGCCGGCGCCTCCGTACGGAGATGCCGGCGGACAACTGAGACACGAGGGCTCCTGTGCGGCGCGGCGACGCGCCCGGGAGCTGACGGGAGAGCGCCCGCATGCTCGAGAACGAGCCCAACGCCGGGGCCAATGGCCCCGACGGGGAGACAACTGAACAGACCAAGGTGACCGACCGTCGCCGTTCCGCCAGCAGGCCGGCGGGTCCGCCGCCGGAGCTGCCGGAGGAGCCGGCTTCCGCGCCGGTCACCGTACCCGCTGCTCAGGCCGCGCCGTCGGTGACGGAAGGGGTGCCCGTACGCGGCACCGCCGTCGCGCGAAGGGCGGCCGGTGAGCCTGATCCCGAGATTCTCGCGGCCGTCGAGAGCCCCCACGGCGCCGGGGCCGCGGTCGGTGCGGCCGGTACGGCGCGGATGGCCGAGGGGGAGAGCCCGGCCGAGCGCGCCCTGGCCGATGCCGCGTCCGAGGCCGTATCTGGTGCTGCTTCTGGCGCCGTTTCTGAGGTGGCGTCCGAGGCGGCCGTGGCCGAGGCCGCGCCTGAGGAGAAGCCGAAGCGGTCCACGCGGACGCGGTCCACGGCCACGACGGCGCGGCGGCGTACGACGAGGAAGGCCGCCGAGGCTGAGTCGGAGGCCGCGGGAGCGCTCCCGGAGGGTGTGCCCGCCGAGGCTGCCGCTCCCGGCGAAGGCGCTGCCGGTGCCGCCGGTGCCGAGGTGACGGCCGGTGCGGAGGGTGTGTCCGAGGCGCCCGCCGAGCAGGTCGCCGAGGCTCCGAAGCGGCGGAGGACGCGTAAGAAGGCCGAGCCGGCGGAGGCGGCCGCTGAGGCGGCTGCCGATGACGGGGCCGCTGCCGGTGGCGAGGCCGCTGTCGGTCAGGCCGGTGCTGGCGCCGGGATGCCGCAGGCCGGCGCTGAGGCTGAGACTGGGCCGGCCGCGGAGGCCGGCGGCGCGGAGGCTGAGGCGACCGTGACCGGTCGTGGCACCAGGGCCAGGGCGACCAGGACGCGTGGCACGACGACCCGCAGCCGCCGCGGCGCCGCCGCGGCCTCCGAGGAGGAGGCCGCCGCGCAGGCGGCCGCTGCCGATGAGGACGTCGAGGGACGTGCCGGTGACGCGCGGGCGGCTGTCGGCGGCGCCGCCGAGGCGGACGCTCGCGCTGCTGAGGCTGGGGAGCGCCGCGCTGAGGCCGGGCGCGGCGAGGTCGGAGACGGCGAGTCCGAGGCGGCGGTGTCCGGTGGTGAGGCTGTTGCCGACGAGGACATTCTGGAGATCCTGCCTGAGGATGAGCCGCTCGACGACGAGCCCGCCGGGGAAGACCTCGACGAGGAGCCGGTGAGGCCGAGTCTGCTGGCTGATCCGTTCGGGTTCTCCGCGCAGCGCCGGCAGGAGGAGCCGGGCCGGGCGTTCCAGCGGCCGGCGGCCATCTTCGCGCCGTTGTTCCAGGCGCCCGACCCGAGCCAGGCCGCGCCGGCCGCGCCGCGGCGGGCCGAGCCGGAGCCGGTCGAGGCCGAGGAGACCGAGGAGAGCGAGGAAGCGGTCGACGAGACCGTGACCGAGGACGAAACCGACGCCGACACCGCCGAGGAGTCCGAGGAGGAGGGCGGCGGTCGCCGCCGTCGCCGCCGTCGCGGCGGTCGCGGGCGCGGCAAGGCCCGCGAGCGCGACGAGGCCGAGGAAGCCGAGGAGGAGCAGGACGAGACCGAGGACGAGCGGGCCGAGGAGGCCCAGGATGAGGAGGTCTCCACCTCGCGCCGCCGGCGCCGCCGGCGTCGCAGGGGCACCGACGACGCCGAGCCGGTGGGCGACGAGCCGCCGAACACGGTGGTGCACATCCGGGCGCCGCGCGCCGGGCGTCCCACGTCGTTCGACACCGCCACCGACGGCGTGCAGAGCGTCCGCGGCTCCACCCGGCTGGAGGCCAAGAAGCAGCGCCGCCGCGAGGGGCGCGAGCTGGGCCGCAGGCGTCCGCCGATCATCACCGAGTCGGAGTTCCTGGCCCGCCGCGAATCCGTCGACCGCATGATGGTCGTACGCCGCCAGGGCGACCGCACCCAGATCGCGGTGCTGGAGGACGGCGTGCTCGTCGAGCACTACGTCAACCGCGAGGCCAGCCAGTCCTACGTCGGCAACGTCTACCTCGGCAAGGTGCAGAACGTGCTGCCGTCGATGGAGGCGGCGTTCGTGGACATCGGCAAGGGGCGCAACGCGGTCCTGTACGCCGGCGAGGTCAACTTCGACACCGCCGGACTGGAGGGCCAGCCGAAGCGGATCGAGTCGGCGCTGAAGTCGGGCCAGTCGGTGCTCGTGCAGGTCACGAAGGACCCGATCGGCCACAAGGGCGCCCGTCTCACCTCGCAGATCAGCCTGCCGGGCCGCTACCTCGTGTACGTTCCCGACGGCTCGATGACCGGCATCAGCCGCAAGCTGCCCGACAAGGAGCGCACGCGGCTCAAGAGCATCCTGAAGAAGGTCATGCCGGAGAACGCGGGCGTCATCGTCCGCACCGCGGCGGAGGGCGCCTCGGAGGACGAGCTCGCCCGCGACGTCGCCCGGCTGTCGGCCCAGTGGGAGAACATCCAGAAGAAGGCCAAGTCGGCCAGCCCGCCCGAGCTGCTGTCCGCCGAGCCCGACCTGACCATCCGGGTCGTGCGCGACGTCTTCAACGAGGACTTCACCAACCTCGTGGTGCAGGGCGCCGAGGCGTGGGACACGGTCGACGAGTACGTCAAGTACGTCGCGCCCCACCTGGCCGAGCGGCTGTCGAAGTGGGACGGCGAGCAGGGCGACGTGTTCGAGTCGTACCGGATCGACGAGCAGATCGCCAAGGCGCTGGAGCGCAAGGTGTGGCTGCCGAGCGGCGGCTCGCTGGTGATCGACCGTACCGAGGCGATGACCGTCGTCGACGTCAACACCGGCAAGTTCACCGGCCAGGGCGGCAACCTGGAGGAGACCGTCACCAGGAACAACCTGGAGGCGGCCGAGGAGATCGTGCGCCAGCTGCGGTTGCGCGACATCGGCGGCATCATCGTGATCGACTTCATCGACATGGTGCTGGAGTCCAACCGGGACCTCGTGCTGCGGCGGCTGCTGGAGTGCCTGGCCCGCGACCGGACGAAGCACCAGGTGGCCGAGGTCACCTCGCTGGGGCTGGTGCAGATGACGCGTAAGCGGGTCGGTCAGGGCCTCCTGGAGGCGTTCTCGACGCCGTGCGACTGCTGCAACGGGCGTGGCCTGCTGGTCTCCACGGAGCCGGTGGAGGCCAAGCCGGAGGCGCGGGGCACGCAGGGGAAGATGGCCGTCGAGAAGGCGGTCTCCGACAAGGTTTCCGCGGCCAAGGACTCCGCGGGCCGTGATACGGTGACCGGTGCGCTTGAAGACGTCCCGGTTGAGGACGACCAGGCCGGCCAGACTTCCGGCAGGGGGCGGCGACGCTCCCGCCGAGCCAGGTCCGCCGAGTAGTTCTCGGCGGACATCCGACGATCCGTCCGGTTCGCCTACGGGACCGTCAATCCGGTACCCTGGTGAACCGGTGCGTCAGGTGACGCGCCCTGTTGGCGCGCCTACCCGGTTCGTCGGTTTCGAGACAGGACCGAATGACAGGCGCAGCATTCGGCGGTCGTCCTCTCCCGGGGGCGGCTGTGGCAACAGCTAGTCAGTGGAAGGGTTCCGCGGTGTACGCGATCGTTCGTTGCGGCGGCAGGCAGCAGAAGGTCTCCGTCGGTGACGTCCTCGAGGTGGACAAGGTCGCCGGCGAGGTCGGCTCTTCGGTTTCGCTGCCGACGGTGCTCGTCGTCAACGATGGCGACGTGACGACCGAGGCGGGCAAGTTCACGGTCAGCGCCGAGATCCTCGGCGAGACCAAGGGCCCGAAGATCCGCATCCTCAAGTACAAGAACAAGACCGGTTACAAGAAGCGCCAGGGTCACCGCCAGCGGTACACCCAGGTGAAGATCACCGGCATCGACCAGGCCTGATCGGGAGTTTGAGAAATGGCACACAAGAAGGGCGCGTCGTCCACCCGGAACGGCCGTGACTCCAACGCTCAGCGCCTGGGCGTCAAGCGCTTCGGCGGCCAACTGGTCAACGCGGGCGAGATCATCGTCCGGCAGCGTGGCACGCACTTCCACCCCGGCGACAACGTGGGCCGCGGCGGCGACGACACGCTGTTCGCGCTGACCGCCGGTCACGTGCAGTTCGGCGTCAAGCGCGGCCGCAGGGCCGTGAGCATCGTTCCCGTCGCGGAGTAAGTTCCTCCTCGGGTTTGCTGCTTTCCCAAGGGGTGGATCGAGCGCTTTCGATCCACCCCTTGGCGTTTTTCCGACGTGAGATGCCCCGCTTTCGGGGCGATGGAGGGATAGCTGGATGCCGGACTTCGTGGACCAGGTGGTCCTGCACGTCAAGGCCGGTGACGGGGGGAACGGGTGTGCCTCCATCCACCGGGAGAAGTTCAAACCGCTCGGCGGCCCCGACGGGGGCAACGGCGGGCGCGGCGGTGACGTGATCCTCGAAGTCGATCCCAACACCGCGACCCTGCTCGACTACCACCGGCGGCCCCACCGCAAGGCGGAGAACGGCAAGCAGGGCCAGGGCTCCAACCGCGACGGCGCCAACGGCGCGGACGTCGTCCTGCCCGTGCCGAACGGCACCGTCGTCAAGCACGCCGCCACCGGCGAGGTGCTGGTCGACCTGGTGGGCTCCGGCACCCGGTACGTCATCGCGCAGGGTGGCCGCGGCGGGCTCGGCAACGCCGCCCTGGCCACGGCCAGGCGGAAGGCGCCCGGGTTCGCGCTGCTCGGCGAGCCTGGCGACGCGCTCGACGTCATGCTGGAGCTGAAGAGCGTCGCCGATGTGGCGCTGGTCGGGTTCCCGAGCGCGGGGAAGTCGTCGCTGATCGCCGCGTTGAGCGCGGCCAAGCCGAAGATCGCCGACTATCCGTTCACGACGCTGGTGCCCAACCTCGGGGTGGTGACGGCCGGTGACACCGTGTTCACCGTGGCCGACGTGCCCGGGCTGATCCCGGGGGCGTCGCAGGGGAAGGGGCTCGGGCACGAGTTCCTGCGCCACGTCGAGCGCTGCGACATGCTGGTGCACGTCATCGACTGCGCGACCATGGAGCCGGGGCGCGACCCGGTCACCGACTACGAGGTCATCGAGGCGGAGCTGCGGGCGTACGGGAAGCTGGGGGACCGGCCGCGCGTCGTCGTGCTCAACAAGGCGGACGTGCCCGACGCGCGGGAGCTGGCCGAGTTGGTCACGCCCGAGTTCGAGGAGCGGGGGCTCCAGGTTTTCACGGTCTCGGCGGCCACGCATGACGGGTTGCGGGAGCTGACGTACGGGATGGGCGAGTGGGTCGCCGCCGCCCGGGCGAACAAGCCGGTCGAGGAGCCGACGCGCCTGGTGATCAGGCCGAAGCAGCTCGGGGACGCCGGCTTCGAGGTGCGCCGGGTCAACGAGAACCTGTTCCAGGTCACCGGCGAGAAGCCGGAGCGGTGGATCAGGCAGACCGACTTCAGCAACGACGAGGCCGTCGGCTACCTGGCGGACCGGCTGGAGCGGCTGGGCGTCGAGGAGGAACTGGCCAAGGCCGGCGCCACCGCGGGGGCCGAAGTGGTCATCGGGCCGATGGAGGGCGGCTACGTGTTCGACTGGCAGCCCACGCTCCACGCCGAGTCCACCCGCCAGGGCCCGCGCGGCACCGACAGCCGGCTCGGGTAGCCGGGCGCGCAGACCCGCCGCGATCGCGCTGAGCGACGACGCCGTCGACCCGCCCTTCCGAGGCGTCCTCCACCTGCCGTACGGGCTGCGCGCGGCCGTCCGCGTCGGTCAGGTCGGCGCGTACGTCGGCGTCGCGCACGTCGGCGTCGCGCACGTCGCGGCGGATGACGCGGGCTCCGGAGGCGGCCACCGGGGCGGCGGTGGCGGCGCCGATGCCGGAGGCGGCGCCGGTGACGACGTAGGCGCGTCCGCTCATGGGCCATAACTGCATCGAATGAAATGATGCAGTCGATGCATTGACCGGCTCCGATAGGCTTCCAGACGTGCGGGAACAGATCAGCTCAGCGTCGAAGGTCGTGGTCAAGGTCGGCTCGTCCTCGCTCACCACCCCTCAGGGAACGATCGACGTCGACCGCGTCGACGCCCTGGTGGACGTGCTGGCGGCGCGGCGCCGTACCGGAACGCAGGTCGTCCTGGTCTCCTCCGGGGCGATCGCGGCGGGCCTCGGCCCACTCGGGCTGAGCGCGCGACCGCGCGACCTCGCCACCCAGCAGGCGGCCGCGTCCGTCGGCCAGGGCGTGCTGGTGGCCCGCTACACCTCCTCCTTCGCCCGCTACGGCCTGCGCGTCGGCCAGGTCCTGCTGACCGCCGACGACATGATGCGGCGCGCCCACCACGTCAACGCTCAGCGCACCCTCGCCCGGCTTCTTGAGCTGGGCATCGTCCCCATCGTCAACGAGAACGACACCGTGGCCACCGACGAGATCCGCTTCGGCGACAACGACCGGCTGGCGGCCCTGGTGTCCCATCTGATCAGGGCCGACGCGCTGGTGCTGCTGTCCGACGTCGACGCGCTCTACGACGGCCCGCCCAGCCGCGGCGGCGCGCGCCGGCTGGCCGAGATCCGCGGCCAGGACGACCTGGCCGGCGTCGAGCTGGGCCGGAACGGCGCGGCCGTCGGCACCGGCGGCATGGTCACCAAGGTGCAGGCGGCCCGCATCGCGACCGGGGCCGGCGTCCCCGTGGTGCTCACCGCGGCCGCTCACGCCGCCCAGGCGCTGAGCGGGGCC
>DASUCK010000001.1:0-16536 GCA_036276095.1 Nonomuraea sp. | reverse complement strand
TGGAGTTCCGGAGCTACTACAAGCTGCCGGTGCCGCAGACGACCGCCGAGAACTGCGTCGCCCACAACGGCTCCCTCATCCCGATCCCCGGCCGCGACGTCATGGCCCAGGCGTGGTACCAGGGCGGCATGTCGGTGTTCGACTTCACCGACTCCCGCAACCCGAAGGAGATCGCCTTCTTCGACCGCGGCCCGATCAACGCGAACGCGCTGACGCTCGGCGGCCTGTGGTCCACGTACTGGTACGACGGCCACATCTACGGCAGCGAGATCGCACGCGGCTTCGACGCGTTCAAGCTCACGCCGAGCCAGGACCTCGACCGGAACGAGATCGCCGCCGCCGCGACGGCCACCGTCGACGCGTTCAACGCCCAGGCCCAGGCCCGCCTGACCTGGCCGTCCACCTTCGAACTGGTCCGGGCCTACTACGTCCAGGCGGTGCGGGCCGGGACGATGAGCAGGTCGACCGCCACGAACGTCAAGGCGTTCATCGACCTGGCCGAGAAGTTCAAGGACGGCCCCAGGAAGAAGGCCGCCGCGGCCCTGCTGCGCGCCGCCTCCGCCCAGCTCAACCCCTCCGACCGGCCCCAGGCCACCCTGAGAGGGGCGCTCCGCGACCTGGCCGGCTCCCTCACCTGAGCCGCCACGTCCCCGCGTGAAGAAGAGGGGGCGCCCGGCAGGGCGCCCCCTCTTCCGCCGCTCACGTAGATCTCGGCTGCGAGGAGGGTCGAGCCGCTGCTGGAGGCCGGACGCGCCGGCCCGTTCCGCACCCGCGCGTCCGCCGATGCGGGCCCGTACCCGCGCGCTTCGGTACGTGGAGGGCCCGCGGCCGGAGCGCCGGGAGGACGTCTCCCAACGTGCGGTCCGCCGGCCGGCGGCTTGTCCGAAGTGGGCGGCTCGACGACACTGAAGGGCGACCGGGGCCGGGCGCGCCGGTGATGCCGGGGCGCGTCCGACGGGCGTGCCGGGTCCGGCGAGGAGGTCTCGCGCCGCCCGCGGGCGGGGGCGTGGTGACCTGGAGGAGGCGTGATGCTGATCGCTTTGACGGTGGCTTCGGCCCTGCTCGCCGGGCTGCTGACGCCGGCCGGCCCGGTGGCGCGGCGGTTGACCGTACCGGGCGCCGAACGCCTCGTCGCGGCCACCCTCGACGATCTCACCACGGCCGGCACGCTCGCGTCCGGCCACACCGACCCGGCCGACTGGGCCGGGCTGCACGCCGCCGGCATGGTCAACCCGACCGGCGTTTCCGGCATCCAGCTCGACGGGTATTTCCCGGACACGTCGACGACGAACACCAACCACGGGTGGAAGCACGACGCCCAGTTCGTGATCCGCCTGCCGGACCGGTGGAACGGCGGCCTGATCGTCACCGGCGCGCCCGGCAACAGGGAGCAGTACGCCAACGACTACACGATCTCCGACTACGTGCTGTCGCGGGGATACGCCTACGCGGCGACCGACAAGGGCAACACCAGCCCCGAGTTCCACACCGACGGCCGCCGCCCCGGCGACGCCATCGCCGAGTGGAACCAGCGGGTGACGCAGCTCACCGTGGCGACCAAGGCCGTGGTCGAGCAGCGGTACGGGCGGGCGCCGAAGCGCACGTTCATGATGGGCATGTCCAACGGCGGATACCTGGTGCGGTGGCAGCTGGAGAACCGCGGGTGGCTGTACGACGGCGGCGTCGACTACGAGGGCACCCTGTGGAGCCTCAAGGGCGACAACCTGCTGACGTTCCTGCCCGAGGCGCTCAGGGCGTACCCGGACGATCCGGCCGGGGTGCACGCGGCCGGGTTCCCGCCGGGGTCGGAGTTCCTGTGGGCCTACCACCACGAGACCTTCTGGCGGCTCACGGCGCGGATCTACCAGCAGGAGATGGACCCCTCGTACACGGGGGACCCGGCCGACTACGACTATCACGCGCGCAAGCCGTACGACGCGGTGGCGAAGGTGGCGCTCACCGGGCGGATCACCAAGCCGCTGATCACGTTGCACGGCACCCTCGACTGCCTGCTGCCGATCTCGAAGGACTCCGACCAGTACGCCAGGATGGTCGGCCCGGACCGGCCGTTCCGGTATCACCGGATCGAGGGCGGCAACCACTTCGACGGCCTGGTCGACACCTATCCCGACCGGCTGACGCCCATGGTGCCGAAGGTGCGCGACGCCCTGGTGGAACTGGAGCGGTGGGTCGGGCGGTAGCCCCCCGGGGGACGGCGCCTGACGGTCGCGTGCGGCCTCGGCGCGGCGAAAACCGGTGGGAAATTGTCGGTGCCCGATGGTAGAAAACGGGTTCGAAGTCTGCCGGGAATCCTGCCGAGCCGCATCGGGGGCGGTGTCTTGTGACCAGCGCCAGCACATCGGAGTTCTCCGTATCCGGGCCACGCCACAACCGGCGCGGCCCGGTGCGCTGGCTCTGGTCGCACCTGCGGCGGCATCCGCTTCCCCTGCTGGGGTTCCTCGGCGGGTCGATCGTCATGACCGTGCTCAACGCGATGGTCCCGCGGTTCACCGGTGACGCGTTCGACGCCGTGCTCGGCGCGCGCGGCGAGCCGACGGACGCGCTCGGGTCCATCGCGCTGGCGTTGCTCGCCGTCGTGACCGCCCGCGGGCTGTTCGACCTGGTGGCGCGGTTGTCCAGCGAGGTCCTGGCCAAGCGGCTGGAGCGTGACGCCCGCGACGAGCTCTACGTCAGCCTGCTCGGCAAGAGCCAGACGTTCCACAACCGGCAGCGCGTCGGCGACCTGATGGCGCGGGCGGCCAATGACATCCGCCAGCTGTCCATCATGATCACGCCGGGGGTCGACCTCATCGTCGACTCCGGGCTCACCGGCATCGTGCCGCTGTTCTTCATCGCGGCCATCGACCCCCGGCTGCTGCTGGCCCTGGGCGTGTTCGGGGTGGTGTTCGTGATCGCGCTCCGACACTACATGGGCCGGCTCAACCCGGTGGCCACGCGCATGCGCGAGCAGTTCGGCGATCTCAACGCGGGGCTCAACGAGGCGGTGCGCGGCATCGAGGTGATCAAGGTGACCGCGCAGGAGGAGCAGGAGCGGCGCCGCTTCCGCGACAACGCGCGCCGCTACCGCGACTCGTTCGTGCGCAACGGCCTCGTCCAGGCCCGCTACCTGCCCACGCTGCTCTACGCCGTGGCCATGGCCGGCGCCCTGTGGCATGCCCTCCACCTGCAGGGCGTCGGCGCGATCAGCATCGGCGAGCTCGTGGCGTTCATGGGGCTCATGGGCATGCTCGGGTTCCCCACCCAGATGTCGATCTTCACGTTCTCGCTCATCCAGATCGGCATCGTGTCCTCACGTCGCATCCTCGCCATCATGACCGCCGAGAGCGAGATCGAGCAGCGGGCAGCCGGCCACGCCGCGCCGATCAGCGGCGAGATCGTCTTCGAGAACGTCTCGTTCGGCTACGACGAGGGCGGCGGTCCCGTGCTGCGCGGGGTGACGTTCACCGTGCGACCGGGGGAGACGGTCGCGATCGTCGGGGAGACCGGGTCGGGCAAGAGCACCCTCACCAAGCTGGTGCCGCGCATCTACGACGTCACCGGCGGCCGCATCCTCGTCGACGGCGTCGACGTACGCGACTGGGACCTCGACTCGCTGCGGTCCCAGATCTCCACGATCGAGCAGGACATCGTGCTGTTCTCGCGCTCGGTGTCGGAGAACATCGCCTTCAGCCTGGGCCAGCGCGCCGACCACGAGGCGGTGGCGCGGGCGGCCGAGGACGCCCAGGCCGCCGAGTTCATCGCCGAGCTCGACGACGGCTACGACACCGTCATCGGCGAACGCGGCGTCACCCTGTCCGGCGGGCAGCGGCAGCGGCTCGCCATCGCCCGCGCCCTGCTGACCGACCCGGCGATCCTCGTCCTCGACGACTCCACCAGCGCCATCGACTCGGCGACGGAAGACAGGATCCAGCAGGCCATCGGCCGGGTCCTCGAAGGCCGCACCACCTTGCTGATCACTCACCGGCTGTCGCAGATCCGCTGGGCCGACAAGGTGCTGCTGCTCAGACGCGGCGAGGTCGTCGACTTCGGCACCCACGACGAGCTGATCGCCCGCAGCCGCCTCTACCGCCGGGTCTTCGCCCACTACGACGAGGTCGAGGTGCCCGCGGACGGGCCGGTCATGGCGACGGAGCAGGGAGGGGCGCGCTGACATGGGCTTCATCATGGACGGCCTCGAAGCCGAGGACTACGACCGCACCTACAACGACCGCGACCTGCTGCGCCGCATCGTCTCCTACTTCCGGCCCAAGCTCGGGGCGATGGTCCTGGTCGCCGTCATGATCGTGCTCATGTCGGCGAGCCAGGCGGCCATCCCGACCCTGGGCAGCCTGGCCGTCGACGCGATCGCCGACGGCACGATCGGCCAGGTCGGCTGGCTGCTCACCGCGGCGGTGCTGGCCGTGGGCGCGCTGTCATGGGTGTTCAACCACATCCGCCAGAGATTCAGCTCGCGCGTCACCGGCGACGTGGTGCTGCGGCTGCGCGAAGACGCCTTCGACGCGGTGCTCAAGCGCGACCTCTCGTTCTACGACGAGACGCCGTCCGGCAGGATCGTCAGCCGGGTGACGTCCGACACCGACGACTTCGCCACCGTGTCCACCCTGACGATGGACCTCATCAGCCAGGTGCTCATGGTGGGGTTCGTCACGGTCCTGCTGTTCGTCCGCAGTGTGCAGCTGGCGCTGCTGACGTTGCTCGTGGTGCCGATCGTGGTGGGGCTCGCGCTGCTGTTCCGGCGCATGGCCAGGGTCAGCACGCGGCGCGCGCAGCGGTCGCTGAGCCGGGTCAACGCCAACCTGCAGGAGACCATGGGCGGCATCGCCGTGGCGAAGAACTTCCGGCAGGAGCGGCAGGTCTACGCCGAGTTCCGGCCCATCAACCGGCAGAGCTACCAGGTGACGCTCCGGCAGGGGTTCGTCTTCTCCACGATCTTCCCGGTGCTGTTCCTGGTGGCCGGGCTCGCCACGGTCGCGCTCGTACAGCTCGGCGGCACGCGGGTGCTCGCCCACGGGCTGTCGGCCGGCGACTGGTACCTGTTCTTGCAGGGCGTCTCGCTGTTCTGGTTCCCGCTGACGTCCATCGCGGCCTTCTGGTCGCAGTTCCAGCAGGGCCTGTCAGCGTCGGAGCGGGTGTTCGCGCTGATCGACGCGCCGCCCCGGGTGGTGCAGACCGACTCCCGGCCGGCCGGGCGACTGTCCGGCCGCATCGAGTTCCGCGGCGTGACGTTCGGGTACGACCCCGCCCACCCCGTGCTCCGTGACTTCGACCTGGTCATCGAGGCCGGCGAGACCGTGGCGCTGGTCGGCCACACCGGGGCCGGCAAGTCCACGCTCAGCAAGCTGATCACCCGGTTCTACGAGTTCCAGGACGGCCAGCTGCTGATCGACGGGCACGACGTCAGATGCTTGGAGCTGGGCAGCTACCGCCGGCAGATCGGGGCGGTGCCGCAGGCGCCGTTCCTGTTCAGCGGCACGGTCGCCGACAACATCCGCTACCCCCGGCCGGACGCGACCGACGACGACGTACGCGCGGCCGCCGAGGCCGTGGGCGGCGGCGACTGGATCGAGGCCCTGCCGAACGGGCTGGAGACCGACGTCGGCGAGCACGGCCGTGCCCTGTCCATGGGCCAGCGGCAGCTCGTCGCGCTGGCCCGGCTGCTCATCCAGGACCCTGCCATCGTGGTGCTCGACGAGGCCACCGCGAGCGTCGACCCGCTGACCGAGGCCCAGATCCAGGAGGGCCTCGACGTGGTGCTGGCCGGCCGCACGTCCATCGTCATCGCTCACCGCCTCTCCACGATCGAGCACGTCGACCGCATCATCGTGCTCGACCACGGCCGCATCGTGGAGGAGGGCGATCACGCGACGCTGCTGGCCCGCGGCGGACGCTACTGCGAGGTCTACAACACCTACTTCCGCCACCAGTCCCCCAACTACCGCGCCGGCACCGGCTTCGTCACGGTCACCGACTGATCGCGCCGGCGGAGACTTCCCCGGGCCGGCGCGTCGGCCAACGGCAATTCGGCGCGGGTGCGTCGACGCGAGCGGTACTTCGACTGGCGCGCGTCGCCCCATCGAGCCGCCGCGCCAGGGGTACGCCGGGCTCGGGCGCGCCCGCAGGTCAGCTCACGCGTAATCCGTGCCGCCCGTGCCGCGCATGCTGCCCGTGCTGCTCTCCCTCGGCGCCAGCCGGTGCGGGACGCGGACCTCCTGCGGCCGCTCGGGGCTGCCGGCGAGGCGGGCGGCCAGGAGTTCCACGGCGGACTCGGCGATCAGGGCCTTGTCGGGGGAGACGGTGGAGAGGGTGGGGGTGGCGAAGCGGCCGTCCTCGATGTCGTCGAAGCCGATCAGCATGACGTCGTCCGGCACCTGGTAGCCGCGGGACAGCAGCACCCGCAGCGCGCCGAGGGCGATGGCGTCGTTGAAGCAGAAGACGGCGTCGGGCGGGTCGGATCGCCGGAGTTCGAGGAGGGCGGACATGGCCGCGGCGCCGCCGGTCCGGTGCCAGACGGGGATGTGGGCGATGAGGGCGGGGTCCACGGGCAGGCCCGCCTCGGCCAGCGCCTGGCGGTAGCCCTTGAGGCGGAGGCGGGCGGTGGCGCCGGCCGGGGTGCGCTGGGCGCCGAGGGCGGCGATGCGGCGACGGCCGAGGCCCGCGAGGTGCAGCGTGGCGGCGCGGGCGGCGGCCACGTTGTCGATGGCGACGTGGTCGTGCGGGGTGCCGGCGATGCGCTCGCCGAGCAGCACCATCGGGGTGCCGTCGGCGCGGTCGGTGAGGTCGCGGCGGGTGAGCGCGAGCGGGCTGAAGAGCAGGCCGTCGATCAGGTGGGAACGGATGCCGGCGACGACCAGGCGTTCCTTGGCCGCTTCGCCCTGGGTCTGGTCGATGAGGACGGTCCAGCCGCGGCGGTCGGCGGCGGAGATGACGTGCGTGGCCAGCTCGGCGAAGTACGGATTGTCCAGGTCGGGCACGGCGAGCGCGACCACGCCGGAACGCCCGGAGCGCAGGTTGCGGGCCGACAGGTTGGGCCGGTACGACAGCTCGGCGATCGCGGCCTCCACCCGTGCCCGGGTGCCCGGGCTGACGTGGGGGTGGCCGTTGACCACGTTGGAGACCGTCTTGATCGACACCCCGGCGCGTTCCGCGACGTCCTTCAGCCGTGACCGCAATCCCGCCCCCTCGCCGCCCGAAACTTGTACCCGGTCATATTTACAACGCTGTAACGAACTCAAGCAACTCTGTTTACAACGTTAGATACAACGATGTACAACGAGGCATCACCACATGGGTCAGGAGTGTGATGCAGATGTCCCTGGATAACCTCACCCGGCGGCGCGCGCTCGGTCTCGGTCTCGGAGCGCTCGTCCTCACCGGATGCGGCGGGGGCGGCGGGCCGCGGCAGGCCGCCCAGCAGACGGCGGCGGCGACGGCGGCCCCGACGACGTACACGGGACCGGCGGTCTCCCTCAACTTCTGGAACGGCTTCACCGGCGGCGACGGGCCGTTCATGAAGAAGCTGGTCGAGCAGTTCAACGCCGCCCACCCCAACATCAAAGTGACCATGAACGTCTACCAGTGGACGGACTACTACTCCAAGGTCCCCGCGGCGGTGGCCGCCGGCCAGGGGCCGGATCTCGGCATCATGCACGTCGACAGCGTCGCCACGAACGCCGCCCGCCAGGTCGTGCTGCCGCTCGACGACGTGGCCACGTCGCTCAACCTGACCGAGGCGGACTTCTCGCCGCCGGTCTGGCAGGCCGGCGTCTACAAGGGCGCCCGGTACGCCATCCCGCTCGACGTCCACCCCCTCGGCATGTTCTACAACAAGACCGTCCTGTCCAAGGCCGGCCTGGACCCGGAGAACCCGCCCAAGACCGGTGACGAGTACCTGGCCGCGCTTGAGGAGCTGAAGAAGGCCGGCATCCAGGGGCACTGGGCGACGCCGTTCACGTTCACCGGCAGCATGCAGTTCGGCAGCCTGCTCTACCAGAACGGCGGGCAGCTGTTCGCCGACGACGCCAGCGTCTCCCGCTTCCACGAGGAGCCCGGCGTGCAGGCCCTGACCTGGCTGGTCGACCTGATCAACAAGGGCTACAGCCCCAAGAACGTCGGCCAGGACGCCGACTTCATCGCCCTCCAGAACGGCAAGGCCGCCTTCAACTGGAACGGCATCTGGTCCATCAACACCCTCGCCGGCGTCAAGAACCTGGAGTGGGGCGTCGCCCCGCTGCCGCAGATCGGTACGGAACCTGCGGCCTGGGCGGGCTCACACCAGTTCGTCGTCTTCAAGCAGCGCCGCCCCGACCAGAACAAGCTCACCGCGGCCAAGGTCTTCATCAACTGGATCAGCGGCCACTCCATCGAATGGGCCAAGGCCGGCCAGGTTCCCGCCCGCAAGTCCATCCGCGACGGCGCCGAGTTCCAGGCGCTCAAGGATCAGGCGGCGATCGGCTCCCAGATCGACAACCTGTACTTCCCGCCGTCCGTGGCCGGCATCGGTGACGCCACCGCCGTCGTCGACCAGGCCATCAACGCCGCGATCCTGCTGAAGAAGAGCCCGAAGGACGCGCTGGCCGAGGCCGCCGGCAAGGCCGACAAGATCCTTGAGCAGAACCGGAAGAAGTACGGCGCCTGATGGCCACGCTCACCGCGAAGGCCCCCGCGACCAGGGCGACTCCGGTCACCTGGTCGGGGCGGGCCACTCCCTACCTGTTCCTGGCGCCGTACCTGGTGCTGTTCAGCGTGTTCATGCTGGCGCCGGCGATCTACGGACTCTGGGTCAGCCTGCACGACTGGGACTTCCTGCTGGAGGCCCGGCCGTTCGTCGGCCTGGAGAACTACACGGCGCTGTTCGACCCGTCGTCGGCCGTCTACGCCGACTTCTGGATGTCGATGCGGGCCACGGGGATCTTCACGGTGTTCAGCGTGCCGTTCCTGGTGGTGCTGCCGCTCGGCATCGCGCTGCTGCTCAACCGGCCGTTCCGCGGGCGGACGTTCTTCCGCGCGCTGTTCTTCGCCCCGTACGTGCTCGGCGTGGCCGTCGTCTGCCTCATGTGGCGGCTGCTGCTCGACCCGAACCTCGGCCTCGTCGACTGGCTGCTCGGCAGCCAGGTCCCGTGGACGACCCAGACGCCCTGGGCGTGGATCGCCCTGGTCGGCGTCACGGTGTGGTGGACGCTCGGGTTCAACGGCGTCATCTACCTGGCCGGCATGCAGGACATCCCGCGCGAGCTGTACGACGCCGCCAAGGTCGACGGGGCCGGCAGATGGGCGGAGTTCTGGCACGTGACGCTGCCCGGGCTGCGGCCGGTCATGTTGTTCGTGGTGACGACGACCATCCTGGCCTCGGCGAACATGTTCGGGCAGTCGTACCTGCTGACGCAGGGCGCACCGGGCGGCGAGACCAGGACCGCGATCGTGAACATCCTCACCCAGGGCCTCGCCCAGTACAAGATGGGCAGCGCCGCTGCCATGAGCTACGTGTTCACCGTCGCCCTGATCGTGGTCAGCGTGATCAACTTCCGGTTGTTCAGGGGGCGGTCATGAGGCGGTACACCGTTCTGGCGCTGCTCGCCGTGGTGTTCGTGGCGCCGCTGCTGTGGGCGTTCGGGACCTCGCTCAAGAGCCAGGGCGAGGCGACGCGGGTGCCGCCGACGCTGTTCTCCACCGAGCCGACCGTCCGGGCGTACGGGACCGTGTTCGAGGGGACGACGCAGACACCGGTGCTGCGCTGGTTCGTCAACAGCCTGATCGCCGCGACCGGGCACATGGTGCTGGTGCTCGTGGTGTCGGCGCTGGCGGCGTACGCGCTGGCCCGGCTGGAGTTCCGGGGCAAGCGGCTGATGTTCGCGATCATCGTCGGGACGCTGCTCGTGCCCGGATTCGTGTTCCTCATCCCGCAGTTCCTGATCATCGATCAGCTCGGTTGGCTGGACAGCCTGGTCGCGTTGATCGTGCCGGGGGCGGCGGGCGCGTTCGGGGTGTTCTTCCTGCGGCAGTTCTTCCTCGGGCTGCCGCGCGAACTGGACGAGGCGGCGCTCATGGAAGGGGCCAACCACTGGCACATCTTCCTGCGGATCACGCTGCCGCTGTCGAAGCCGGCGCTGGCCACGCTGGCCGTGCTGAGTTTCCTCGCCAACTGGAACGACTTCATCTGGCCGATCTTCGTGATCTTCAGTCCGGAGTACTTCACGTTGCCGCCCGGGCTGTCCATCCTGCAGGGCGCGTACACGATCGACTATCCGGTGATCATGGCGGGTGCGGTGCTGGCGAGCGTGCCGGTGCTGATCCTGTTCGCGCTGACGCAGCGCTACGTCATCGAAGGCATCTCCCGCAGTGGGCTGAAAGGCTGATACATGCGCATCGCAGCGGTCGCTTCGCTGGTCCTCTCCTTACTCACCGGCCCGCCCTCGTCGTACGACAACCCCGTGTCGGCCGGGTTCGCCGACACGTTCGCCGATCCGGCGGTGGTAAGGGGGCTCGACGGTTACTGGTACTCGTACGGCACCTCCGATCCGCTGCGGCAGGGGGAGGGCCGGCACCACCGGCTGCCCATCGCCCGCTCCAGCGACCTCGTCGAGTGGACGTACGTGGGGGACGCGTTCGGGGCGGACAACCTGCCGCCGTACGCCGACCCGAGCACCCTGCTGTGGGCGCCTGAAGTGCGGTACCTCGACGGGCGGTACGTCATGTACTTCACCGTCACGAACACGGCGAGCACGCCGCACCAGTGGGACTTCTCGATCGGCGTCGCCACCGCGCCCACCCCGACGGGGCCGTGGACGCACCAGGCGGCTCCGGTGGTCGCGCCGCGGCCGTCCGGGGACTCGTACTGGAACACCATCGACCCGGCGCAGTTCACGGACGTGGACGGGCGGAAATACCTCTACTTCGGCGGCTTTTTCGGGGGATTGTGGGTTACGGAGCTGACCCCCGACGGGCTCCGCGCCGTCGGACAGCCGACGCAGGTCGCCATCGACAACAAGTTCGAGGGCTCGTACGTGGTGCGCCGCGACGGCCACTACTACCTGCTGGCCTCCTCCGCGAACTGCTGCGCCGGGCCCACCACCGGGTACTCGGTGCTCGCCGGGCGGGCCACCAGCCCGCGCGGGCCGTTCGTGGACCGCGAGGGGCAGCCGCTGCTCGCCTCCCGCGCCGGCGGCACTCCCGTGCTCGACCAGAACGGGAACCGGTGGATCGGGACCGGGCACCACGCGCAGCTGACGGACCTGTCCGGGCAGGACTGGATGCTCTACCACGCGATCGACCGGGACGACCCGTTCCTGGACCAGCCGTACGGGATCAACGAGCGGCCCATGCTGCTGGACCGGCTGGACTGGATCGACGGCTGGCCCGCGGTGCGGGCCGGGGCGGGGCCGTCCGAACGGTCGAAGGAGGCGCCGGTCACGCGCGGGTTCGTGGACGAGCGGTTCGCCGGGGACCTGGGCGGGTGGCGGGGCGCCGCCGGATGGGGCGTGCAGGACGGTGGATATGTCCGGCATTCCGGGGATGGTGAGGCGGCGCTGACGCACCGGCGCGGCCTCGGCGGGGACGTCCGCGCCGAGACCGACCTCCGGCTGGCCGGCCGGTCGGGCGGGCTGCGGATCGGCGAGGCAACGGTGTCGCTCTCCGGTAACAGCGTCACCATCACGGCCGGACGGGCGATCCGCACCGTCGCGCTGCCAGGAGGCGCCGCGACCTGGCACAACCTGGCCGTCACGGTCAAGGGCCGGACGATCACCGCTGAGGTCGGGTCGGCCGACCGGCTCGGCGACCCGCGCGCCACCGTACGCCTCGACTCGCCGGTGCCGCTGTCCGGCACGTTCGGGCTGGTCGCCGACGGGCCGGCCGACTTCGACAACGTCAGCGTCGCGCGCCCGCACACCCCGGTCACCCGTACGGCGCCGGTCCCGAGCCCCGGCCGGCTGCTGGCCGCCGACGAGTTCGACGGCCGGGGCGCCGGCTGGGAATGGGTTCGCGAGGACCCCTCCGCCCGCGTCACCGACGGCGTGCTGCGCTGGCCGGTCCAGGGCTCCGACCTGGTCGGCGCGGCCAACACCGCGAGCGCCCTGCTCCGCGCCGCGCCGGAAGGCGACTACATCGTCGAGACCAAGGTGACCCTCGACCTGGGCGAGGACACCGTACGCAACTACCAGCAGGCCGGCCTCGTCGCCTACGTCTCCGACGACGACTTCGCCCGCCTCTCCCAGGTGGCCATCTGGAACACCCGCCAGGTGGAGTACGGCAGGGAACTGCCGTTCGCCGGCCGGCTGTCGTACGGCGGCAACATCGTCGGCCCGCCCGCCACGACGACCTGGCTCCGCCTCGCCCACCACGTCGACCCCGAGAACGGCGAGCACGAGTTCCGCGCCGGCTCCAGCCGCGACGGCAGGACGTGGACGTGGGGCGGCGTGTGGACGTTCCCGAAGGACGCCGCGCCGCGGATCGGGCTGGTCGCCCACGGGGGCGCACAGCCGGCCGTGAACGCCGACTTCCACTACGTCCGGATCTATCGCAGCAGGTAGTTACATCTGCAGGGTGGCCGGGCCGGCGGCCACCCTGCCGTGCGCGCGCAACAGCCTGCGGAGACCGTACGCGCCCAGCGGGGTCACCCGGACGGCCGGACTGCCGTGAACCGTGCCGAGCGCGATCCCGCCGAGGAACGCCCGCACGGCCGCCCCATGATCGGCTGACGGGTCGTCATCCGGCCAGAACCCCGCGACCAGGGCTTCCATCAAGGGTTCGAGCACCTTCCGGCGTACGGGCTGATCCGTTCGCTCGATCACCCCGGCCAGCGCCCAATCCGCCATCGTCGCGCGTACGACACCCAGCACGGCCCGGCTCAGCACCCCGCCCGTAGCGGCCGCCACCGGCAACGCCGGCAACAACACGGGCATCGGGTGCTCGGCGAACTCGTCGAGCACCTCGGCGACGACCGCGAACGCCAGCTCCCGGGGTGCCTGCAGTTCGTAGTAGGAAGGGTCGTCGTGATCGGCTTGAACCCGAGCCCGCATCATCGCGACCATCAACCCCGCCCACCTCTCCACCGGGTCGACGGGGTCGCCGGGGTCGCCGAGATGGCCGGGGTCGCCGGGGTGGCCGCGGTCACCGGGGTCCACGGTGTCGGGCAGGTCGCGTTTCCGCACCCCGGCGGCTTCATCCTGGCGCACCCCACCGTCCTGCCTCCTGAGCGCCTGGCCGGCTTCCTCTCCGCGGACCAGAGCGGTGGCGGCCGCCTGCGCCACCAACTCCTGGCGCGGCGCGGCCCGGCGCGGCCTGAGCACCCGCTGCCTGCCCTCGCCCCAGATCAGCCAGGGAAAGAGCGGCGTGAAGACGGGGTCGGCCTCCCTGACAACCCCATGCCCGCGTGGGACGTCGCCGGTGCGGAAAACCGGCAGACCCGACTCCGGCTCCCCGTGATCGCCCAGGTCGTACGCGTACACATCGGGCAGCTGCGACATCAGGCGACTCCGACCTCACGAATGGGTAAAGCGTTGGGAGATTACCGTGCCCCCACGCGAGGCATGGCGATTCGCTGAGCTGGGATTCCATGAATCAGCGGCGGGTCCGCGTCCACGCCGCGAACCCTCCCGATCGCCGTCTCATCCGCCCGACGCGCGGTTCTGACGAGCGGCCGGGGCACGGGTGGCCAGGGCTTCGAGGGCCGCGTCGGCCTCGGGGGCGCGGTCCGGGATCAGGGCCAGGGTGCACGCTCGCTCGAAGACCGCGTCGATGCGTTCCCACCGGGTCGCGGCGGCGGTCAGCGCCGCGGCGTCGTCGGCCTCGGCCCGGGCCAGGCAGGCGGCGGCCCAGTCGTTCTGGGCCGCGAAGGGCGCCGCCGCGGCGAGGCGAGCCTGGCGGTCCGGGAGCCCAGCGGTGACGGCGAGTTCGGCTCCCGCGGCCCGCGCGTAGGCCGCCCACCAGGGTTCGGCGAAGTCCGCGAACGCCCGCTCGACCAGGGCCTCGGCATCGGCGAAGCGGCCGGTGTGCACGGCGGTCCTGGCGTCGACGAACGCCATGCACGCCGCGAGATCCGGCGAGTCGGCCGGGTCGGCGCAGCCGGACATCTCGGCTGCGCGAGCCCGCCACAGCTCGAACCGGTCGGATCGCCGCAATCCATGCACCAGCGCGGCCATGGCCACGGCGGAGGACATCCAGGCCATCCGCGGGGAGCCGTCGGCGCGCCAGCCGTTCCACATGGTCTCCGCGTGTGCGAGGGCCTCGTCGAAGCGGCCGGTCAACGCCAGCACCCGGATGAGCCGCGGCGCCGCGATGTACGGGTGCGTGCCGATGGGATCCTCCGTCCGGGACCGCTGCTGGATGGTCCGCGCCGCGGGCAGGTCGCCGGCGGCGATCGCGGCGGTGCCGGCCGCGTGGAAGGCGTCGATGATCTCCGCTGTGGCCGCGGGGTCGCCGGTGGGCAGCGCGGTGACCAGGGCGATCCGCTCCCGGCCGATCCTGTGCGCCTCCCGCGTGTCGCCGGCCTGGGCGGTCGCGGTGGCCAGGGCGTCGAGGGCGCCGAGCAGCAGCACGTCGTCGCCGGCGGCGCGGGCGGCGGCGACCGCCTGCCTGGCGAGGTCGACTCCGCCCTCATGCCAGGCGCGCGCGGCCAGGAGCAGCGCGGAGGCGTGCGGATCCGCCGTCGGGGGTGCTTCGGCCAGCAGCTCCGACCGGCTTCGGCGGGACTCCTCGGCCCGCTGCCGGTAGCGCACTGCGATGATCACCGCGTGCGCCAGCGCGGTCGCGAGCAGGTCGGGCCGCGGCGGAACCGCCTCGCGGGCCCGGCCGGCGGCCTCCATCATGAGCGAGGAGGCGGCGCTCCCGTCGGCCACGGCCACCGCGGCCTGGGCGGCGTCCTGGAGGTCCCGGCACGCCTCGGCCACGTCGCCGGCGTGCCGGGCGGCCGCCGCGTAGTGGGCCCTCGCCTCCGAGAACGCGCCCCTGCCGAACGTCAGCCGGGCCAGCGACCGGGCAAGGCGGTGCGCGGCTCCGCCCGCCTCGGCCGGAGCGTCCGCCTCCGCCAGCGCCGCGCGCAGTTCCTCGGCCACCCGGTCGAACGCGGGGTCCGTGACCGGCACTGCTTCGAGGCGGGTGGCCGTGTCCGCGGCCCACGACAACCGCGCCGCACGCGTCGCGGCCAGGTCTGCCGACCGGGCGAGCTGCTCGGCGGCGTACGCCCGCACGGTGTCCAGCAGCCGCCACCGCTCGCCGTGGCGGGCCACCATGCTCTTGTCGGCCAGCCGCCCCACCACGTCGGCCACCTCGGCGAGCGGCATGCCTGGACAGACCGCCGCGGCGGCGTCCAGGTCGAAGGCGCCGGAGAAGACCGACAGCCGCCGGAACACGGCACGCTCGTCGTCGTCCAGCAGGTCGTGGCTCCAGCCGAGCACCGCCCGCAGCGACCGGTGGCGCGCGTCCGGGCCACGGCCGCCGGACAGCAGTCGCGGCCGGTCCTCGATCGCGGACAGCAGCCCCGCCGCGCCCAGCGACCCGGCGCGGGCCGCCGCCAGTTCGATGGCCAGCGGCATGCCGTCGAGCCTGGCGCACAGGTCGTCGACGAGGGCGGGCGGGGCGTCGAAGCCGGGCTCGATCGCGCGGGCACGGTCGAGGAACAGCCGGCGCGCGTCGGTGCGCAGCGGCAGCGGAGAGATCGGGATGACCCGTTCCCCCATCACGCTCAGGCGTTCCCTGGTGGTCGCCAGCACCCGCACCCCGGGGCAGCGGGACAGGACGCGGTCGATCAGCGCGCCGGCTTCGTCGATCACGTGCTCGCAGTTGTCCATGACGAGCAGTGCCCGTCCGGGAGCGAGCCGCTCCAGCACGGTGTGCTCCAGCGGCCGCGGCGGGCGCTCCGACACTCCGAGCGCGGCGCCCACGGCCTGGATGACGTGCCCCGCGCGGGCCGGAACCAGGTCGACGAACGCGCCGCCGTCGGGATACTCACTGGCCACGACCGTCGCCAGCCGCGTCTTGCCCATCCCGCCGGGGCCGAGCAGCGTCACCAGGCGCGACTCCGCCAGCGCGGCGAGTACGGTGTCCCGCTCGCCGCTCCTGCCGACGAAGCTGGTGCGGCCGACGGGCAGGCGGCTGAACTCGCCCGGCCGGACGGCGCGGAGAGCGGCCTGCGCCGCCAGGGCCCGTCGGTCGGCCACGCCGTACTTGCGCAGCAGGGAGGCCACGTGGCTTTCCACGGTCCGCACGGAAAGCCGCAGGCGGCCGGCGATCTGCGCGTTGGACAGGTGCTCACCGACCGCTGCCAGGACCTCGGCCTCCCTCGGGGAAATCTCGCCTTCCATAACCCCCAGGATGGCGTATCCGCAGGTGTGGCCGGTAGCAGCTGGGCAACCGCTCACCCGGTGCCTCGAGTGCGCTTCGGGCTGCCTCAGTGCGGCTTCGGTAGTGATTCGGTGGTCATTCGGTGGTGATTCGGTGGACGTCACGGATGAGCACGGCCGCCGATCGGCGCATGGTTGAGACATCGACGTCACCCTGACACTTTCGGAGGTCACCGATGAC